>DAOUET010000070.1:0-18872 GCA_034430155.1 Anaerolineales bacterium
ACCGGTGGCCTTTCCTTATGGCTTTCCTACCCCGGAATCGCTCATGAGGATAGCTTTTCCGTGCGATTAGACAACCATCAGCAACTCAAAGATTTACGGTTACTCACCGTTCCGATTGATTCGCGGGTCGGTCTAAAAACCGAAGAGGCTCACCGCGACGCACCACTCAGCCCTTTTTTTAAAGCCTGGATGAAATCCCGCCCGCAAGAAATAATGGAGTGTATCACTGCTACTCAAAACGGCGATTTGAAAATCCTAGGCCAGCTGGCTGAACTTGACAGCATCCGGTTGCATGCAGTTACCATGTCAGGAAGCCGGGAGAATAAAGTATTTGCCTGGGAGCCGGAAAATATCCCACTCTTCCGGATGTGCAACGACCTACGCCAAGAAGGCACCCCGGTATATTTTTCTACTGATACGGGCCCAACCACCGTATTCTTAACTCACAAGGATTTTGCAGATCGCGTTGCCGCGAAAATCGATGGTATGAAGATGGATTTGGAGGTCATCCGGGGGCGTATCGCCGGTCCAGCGCACTTGATCGATATCCAAAGAGCCAAGCAGGAATTACGGATTTGAATTAAAGTCATCAAGCAGCTGCTTGGTTCGCCTGACCACCTCGTCAACGGTAAAGCCCATTTGTTCGAAGAGGATTTCATAAGGAGCCGAAGCCCCAAAATAATCGATACCAAGCGTGGCGGGGTTACTGCTCTGAGGGGCCAAACCATCGTAATTGAGATAGCGCGGCCATGAAAGCGTAACCCCAGCCTCGATGGACAAGCGCGGTACTCCATGAGGCAACACGGAAACTTTATAATCAATCGGTTGCAAATCGAACAACTCCCAACTCGGCATTGAAACCACGCGGGCGGCAATCCCTTGCTGGTCGAGTTGAGCCCGGGCTGCCATAGCCAGGCTGACTTCCGATCCGGTGGCAATAAGCACAACATCGAGATCGACTTGCGGTTCATCCGCAAGGACATAAGCGCCGTGTTTGGACCGATCATCTGCGGGTGTGAGCAATGGCAATCCCTGTCGGGTAAGTGCCAAAGCAGTAGGTCCATCCTTACGTTCTAAAGCGATTTTCCAAGCCGCCATGGTTTCGTTGGCATCGGCTGGTCGAAGGACAACCAAATTCGGGACCGTCCGCAAGGCAGTAAGATGTTCAATCGGTTGGTGGGTAGGTCCATCCTCACCTAATCCAATACTATCATGCGTAAAAACATAGATAACCGGCAGCTTCATCATGGCTGCCAAGCGAATTGTTGGACGCATGTAATCAGAGAAAATCAGGAAGGTACCCCCATAAGGGCGCAGACCATGTAAAGCCAGGCCGTTGAGGATAGATCCCATTCCATGCTCACGTACTCCAAAGTGAATGTAGCTGCCACTGAAATCTCCCCGCCTGACCGCCCATCCCGTAGCAGGTAGGGTATTGTTGCTGGGCGTTAGGTCGGCTGACCCACCCACCAGGGTTAGCAAGCGAGGCATCAGAGCATCCAGCGTTTTACCCGAAGCCACTCTGGTGGCGATAGGCTTTTCAGCAGAAAAAGTAGGCAAATCTGCATCCCAACCAGCGGGCAATTCACCTTTAATGAAACCATCCCAATCTTTGGCTTTCTGGGGGTAAACCTTCCGGTACTCTGCGAGGGATTCTTCCCAGTGCGCCTGACGGGAAGCCCCAACCTGCCTGATAAGGGCAAAGCGTTCCCGCACCACTTCCGGCACGTGGAAAGGTGGCTCCAAAGGCCAATTAATAGCTTCTTTAGTTCGGCGTAAGTCTTCTTCTCCTAATGGAGAACCATGGACTTTGGCTGTATCCTGGCGTGGACTGCCATACCCAATATGCGTCCGGCAGGCGATAATTGAAGGTCGATCTACCTCTTCCTGAGCGGTACGGATGGCCTTATCAACCGCCGCCATATCGTGCCCATCCACCTTTTGTACGTGCCAGCCGTAAGCCTGAAAACGGTTAGGCACATCATCGCTGTACGTTAAATCGGTGGGACCATCGATGCAAATATGGTTGTCATCGTAAAGAACGATCAAGCGGCTTAACCCCAAATGACCTGCCAGAGAAGATACTTCGTGTGATATCCCCTCCATCAAATCGCCATCCGAAGCTAACACATAGGTGTAATGATCGATCAATTCCGATCCTTGCTGGTTAAATCTAGCAGCCAGCATGCGCTCAGCGATAGCCAAACCCACCGCGTTGCCGAAACCCTGGCCCAGAGGGCCGGTGGTCGTTTCGATCCCCCGCTGCAGATCGTACTCGGGATGTCCGGGTGTATGACTACCCCATTGGCGAAATTGTTTCAACTGCTCTAACGGCATGGGATAACCACATAGGTGAAGCAAAGCATATAAAAGAGCCGAGCCATGACCGGCAGACAAGATGAAACGATCCCGGTTAATCCAGGTGGGATCCTCAGGGTTATGTTTCAGGAAGCGGGTCCACAAGACATAAGCAAAGTCTGCTGCCCCCAAAGGCAAGCCAGGATGACCAGAATTTGCTTGCTGTACCGCGTCTATTGCCAACATACGCAAAGCGTTAGCACACAAACGGTCGATTTCATCATATTTTGATAATATTTCTTCACTCCGAGAGGGTTTTGTCATTGCCATTTCTTTCCGCGCTCCTGAACGCTCTAGATAATCCCTCGCCATAATAAAGGAGGGTTGCAAATTGTAAATTCCTAACCTTCGATCTTAAAGTTATAGCAATAACCAATCCAATGTCAATACCTTAAGTGACATTTGTCAATGCTCCTCATGACATTTCGCAATCAAAATGGTGAATCCGACCAGCTTGGATCTCGTGGATCACGTGTATCCGTTTCAATTCTTTCATCGTCAATATCACCTTGTTTTCCATGGGGTGACATTTTCGCTGAACAGTCAGGGGGTATCAATATCGCTGAACAACAACAAGTCATTAGGCAAACCTTGACACTCCTGAATTCAATGGTACACTTTTTTCAAGATGAGATCTGCCAATTTCCCACCATCCCCACTCCCAACCAACCGCAAGCCAAGCTAGGCTTTCGGTCTCTCGGGGTTTGGTGAGTCTTTTGATCAGACTCGGTTGTTAGGCGCCCTCTGGACTGTAAGCCTCCAGAGGGTGAATTTATTAATTGGTATTAAGCTATTCGAAGCCAGCTCATGCCAAGGATGCTGACTCTCGAATACCTTAAGACCCAGGTCTATCAATTTACCTTCATATCAAGGACGCCATGAGCACTGAGAAACTCCCTTCCCGCGTAGAAAATTTTTCTGAATGGTACAATCAGGTCATATTGCGCGCCGAACTGGCTGATTATGCACCAGTGCGTGGCTGCATGGTCGTGCGCCCATATGGCTGGGCGCTCTGGGAAAACATCCAGCAAGCCCTTGATCGCCGCTTCAAGGAAACCGGTCACGTTAACGCCGCCTTCCCGCTCTTGATCCCTATGTCATATCTGGAAAAGGAAAAAGAACATGTGGAGGGCTTCTCACCCGAGCTGGCGGTGGTAACCCACGGAGGAGGCGAGAAACTGGAAGAGCCTTTGGTCATCCGTCCCACCTCCGAAACTATCATTGGTCATTCTTATGCGAAGTGGGTCAAATCATACCGTGACTTGCCTATCCTAATCAATCAATGGGGAAATGTAGTCCGCTGGGAGATGCGCACCAGGTTATTCCTGCGCACCTTGGAGTTCTATTGGCAGGAAGGCCATACAGCCCACGCCACATCTGAAGAAGCTCAAGAAGAAACTTTTCGCATGCTGGGTATCTACGCCGACTTCGCCATAAACGACGCGGCTATCCCCGTCATCCAGGGTATAAAAAGCGAGAGTGAGAAGTTCGCCGGTGCGGTGCAGTCTACTACCATCGAGGCTATGATGGGAGATAAACGCGCCCTGCAAGCCGGCACCTCCCACTTCCTCGGCCAAAACTTCGCCAAGGCCTTCGACATTCAATACCTAGACCATGAAAACCAGCTCCAATATGTGTGGACGACCTCATGGGGCCTTTCCACACGGTTCATTGGAGCTATTATTATGGCCCACGGCGACGATCATGGCTTAATCTTGCCTCCTAAACTCGCTCCCATCCAAATCGTGATCGTTCCCATTTATAGAAATGAAGTAGAAAAGAGCTCGGTATTACCCGTAGTTGAACACCTCCAGGAGCAGCTCAAAGCTACCAGCTTTCGACTCAAAGTAGACGACCGCCAGGAGGTCACACCTGGGTTTAAGTTCAACGATTGGGAGATGCGCGGTGTCCCGCTGCGCATTGAAATCGGGCCAAAAGATGTGGCAAAAGGCACTGTTGCTCTGGGGCGTCGCGATATCCCTGGCAAAGCAGGCAAATCCTTTGTCTCCCAGGATGGTCTACCTGTTCATGTCGACGGGTTGCTTAAGGTCATCCAACAGTCTATCTTAGATCGCGCCACTGACTTCCGTGATAGCCATATCCACGACCCCCAGAACTATAATGAGTTCAAGGAAGTCCTGCAAGACGGATGGGCTTTCTCTTGGTGGTGCGGTGATTCGGCATGTGAGGCAAAAGTGAAGGAAGACACCAAAGCGACCGTCCGCTGTATTGCTCTTGAGCAACCTGGCGGCACCGGAAAATGCATCGCCTGCGGTGAGGTCGCCGAGGAAAAAGTGTACTTCGCTCGAGCCTATTAATCAATGGAGGCAGCCAGATGAAAATGAGCCATCTTTTCAGCCAAACATTGCGCGAAGCACCTTCAGAGGCTGAAATCCCCAGTCATCAATTACTGTTACGCGCCGGTTTCATTCGCCAGCTTGCAGCCGGCATTTTCAGTTACCTGCCTTTGGCGAGGCGTTCCCTGACCAAAATTGAAGACATAATGCGCGATGAGATGAATACCATCGGCGGTCAGGAGATAACCATGCCAGTCGTCCATCCAGCTGATATTTGGAAGGAAACCCAACGATGGTACCAGATTGGATCAGAGATGGGACGCTTCAAGGACAAGAATGGCCGTGATATGGTTCTGGCCATGACTCACGAAGAAGTCGTCGCTGACCTGGTTAGAAAAGAGGTACGTTCGTACCGGCAGCTGCCTATGCTGATATACCATATTCAAACCAAGTGGCGTGATGATCCCCGCCCACGCGCTGGCTTGATTCGGGTGCGCGAGTTTTCCATGAAAGACAGCTACAGTCTGGATGCGGATTGGGAAGGATTGGATACCCAGTATCGCTCTCACTACCAGGCTTATTTCAACATCTTCCATCGCTGCAGCTTGCCGGTAATCGTAGTGAAATCGGATGTAGGCATGATGGGGGGAAAAATGGCTCACGAGTTTATGTATCAAACCCCCATTGGAGAGGACACGTTGCTGCTGTGTGATCATTGTGGGTATGCTGCAAACCGGCAAGTGGCGCGATTTAGAAAACACCCTTTACCGGAAGAAACCTTAAAACCTCTCGAGAAGGTCGCCACACCTGACGCCAAGACAATTGAGGAGTTGGCAAAATTCCTGGGGGTGCCGAAGTCGAAAACCGCTAAGGCGGTCTTTATGACCGCAGATATTCCTGAAGGTGAGGACACTGTGGAACGGTTCGTATTCGCAGTAGTTAGAGGCGATATGGACGTCAATGATGCTAAGCTGGCAAATGCAGTGAAAGCCAAAGAACTCAGGCCTGCAACCGAAGAACAGATCAGGGCTGTTGGTGCAGTCCCTGGTTATGCCTCTCCAAGAAATCTGAAGGGCACCCTGGTGGTTGTTGATGACATCATACCCAGGTCTCCCAACCTGGTGGCAGGCGCTAACCAGGAGGGTTTTCACCTGATGAACACCAACCTCGGACGTGATTACGAAGCCGATATTGTGACCGATATTGCCGCAGCCGAAGAGGGTTTTGACTGCCCGGAATGCGGTCGACCGTTGCAGGAAGTTCGCGGCGTGGAAGTGGGGAATATATTTAAATTAGGAACACGCTACAGCGATGCGATGGGATGCTATTTCCTTGACAGAGATGGCAAATCCAAGCCTGTTATCATGGGCTCATATGGCATTGGCAGCGGCCGGTTGCTTGCCTGTATAGCTGAAGCCCACCATGACCAACACGGATTAATTTGGCCAATCTCGGTAGCCCCTTATCATGTACATTTGGTTAAATTAGCAGGGAAAGGCGATGATCAATCTCACCAAGTTGCCGAACGCCTCTACCAGGATCTGAAATTGAACCAAGTTGAAGTTCTATACGACAACCGACATGAAAGCCCGGGGGTAAAATTCAACGATGCCGATTTAATTGGCATCCCTATCCGCCTAACGGTCAGTGATCGCTCGCTTGATGGCGGAGGCGTGGAATTCAAACTACGCCACCAAATGGCTAAACTGATCGTCTCCGAATGTGAACTAATCCCAAAAGTGAAGGCCGCCATTAAATGCATGCATGACGAAATTTCCGGGAAAATCGTCAAGATGCCTTTCGAGGAATGAGGTAAAGAGAAATCAGAAAATGACGATCATTGGGGCAGGTCTGGGGAATAACCTGCCCCAATATTCCCAAACGGCTGAGATATTCTCTGTCCTTCTAGCGCATCTTGAAATATTTCGTCAAACCCAAGGCCAGGTTTAAATTTCCCTTGAGCTGCAACTTTTGTTGCATAAAAGCAGCCATCGCATCTAATTTCCCCAGAATCACGTCTTTATAATCCTGGGCATCCGCGCTGAGTGTCATCGTGGGGTTTTCAGTCGTACCTTTTTCCACGGTACACTTCTGGTCACGAATGGTCACCACCCAATCGCCGCCTTCAGCTCCCGAGAGGTGGTATTGAATCACAGCATCAACGCCTTCAGCTTTATCAGGCAAGAAAGCCCCTGGCATGCGATCCATCAATTCTTGAACGGTAATTTCTGGCATAAGAATATTTCTCCTTTTGAGTACGTGTCTCTATCCATCGAATTACGCTTCATGACAGGTTTTCGAAGATACCTGCCGCGCCCATGCCACCCCCAATACACATGGTCACCATGCCAAATTGCACATCGCGGCGTTTCATTTCATGAACCAGCTGGGTAGTTAGCTTTGCTCCTGTGCAGCCCAACGGGTGACCAAGGGCAATCGCCCCCCCGTTGACATTGGTTTTTTCAAGGTCAAGGCCCAATTCCCGGATTACCGCCAGACTCTGGGCCGCAAAAGCTTCATTGAGCTCAATCAGGTCAATATCATCGAGGGAAAGGCCAGCCAGCTTGAGCACCTTAGGCACCGCTACCATCGGGCCAATGCCCATCAGATCTGGCGGTACACCGCCTACTGCAAACGCAATAAACCGCACCAATGGCTTTAAGCCAAGGGATTCCGCTTTGGCCTGCGACATCACCAGTGCACCGGCTGCGCCATCAGACATTTGAGAGGAATTTCCCGCGGTGACCGTGCCCCCCTCCTTAAATACCGCCCTTAATTTGGCTAAGGCTTCCAGGCTGGTATCCGGGCGTGGTCCCTCGTCCCGTTTGAAAATAAAGGACCGCCTTTCGGGATGTCCATTGTTACCGGGTTCGACAATTTCTACCTCTAACGGCACAATTTCGGGATCAAAACGACCTGACCCTACCGCTTCGGCCGCCCGCATATTGCTGCGTAGAGCAAATTCATCCTGTTCTTCTCGAAGGATCCCATATTTTTCAGCTACGTTTTCTGCTGTCAAACCCATACTGGTGTAGGCTTCAGGCGCTTCTTGGGCGAAGAATGGGTTCGGTGCAAACTTAAATCCGGTCATGGGGACCATGCTCATCGACTCGACTCCACCGGCGATGATCACTTCAGCCTGACCAGCCATAATCGTATGGGCTGCATGGGCGATGGTCTGCAATCCCGAAGAACAAAAACGGTTGAGGGTTTCAGCCGGGACTGAATCTGGAAGGCCAGCGCGCAGCGCCACCATCCGGCCCATGTTCAAGCCTTGCTCGCCCTCTGGGAAAGCACAACCTAAAATCACATCATCGACCTCGGCGGGTTTGAGCACTTCTACCCGTCGTAGTAAATCGCGTATCACCGCTGCAGCCATCTCATCCGGGCGGGTGGTCGCTAAACTCCCCCGTTTGGCCTTACCCATAGCAGTGCGGGTGGTAGCAACCAGCACGGCTTCTCTAGATTTATCCATTGTCATCATAATAAGGTCTCCTTAATTTTTGGACACGGAAGAACACGGATTTCACGGATATATTTCTGCCGGATGATTTTTATGATATCTTTGCCCCTTTTATCCTTTCTGCGTCCAGGATAGGGAACCCTTGCGACTATTATCGTATACTTTACGTCGGTATTCAGGTTTTGGTTCGAAGTTAAGTAACAGCCCCACTTCATGTGGAGTCGCCTTTAGATAATTCAAGAGATGGGCATCATGTTCCTCAAGAAGATGTTTCACAGCTTTTAATTCCAGGATGACAAGATCGTTAACCAGAAGGTCTGCAAAATATTGCCCGACTATCTGTTCACCATAATAGACCTGGATCGCTTTCTGTTGCTCAACCTTCAATCCAATGTTTGTCAACTCTATCGCCAGGGCATTCTCATAAACGTCTTCTGAGAATCCGTAACCTAACGTGTTAAAAACCGTGTAATATGCACTAATGATCTTCTCTGTCAGGTCGCTGTGTTTTCCAACAAATACCTTAGGTCCCTTACCAGCGTTCATCTTCCTGTCTTCACTCTTTAAAATTTAATCTTTCATCCGTGCTTATCGGTCAAATCCGTGTCCTATCTTAATTCCTTAAAGGTTTACCGGTTTGCAGCAAGTTCCACATCCTCTGCTGCGTCTTTTCTTCGCCGCACAAAGAAAGGAAGGCCTCCCTCTCCAGGTCCAGGAAGTATTGTTCCTCCAACCAGGTAGGGTTGCTGATCTCGCCGCCTGTCATCACATAAGCAAGCTTGTTGCCGATGTGGGCCTCGTATTCTGTGATGTACTTTCCTTCCTTGAACATGTAGATGCCTACTTTCAAAGCTGCCAGGCCGTCCCGGCCCGCAGCGTAGACCTTCTCTGGCATGGGTGGGTGGTAGCCGTTGCCCATCATGTTGAGCACCTCTTTCTTGGCTTCCGCCAGCAAATGGTCGCGATTCATCACAACCCGATCGCAATCATTTAAAATTCCGAATTGGCGAGCCTCTTCCGCGCTGGTAGCCACCTTCGCCATGCCGACCTGTTCAAAAATGCGCTGCAAGTAGGGCAGGGCGATGGCGTTCTGCGTGCGCATCGGGGGGTTGAGCAGCCGGCGCACCATTTCTTTCGTTCCGCCCCCAGCGGGGATCACCCCGGCGCCCACTTCCACTAGGCCGGTATACAATTCAGCAGACGCCACCACCCGGCTGGCATGCATGCTCACCTCTGCGCCGCCGCCCAGTGACAACCCGGCAGGAGCCACCACCACCGGCTTGGGGAAGTAGCGCATACGCATGTTCATCTCTTGAAACTTTTTCAAGCCAGCCTCGAGCTGCTCCCACATACCGCCTTGTGCGCCCATCACCACCATGAATAGATTAGCACCAGCACTGAAGTTATCCGCCTCGTTGCCGATCACCACGCCTTCAAACTCGCTTTCCGCCCGGTCGAGAGCCAGGTTGATTGCCTCCCACATGTCCTCGTCCTGGGCGTTCATCTTGGTGTGGAATTCCACGCACAATACGCCATCGTCCATGTCCCACAGTGTGGCGCTGGGGTTCTTATGTACCAGCACTTGCTCGCCTAATGAGATTGCCAAAGCCGAACGTTCGATCGGTTCGTACTGGCGCTGGATGGGGTTGTACACTGCTACCTTTTTGTCGCCCTCGTACTGGTAGAAATGGGTGCATCCGGCGGAGACCATTTCCTCCACCCACTGGGCCGGCGGAAATCCCGCCGCTTTCATCGGAGTGATCGTATCAGCTACACCCAGCATGTCCCAAGTCTCAAATGGGCCAGCTTCATGCCCGAATCCCCAACGTATGGCGTCATCAATCGGCTTGGGAGTATCTGCGATTTCAGGGATACGTTCCGAGGCATACGCCAATCCCTGATAAGTAAGCGCTTCGACTAATTTTCCGGCCCGATCGTCAGCACCCAACAACATCTTAAGGCGTTCACCCAAATCCTCTACGTCCTTGACCTTCCCAATCGAATCGAAACGCGGCTTCGTGGGGGGTTCATGTTCGAGGGATTTCAGGTTAAGGGGCCAGAATTCTTTTTTACCGTCCTGGCGTACTTCTTTGTAGAAGCCTATCCTGGTCTTGGTGCCAAACCAACCGTGTTCCACCATGGAGTGTATAAGCTTGTTTACTCGCTCCGATTGGATATATCGCAAAGCGTGTTCATCGTGAGATATAGCCGGAGCCAGATTGCGGCCAACATGCTCCCACACATCAATTCCCACCAGATCAATCAACCGGAAGGTGGCAGACTTTGGGTGACCTATGGGTGGTCCTGTGATGGCATCTACTTCCTCGACGGTGTAGCCGTGCTCCAGGATGTAATCCATTTCAAAGGCAGCCCAACCCGAAAACAGGCGGTTGCCTATAAAGTTCGGGGTATCTTTTGCGATGACCACCCCTTTACCCAGGCGATATTCAAGGAAGTGATTGATAAAATCCAGCACCTCAGGAAGTGTATCCCCGGTTGGGATGACCTCCACCAGCTTGAGATAACGCGGTGGGTTAAAAAAGTGAGTTCCCAGGAAATGCTGCTTGAAAGCCTCTGAAAGTCCGGCCGCAATCGATGCTACCGGGATTCCGGAGGTATTCGTCGTTACGATGGTGTGCTCACCCCGGGCTGCCTCGATACGTTTCATCAAGGAGCGCTTGATCTCCAGATTTTCGATAATAACCTCGATGACCCAATCCGCCTTGCTAATCACCTCAAAATCGTCCTCCAGGTTGCCAATTGAAACCAGCGCAGCATGATCCCCCGTGAAGAAGCTGGCAGGGCGGGATTTCTTAGCTCGTTCTAAACCTTCCCGTACAATTCGATTGCGCACCTGTGGATCTTCCAGGGTGAGACCTTTTTTCTGCTCCTCTGGGGTTAGTTCCTTCGGGAGGATATCCAAAAGAGTAACTGGCACCCCGGCGTTCGCCAGATGTGCAGCAATAGCAGCTCCCATCGTGCCAGCTCCAATCACAACTGCGTTATGAACTTTGTATTTCATCTCGCCTCCTGTCAATTTCTCCATGATAAAAATCGAAAACTACTGTGTCTTTAGATATCGGTCGAAAAACTCGATCATCCTTTGAATCAAGAGCTGCTCACTAACGCCAGAAAAGGTATGAGGCTGACCCGGGTATGTAAAACATTCAACCGTTTTACCCAGGTCGTTCAGGCGCTGGCATAAATCCAAGGACCATTCCTGAATTACATGAGCGCATTCAACCATCCTTCCCTATCAAATGCAGGGTTCCCTTTGGCTTTACAGCCCCGGGAATGGGAATTGAGGGGTTGCAGCCGTTTTCGATTCTTCTAGATATCAATTCTTACCGCAATTGACTGCCACGGTAGTCAAGGATATTACGAGCTACCACCAACCGGTTGATCTGACCGGTGCCCTCATAAATATCAGTGATTTTAGCGTCTCGGAACCATTTTTCAAGTAAATAATCCCGGCTATATCCCAATGGTCCCATAATTTCCACGGCTTTCTGGGTGATTTTTGTAACCACATCACCAGCGCGCACTTTAGCCATAGAGGCTTCCAATGGGTTTGGTTTGCGGTTATCAGCCATCCACACCGCTTTGATGATCATAAGCCAGGCTGATTCCAGCATGATATCCATGTCAATTACTTCTCGTTCAACGCCGCTCAGCTTTTGGCGGGGAAGTCCATAACGTATCTTTACACCTTGTTGACTCAACAACTCTTTGAGTAATTCAAGGGTTGCACGAGCGACTCCAATCCCTGTCGCTGCCACCAGCGGCCGGGTGGCGTCAAAGGTCGCCATGGCCCCCTTGAATCCTTTGGTGTTTTTCGCTTCCTTTACTTCTGGGCTGCCCAAGATATTTTCAAATGGTATCCGGGCATCTTGCAACACAATGGAGGCTGTATCGCTAACCCGAATACCCATTTTATGTTCCAGCTTGGTCACCTGTACGCCGGGAGTGCCAGCTTCCACCACAAAGGGACGCATTCCGGCCCGTCCAGCTTTGGGGTCGATCGTCGCCCACACCACCACCAGACCTTCACTCAGATCCAGGGATTTATGACCGGCAGTGACGAAAATCTTCTCGCCGTTTAATATCCATTCGTTGGTCTCTTTGTCCAGGACTGCGGTAGTACGGATCGCAGAAGTATCCGAACCAGCCCCCGCCTCAGTCATCGCCATGGCTCCAAAAGTAGGCTTTTCAGCGTTAAACCGCGCCAGGAACTTCTTCTTCTGCTCAGATGTGCCGGTGGCCTCCACCGCCGCAGCTCCCAAACCTCCACCGGGGGTGCATAGATACATACCCACATCTCCCCAGGAAAGCATCTCGAGCAAGAATGCTAACGATTGGTAGCCGATAGGTGGGCGTTCTTTTTTAGCTTCGTCCCTATCCTTTTTCTCTTCGCTGGGAGCTAATGAGCCCGCTCCAGTAGCGCCCATCACACTGTGCATAAAGTTGATGTAATCCCAGGGGACTTCATGTTCGTGTTCGTCAAAGTAGCGCGAGTGGGATCGCATCATCTCCTCAGCAACAGTTTGGAGCAGAAAACGTTGTTTTGCAATCGGTTTCGGCATTTCAAAGTCGATCATAGTAATCTCTCCCAAATCTCCACATATCAATCTTGCCTGAGGGCTTTAGATCATGGCCAAACCGGTGAAGGTAGCCATACCACGCCCGTTGCGCATCCACATTTCTACCGGATGCTCGCGAATGTAACCATGGCCTCCCAGAATTTGTACCGCCCGATCAGTAACCATCATCGCCATGTCAGCTGCTCCGGTTTGAGCAAGGTAAGCGTACTTGCTGGCCTCATCTTTATGTTGGTCAATCATCCAGGCCGCTTCCCAGGTCAACAACCGAATAGCATCGATCTCAGTAGCCATTTCAGCCAGCATGAAAGCGATAGCCTGTTTTTGAGCGATCTTGACCCCAAAGGCGTCGCGCTCCTTTGCGTAATCGCGCGAATATTCAAAGGCGGCGCGCCCAAGCCCCACGGCGAGGCAGGCATTAGCTACGCGTGAGATATCCATGATAGGCGAGAAATCATGACCTTCAGGACCACCCAGGCGATCGCTCTTGGGAACGCGCACCTGATCCAGGGAAACCTTGAAAACCGGCAGGGCATTGATGCCCATCAACTTTTGCCGATCCCCGATCTTCAATCCCTTTGTCGACCCTGCAAGAATGAAACCTTGGGTTTTCCCATGCAGCTGCGCATAAAGGATCATGGCTTCGGCGTTGGGAGCAAAGGGCACGTATATTTTCTCTCCATTGAGTACGTAATCATCACCTTGCTCGGTCGCGGTAGCTTCCAGGTCGTTGGGGTCAAAATCGAAGCGTGATTCCAGGAGAGCCGCTGAATACGGTTTCCATTCCGCCTCAATCACTGGCGGCAGGTATTTCTCTTTCTGTTCATCACTGCCTGCAACCAATATCGGTAGGGCGAAGAGCCCTGGAGATAGAACTGCCATGGCACCTGCCAAATCGCCCCAAGCCATTTCCTCCCCTGCCAGGACTCCCGTCAGGGCAGAGTATTCTCCGAACCCGCCAAAATCTTCCGGGATAGAGGCCTGAAGCAGACCTAATTCCCAACCTTTTTCAATCAGATCCTTTGGCAGCTGGCTTTCTTCATCTGCATCACGCGCGGCTGGCCGTAGGTCAATGGAGGCGTAGCGATTGATGGCATCAATGAGCATTTTTTGTTCATCTGAAGGTTCAAATGAATACATGGTTTAATTCTCCTTCCTATGGTCAGATCATCATCCTTATTTTGGGTTAACAAATCCTGTGCCAGTCTCCTGATTAATTTTCAGATAGCCATCGCCAACCAAACGGCGGTAATAAATGGGTACTATGCTGTCATTTTGCTCTAATTCAACAAGGTTTTCAATGCCTAACATGCCTCGTTGGTATAGGTATTCGACATGAGCTCCGGCTTCTTCCAGGGCTAAAAGCACATTGTAGCCGTGAACCTCTCCGAACAATTCTCGAGAGACCTCCTTGATAGAATGTGGTTGGTCTAAGAATTCCAGCACGCGATTCAAGCGAGCAAAGTGCAACGCCCGGATGCCCGTCAGACGAGCGGATAAATCGGTGATTGGATTTTTATGACCTCCCAGGGTTAAACGAACCTGGTTGGTCCAGGGTCGCAAGATTTCCAGGGAATGCAGGTAGTGTTCAAGACCCGTAGAGAGGGTGAGTTTCTCAGGCGCCTGGTGAGGGCTGATATCGTCTAAAACATGATCTCCACTGAAAAGTACGTCGTGCAAGCGGATTACCACATGCCCGGCGCAGTGTCCGGGAACGTGTAAGAGCTCGAATGGACCTATACGCATGCCGGCGGCCTCATAGGTGAGATCAACCGCCACCGAACGGAACAATTCCTTAGTGATTTTGTAAAGATCCAGCAAGCTCCCCACACGTTGTACAGACACTCCTGCTTCTATTAAGAATTGCTCAAGATGGCGAGACACGATGGTCAGGCGCTCCTCGTAATTGGTCAAGATGCGGCGATCTAACTCATGCACACCCAAGAGCGCCTGGGTACGAGGCCGCACATAGGATAACCCGCCGAAATGGTCTATGTGACCGTGAGTGATGAAGATGTGGGTTAGGTTTGCCAGATTGATCGATTGACCTGCCATTTTAGAGGCCTGCTTGAGACCTGTTTCCAGATGTTCGTTCGCGTCCCCGAAGCCGGAGCCAGTATCGATTAAAACTCGCATTTCCCCCAGGTGACGATCCTCTAGCAAGACGAGATAGGCATTTGCCCAAAAACCGGGAAACGCTTCTAGCGGGATCTGGAAAATCGCAGCCCCTTGAGAAGTGGTAAAACCTTTGACCTGGTTTGTTGCCTGTTCTACTTCCATTCGTCGTCCTTTGGCTACTTTTACCTTTGAGCAAACCATCCGGTCCTGCTCGATTTTGCCTGGCTGAACTCTTCGCGCTCAGCGACTATTATCTTGGCATTACGTTACCTGACTAGAAACATGCTGCTCGCAAAACTCATCCCTGCGGTCTAACCAATAATCCGGATAAAAATAAGTCGGCAAATTGTGAGGCGATCTCTTCCGCGGAAAGCGACCCGTCCGGCCGGTACCAAGTAATGGTCCAATTCATCACCCCCAGTACCGCGCGCGCAGTGAGAGAAGGTGAAGGACAGGTAAATACACCCGCATCTTTCCCCTCCTGAATCAAATCCCGCCAGAGACGTTCAAAACGGTCTCTGCGAGGGACATGGCGGCTGTGCAGTTCGGGTTCTAAAGAGCGGTGCTCCAATAACAAGACGGCCGACAAGTCGGCGTATTCAGCCATGGTTTCTAAATATGTACGCATGGCTTGCCGAAGCTTTTCATCGGGTGAAACCGGTTGCTCCAACACTGCGGAAATGCGTTCAATCAGCAGGTCTAAAGCCCTATCCAATAAATCGACGAGTATTTCTTGCTTGCTGGCAACGTGGTGGTAAAGACTGGCTTTCTGCAGGTGGACAGCCTGGGCAATATCCTGCATGGAGGCAGCGTGAAACCCCTTTTGGCTGATGATTTGGGCAGCCGCGTCTAAAATATCATCGCGGGTCATAATCGAGATCTCCCTACCGACCGGTCGGTAGAGATAGCATACCAAATTCAGAAACAAAAGTCAAGCGCGTCTTCTTACTATCATTGGTCAAACCTGCCAGGCAAGCAATTCGAATCGTGTTAGACTCTCTTAAGTTCACTCTCATGATAAATGTCTATAAAAAAATCAACTCATCCTCCCAACTTTAATCCGATGACCCCACCATTCAAGATAGGCCTGGCGAGTATGCATTTCGAGCCTGGAGAGCGGCGGGCTTTCTTGCCAAGATTCGTTGCCCACCTGGCGAAGCTCGGCGCCCACCTCACGCTCGAGTACGGTTATGGCTCCGGGATGGGCCTGATCGAAGAAGATTATCTAAAACCGGCACCGGCTATCCAATTCGCCTCCCGCGCAGAGGTTTACCAGCAGGACTATGTCCTCATCCTGCGCTGCCCTGCAGACGAAGATCTGCGGTTAATGCGCCCGGGGTCCTGCCTGATTGCCATGCTGCATTACCCCACCCGGCCCCAGCGTGTGGACCTCCTTCGTTCACTGGGGTTAGAGGCGATTTCCCTGGACTTAGTCAAGGATGATTCCACCCGGCGCCTGGTGGAAAACCTGCGCGCGGTCGGCTGGAATGGCATCGAAGCTGCCTTCAAGGTGCTGCGATCTACCTACCCGCCACCTGGATTCGGCAGCTCCGAGAGGGAACCGATCCACGTCACGTTGTTGGGCGCCGGCGCGGTGGGATCTCATGTGGTCCAGGCAGCCATCCGCTATGGAGACCAGTCCCTGCGCGATCATATGGCTTCCAATAGTATCCCTGGGGTCCAGCTGACTGTCCTGGATTACGATGCCACCGCCCACCA
This sequence comes from Anaerolineales bacterium, assembly GCA_034430155.1. GTDB lineage: Bacteria > Chloroflexota > Anaerolineae > Anaerolineales > UBA4823 > DAOUET01. The sequence continues at coordinate 16,554 of DAOUET010000070.1, forward strand.
ACGCATCATGACCAGGGTGCTTGCCCAAACCGACTTGCTGGTGGACGCCACCCAGAGACTTGATCCCCGTAAACCGGTCATTCCAAACGAATGGATCAGCTACCTGCCAGAACACGCAGTCCTGCTCGACCTGTCGGTCGACCCGTACGACTGTGAAAAAGACCCGCCTTACATCAAGGGGATCGAAGGCATTCCCCAGGGAAATTTGGACAAGTATATATTCACGCCACATGACCCAGATTATGATCTGTTGCCCGCCTGTGTTAAGTCAGAACATCGCCGCCATGCAGCCTCCTGTTATTCCTGGCCAGGTATCTATCCCAGGGAATGCATGGAGGTGTACGGTCGGCAAATCCAGCCCCTAATGCGGGTATTGATCGAAAAAGGCGGTGTGGAAAATATCAACCCCAAGGGTCGTTATTTCGAACGTGCCATCTCTCGGGGGTTGCTCTCTCGGTGGTAAATGAAGGCTAAGACCTATGAGGGTACCGAAAACCATTGGCTTCCCCCGCATGATGAAAGAATCTGGCGAAAGGCGTGTCTTCCTGCCGGAATTCATCCAATATCTATTAAACCTGGACGTCGAGATCTTCATAGAAGAAGGCTACGGTTCGCGATCTGGTTTGACCTTCGATGACTACCGTCGTGGAGAAGAAGCGGTGCGCATGGCCTCTCGCCAGCAAGCTTTCCAACAAGATGTTGTTATTGTGCTGCGCTCGCCAACCTTGGAAGAATTACCGATGGTAAAACCAGGGAGCGTTCTCCTATCCATGCTGCATTATCCTACCCGCCCAAAACGCGTGGCTTCTTTGAAGAAATTGCGGATCAAAGCCATCTCGATGGATAGCGTGGTGGATGACAGGGACCTTCGCCTGGTCGAAAACATGAAAGCAGTCGCCTGGAACGGACTGGAAGCGGCCTTCGACGTACTCGAGAGAACCTGGCCTGGGTTGAGACGGCCAGACAACCAACCGATCCATTCACTCATCCTGGGAACCGGTATGGTTGGCAAACACGCGGTGGAAGCAGCCACCAAGTTGGGCAATATCGAACGCAACAACGACCACCTGCGCGCAGGTGGGCCCGGTTCGCTCGCTATCTCTGTGGGCCGTAACCTCACCTCCCAGCCCGAGATGATGAGGCAATTGTTCAGTCAGGCAGACATCTTGGTGGACGCAACCCAACGGCGTGACCCTTCCCGACCAGTAGTGCCTAACGATTGGATCGCCTGGCTCCCCGAGCACGCCCTGATCACCGACCTGGCCGTGGATCCTTACACGCTGGACGCTGACCCGCCTGTGGTCCGCGGTGTCGAGGGCATTCCCCAGGGAGACCTGGATCAGTATATCTTCCGGCCTGACGATCCAGGTTGGGATAAAACAGTTCCTGCTTCGATCCCTTCGCAGCACCGGCGTACCGTGATCTCGTGTTATTCCTGGCCTGGCATCCACCCCGAAGCCGGCATGCGCCATTACGCCGAACAGTTAAATCCTTTAATGAAAATCCTGCTGCAAAAAGGCTACGAAGGTCTTTCCCCCCACAGCGAATACTTCGAACGGGCGCTCTACCGCGCCACCTTGCGAGCCTGGCTCGAGCACGGCTTTTATAGCCCCAGACCGCGCTGAGACCTGGTTGAAATCCTCCAGAGTAAAGCTCGTCTCAGGGGGCCTCAACCAGGTAATACGAGAACAATACCATCGGGTCAAAATGGCGGAAAACGCCGCTGGTGCGCCACAAAACGTAGTTATCCATTTCCTCCTGGGTGGCACGCGTGTCGTAGAAGCGCATGCTTTCAAATACGGTCCCGGCTGGACCAAGACGCGTCTCTAAATGTAGATGGGGGATATCCGTGTTGCCGCTCATGCCCACTTCACCCACAGGCTGGCAGGCCTGCACTCGGTCCCCTAACTTCAACAGGGGTGACGTATTCATATGAGCATACAGGATGTAGAGCGACTCGCCTGATTCCGCACTAAGCTGCTCAACCAGCTCCGGGGGTAGTCTATCTGCGGGCGTTTCAATCATGATCATATTGCCATAGGGATAGAGATCCTCAAGGGCGCTGGCTACAACTCCCGCCAATACGGCTTGCACTCCCTCTCCCAGCATGGAATCCCGGTCACCGAAATGGTAATAAGCGAAATCAATCCCGTGGTGACGTTCTTCCCGGCCGGGAGCAGGCGGATCGTAAGGACTTCCGATGATTTCCGATAATTCAGCCAGTGGGTGCATAACCAGCGGCGAGCACAACTTCAAGGAGGGCACTTCGCTGGCAGGACTTTCCAACGTGATCACTGGTGACGATGAAGCAGCTGGTTT
>DAOUET010000071.1:0-56657 GCA_034430155.1 Anaerolineales bacterium
TATTCCAAAATCTTAGTGATCACGCCCGCGCCCACCGTCAGGCCGCCTTCCCGGATGGCGAACTTGGAACCCTGCTCCAGGGCTACCGGCACGATCAACTGCACTTCCAGATTGACGTTGTCTCCGGGCATCACCATCTCGACCCCTTCCGGCAGTTGAATGTTTCCGGTAACATCCATCGTGCGGATGTAGAACTGCGGCCGGTACCCGCTGAAGAAGGCCTTATGCCGGCCGCCCTCTTCTTTCCTCAGCACGTACACTTCGCTCATAAAGTGGGTGTGGGGTGTGATGCTGCCCGGCTTGGCTACCACCATGCCGCGCTCCACTTCATCCCGGTCTATGCCCCGCAGCAGCAGGCCCACGTTGTCCCCGGCCTGCCCCTGGTCCAGGGTCTTGTGGAACATCTCCACTCCGGTCACCACCGAACTCATGCTCTTCTCCTGCAGGCCGACGATATCCACCGTTTCGCCCACCTTGATCATGCCTCGCTCGATGCGCCCGGTCACCACCGTGCCGCGCCCCTTGATCGAAAACACGTCTTCGATCGGCATCATGAAGGGCTTGTCCGTCTCTCTCACCGGCTCCGGTATGTACTCGTCCACCACCCGCAGCAACTCCTTGACGCTGGCGTAATCCGGATCGTCGGGATCCGTGCTGCTGCTCTCCAGCGCCTGCAGGGCACTGCCTTTCACGATCGGCGTCTCATCCCCAGGAAATCCATATTCGTTGAGCAACTCCCGCAACTCTAACTCCACCAACTCCAGCAGTTCCGGGTCGTCCATCATGTCTACCTTGTTCAGGTACACCACGATCGCCGGCACTTCTACCTGGCGGGCCAACAGCACGTGCTCGCGGGTCTGCGGCATCGGCCCGTCTGGCGCCGCCACCACCAGGATGGCCCCATCTACCTGCGCCGCCCCGGTGATCATGTTCTTGATGTAGTCCCGATGCCCGGGCATGTCCACATGCGCATAGTGCCGCTTGGCCGTCTCGTATTCCACGTGCGCTATGTTGATGGTGATGCCTCGCTCTTTCTCCTCCGGCGCATTGTCGATCGAGTCGAACGGCCGGTATTCCCCTTGCCCCAGCATCTGGCAGTATTTGGTGATCGCAGCCGTGAGCGTGGTCTTGCCATGGTCGATATGCCCCATGGTCCCCACGTTCATGTGCGGTTTGGTCCGCTCAAATTTTCGCTTGGCCATAAGATCCTTTCTCCTTAAAAAATAAGAATAATTGAGTCACAAAATATAGCGACGAGAGCCCTCAATGGGATTTGAACCCATGACCCCGTTCTTACCAAGAACGTGCTCTACCGTCTGAGCTATGAGGGCTGGCTCATAATGCCTACAATCTGACCTGCGTTTTTCCGGTCAGCCGTAAGTTTTGGTGGGCGGTGAAGGATTCGAACCTCCGAAGGCATCTGCCAACTGATTTACAGTCAGTCCCCGTTGGCCACTTGGGTAACCGCCCATTTTAAACCAAACAATTTCTCAGCCGTTGCTGGCTCGAGATCAAAGCCGGAAAAAAGGGCCTTGATCGCCAACCGTCAACGGAAGCCGACGATGGGAATCGAACCCATAACCTACCACTTACAAGGCGGTTGCTCTGCCGATTGAGCTACGTCGGCGCGTTATAATACCTTCGTTCCCGAAAGCGAGAGGCATTATACCAGAGGGGTTGTATTGCGGCAAGGTTTCCGGCTTAGGCTTGTAGATGTTAAATGAAAGTGGGTAATTATCCGCTCTGAATGGTATCGCTTCGCATCGCTGGTTTTATTGGGAAGCCAGCGCAAACGAGAACGGTGGGAAACGAACTCCACGCCAGGATTTGATCCCAGGCGTGGAGTATAGGGAGGTCCGGCTGCAGGCATATAGTTTACATCACCAGGTGTAGGCCGCCTCCGCCACCACCACCGGCTGCTGCCTGAGCAGCCTGGGCGATATAGAGTGCAACAATGATGACAGTGGCGAATAGATAGGCCAGCTTGCGCTTCAACATGGTCTTTACCTCCTTTCTCGGATATTGGATTGGGACGAATGACCGGGTTTCACGGGCTCTTCGGATCAGCCTCTCTCTTTCGGCTTCCTCTAGCAAGCTCTGATAGTGCTGGTCAGCGAGTGTCTCTTTTATAAGTTGACTCATCAGGGTGTCCATGGCATGCTCCTTCCTTAATTCTTACCTCTCTAGGTTGAAAGGCTTATGGCAGTTTCTCGTTCGCTCGTATCTACCCTAATAAACGTACATTAATATTTTTTTCCGGTATTCTGTGGTGAATGTTATTTAGCGTCATTTAAAAAAGTAGGTTTGATTGACAATCAGATCTACGCTCGAACATCAGATTTGATGGTCAAACTCAGCAAACCCCTTAAAACCTTTCCTGTGCTTGGCCCATTTAAAGCAGATTAAAGTTATAATTAATCACGTTGGCCGAGCAGAGGGGGTGCTTGTAACATCGCTTCTACATCGGAAAAGCAATTCCCTCCTTATCTTTATTAATATTACTGGAATGGATGCATCTCAGCTCGATCTGGATGATTTGTCTAAGCGCTGCCATCTCGAAAGTGTCCGTTACTTTCAGGGGAAGCTTCACGAACCAGGCTACTGCTTCGAGCTTTTCCGGCGTGCGTTTGTCGCTCGAAACGCCGTTGCCTGGGAGTATCTCTACGTTGTCTACCAATCCCTGGTGTCTGGCTGGATAAAGAACAATCCCTCCTTTCCTGAAATAGGTGAGGAGGTCCAGTATTTTGTCAACCGCGCTTACGAGAAAATGTGGTCTTCCATTTCGGCTGAGAAATTCGCCCGCTTCCCGAACTTAGCCTCTCTGCTGCGTTATTTAAAGATGTGCGCCGTCAGCGTAGTTATTGATCACCAGCGCGCCAGGGCGCGACTGCAGCTGGCAGACTTGGTTGAACCTCTGCCCAGCCAGGCCCAACTGGCCGATTTCAATCTGGAAAATCACACCTTCGACCAGATGCAGTCCGAGGCTTTATTGCAGCAGATTAATGCCACGCTCAATAACAAGGAAGAACATTGTGTGATGTATGGCTGTTTCGTCTTAGGGCTAAAACCCAGAGAGATACAAGCCCAATTTCCGGGCGTGTTTATAGATATCAACCACCTCTACCGGGTAAAAGAAAACCTGTTGACCAGGTTACGGCGCAACCAGGAACTAATTGAGTATTTACGTGAATATGCAGGAGAAAATCCTTGATCGTGCGTTTATTCTTTTGGAATAGGAGCTGAGGCCAACATGAACGCAAACGACCCACAGCCGAAGTTTAACGATGAAAAGCTGCTGGCTTATCTGGATGGGGAGGTAGAGTCAGAAATCGCCAGGCAGATCGAAGGCTCCTCCGCTGACCTCCGCAGAGCCAGAGAGTTAGCCAATCTGCAAAACAAGCTGGCTGCGCGGTTGTACCGGGTGGATTGCCCTGACAGCATCGAGCTGGGTGAATATCATATGGGGCTACTGGACCGTTCTCGTAGCCGCGTCGTGCAACAGCATGTACGGGAGTGCCTTCACTGCGCCAGGGAGCTAGACCAAATAAGCCAATTTCTTGCTGTAGAGCAGCCGGAACCTGCTGGCGGCCCTCTCGAGCATGTCAGGGTTCTGGTCGGCCGGCTCATTTCCCATCTGGACGAAGCAACCCGACCACCCAGTCTGGCTCCCGCCCTGGCTGTACGCGGAGGAGATAAGGAGGCTCTCGTTTTCGAAGCGGGCGAGGTACAGATCACTCTCGATTTGAGGGAGAGCGAGAAAGCCGGACAGAAATCCCTGTTGGGGTTGGTCACTGGGCTGGCCGCACAGGGCTTTAGCGTGGAATTGCTTTCCAACGGGAAACAAGTTGCCAGCGGAGAAGTGGATGAGTTGGGGAATTTTGTACTTCCCGGTTTTCCCCCCGGCGAATATTTGCTCCTGATCAGAGGTCCAGATCTTGAGATCCACCTGCCAAACCTCAACCTATAACCAGGACTTTGAGCGCTTTACTGCAGTTTATTCCAGTAAAGCGCTTATTTCCGATGAATGTTGAAGGTTTAATCACCAGCCTTTTGGCGCAGGAGGAGGCTAAGAACCAGGGGCAAGCTTTGCAGCGCGCATATTTAAAACTCATTCCCGTGGAGGTGGAAGAACTGGCGGAGGGACTTTTGGAGAAGGTCATCTCCCTGCAATGGTCGGACACCCAAAAAGCCCTGCAGACCGCGGATTTGATTCTGCTACTGGCGGAAATCTCCGGCGAGCAACGCCACCGTGCGCTAGGGTTACGTGCCCGAGCGCAGACCCTGGCGATTGGCCTGGGTGAATACAAAGCCTCCCTTCCGCTTTACGAGGAAGCGCTCGCCATCTATCGGGAATCCGGTGACCTTGTTGGTCAGGCAACCTTGGAGGTGACACGCATCTGGGCGCTGGCGTCCCTGGGCCGTTACGAAGAGGCGATCAAGACCGGCGAGTGGGCTGGGCTGGTTCTGGAAAGCCATGCCCAATGGCGTACCCTGGCGACATTGCACAACAATCTCGCCAGTGTGTTTAATCGCGCCGGGGATTTCCGCCAGGCCCTGGAGCGACATAACCTGGCTCGCCAGGCATATCTCCGGTTAGAGGCTGAAGGCCAGCGTTTTCTGGCCAACACTGAACTCAACCGCGCCTATGTGCTTTACGAGATGGGGGAGCTGGAGGCTTCTCTGGAGGCCAGCCAGGTGGCATTGGACTTGTCGGATCGTTTCGCTTTATCTAACGTCGTTGCCATGGCCCAACACAACTTAGGCCTGACGTATTTTCGCCTCGGCCAACCCAACCGGGCTTTGCGTTATTTTGAGTTGGCCCAGGAGGGCTACCTTGGGGGCCAACAAAGGCACAACGCGGCCATGTGTGAGCTTTCTAGCACGGAATGTTTGCTGGAACTGGGGCGCTATCAGGAGGTTCTGGAAAAAAGCCGGCAGGTATTAGTTGTTTTTTCTGAGCTGGAGATGAAATTAGAAGCCGCCGAGACGATTTACATCCGGGCTCAGGTGTACATAAAAACGAAGCAATACCCTCAGGCAATCGCCTCCCTGTCCGAGGCTAGAAAGTTATTTGAGGAGCAGGGGAACCGCTTCTGGATAGCTTTGGCCGATCTGGATATGGCGGTTCTCTGGTATCTCCAAAGGGAGTTTGAGAAGAGCCAGGCGACCGCCGAAGCGTTAATTTTAGCCTTTGAACAGCTGGGAAACCTGGTAGAAAAAGCCCAAGCGCACTTGCTGGCCGCCAGGGCAGCGACTGCTCTGGGAAACCAAGACCAGGCTTTAGAGCACATCGTCTTGGCCTTAGAGGTGGCGCAGACCAATGATCTGCCCCTGCTGGGGTACCAGGCTCACTTGCTGCTTGGAAAGTCAGCCCACGCCAGGGGTGAGGTCCGGAACGCCCTGGATGAATTTCACAGCGCCATCCTGGCTCTGGAGCGTCTGCGAGGCAACGTAATGGTTGAACACCAGGCTAGTTTCCTGGAAGGTAAGGAGGCAGCTTATCAGGAGGCGGTCGAAATGTGTCTGGAGAAGGGCTTGGTCGAGCAAGCCTTTCGCTACGCCGAGAGAGCAAAATCCCGCGCTTTGTTGGACATCCTGGCTTACCGGGTTGATTTAAGTTTACGAGCGCATTCCGAAAGAGATGAACCACTCGTGGCTGAGTTGCTGGCGTTGCGCCAAGCGCGGGAACAGCTGTTACGTTCTGCCCGTCGGGTTGGCCACGAAAAAACCGGCTTCGATCCAGTGAATAACTTACAACTCCAACAGGATGTTCAGAGAATCGAAGGAAAGATCACCTCGCTCTGGCACAGGCTGTTGGTGCGTAATGCGGATTACATGCAGGAGGCTTCGATGTGGCAAGTCCCTGTTGATCTGGAACTGCCGGTATTGCCGGTGGGAACTCTGCTTTTAGAATATTTTGAAGGGACCGATGGGCTGATCCTTTTCCTGCTTTCCGGGAACCAGACACAGGGAACCACCGCAGTGAAAGCGATTCGTCTACCTGGGAAAATCGAGCAACAAAAGGATCTCTACCAGCGCTTGCTTGTTAACCTGCACGCTGCCCCTTTTACGCCTACCCAGCGCATCCACGTCCTGACAGCCCAGGCGCAGGCCGTTTTGAAACGGCTATATGATCACCTGCTGGAGCCAGTCGGCGCTGAGCTGCTCCATTATGACCACCTGGTCATCGTTCCTCACGGATTGCTGCATTATTTACCATTCCACGCTTTCTACGATGGACGTTCTTTTCTGGCCGAATCCCACCAGGTCAGCTACTTACCGGGAGCCAGTTTTATCCACTACACCACTTTTGGCGAGCGAGCCGCTGGTGATGTGGTGGCGGTGGGCCATTCTCATCAAGGTGAATTGCCATACGCCATTTTGGAAGCCAATATGGTCGCTGAGCAGGGTGGGGGCCGCACCCTGCTTGAGGGGGCTGCGACGCGGGCTGCAATTCAAGAACTTGCCTCCACTACGCGCCTGCTGCATTTTGCCTGCCATGGCGATTTCCACCCTGACAACCCACTTTTCAGCGGCCTGGACCTGGCCGATGGCCAGTTGACTACCCTGGATATTTTCAACCTGCAACTGGTCGCCTCGTTGGTCACACTTAGTGCCTGTGAGACTGGGCGCAGCTTGATCAGCGGCGGCGACGAGCTGCTGGGTCTGATGCGAGCCTTCCTGGCTGCCGGGGCGGCCTCCCTGCTGCTTAGCCACTGGCTGGTGGAAGATCGCTCTACGTCGCAATTCATGCAGGCTTTTTACCGGGGATTATTTCAGGGAGAAACTAAGGGAGCGGCTTTACGCGCCGCCCAGCTCAGTTTGTTGAAAGGCGAAGATCCACGCTACGCCCACCCATATTTCTGGGCGCCTTTTTCCTTGATTGGAGATGCCGGGCGCTTGTGAACGCCGGAGTTTCTCAACTTCCTACGTTTATAGGATATACCCCTTGGTCATCCATTGATAGGTGCTCTCACCTCGTGAGACAAGCAAAACTGTCGTTTGAATCGAATACTTGACAACCTACCAAAGGACTATTCGACTACAAAGGAGGAGAAAATGGTCTCAACCCCCAGATCTCACCGGTACCCAGCATATATCTTGCTGGCCTTACTGCTTTTTGTGACAGCGTGCCAGCCTAGTGGGGCCAAAGTGACACCTGTAGAGCAGCCAGAGACACCTGTAGAGCCGTCAAAGACAATTGTAGCGCAGTCAGTGACACCTGCGGTTGCACCTGATTACACGCTGCCCAGGCTCTCTAAAGCGAGTTACCCCTGTGAGCGTGCTTACACAATCGGGACGATTGTAGAGCAGCCTTTAGACCTTGAACGTGGTTATGTTTTGGATCAGATCATCCTGACTGGAAAAGAAGAGGATATTAAATTCATCGCTCAAGAAATCGATGCCATCAACGATACCGATGGTCCACTGGAACCTTTCGAGCCATTAACAGCCGCCAACGGGGATGTCATTTCTGTAAGCCTATATCCCCTTTTGCCAGGCCAGTCTGTCTGGGAAGTGATGTCTGCAGCCAACCAGTTAGCCCTTCAGGAAAACAGATTTGTTTTCGCCGAACCTAATTATCTGGTCGGATTGGGTCCTGGTGGCGGGAGCGGCATCAATGGCGCCCCCGCGGGTGTTGCAGGCACGCCGGAGGGTTATGCCAGGGGAGAATTTCTGAGCCAATGGGCTTTAACTGGCGCTAGCGGCATCCATCTCTTCGATAACAGCCTTCCGCATCGGTGGACTCCGAAGACACTGACCGGCGCCAACGTGGCTGTAGCTATCTTTGATACCACCCCGCTAGAGGCGGGGATGCATACCATCAGTTGGGCGGTGCAGCCTTTTGACCTGTGCGTCTGGCAACCGGGATTGATGTTCGGCACTTCGGGCGCGCCATCGGGACCGGTCTCGGCTGGGCAACCCATCTCGCCTGGAGAACACGGCTTGTTCGTCACCGGCCTGGCTCATGGCGTGTCCCCGGCCGCGCAGTACACCCTGGTCGAAGTTCTAGATGCTGAAGCCCGTGGAGATGTCTATACTTTGCTGCGGGCGATGCGCTTATACGCGCGGTGGCGGGGTAGCCTTGATAACACGGTGATAAACCTGAGCCTGGGATTGGAAGTCGACCGCCGGCCAGAACTGGTTGATCAGATAGCTATCGAGTTGTTGAAAGAGATCTTAAGCGATCAGAAGGGGCCTGATTATCTGGCCGGTCAGGTTGCCCAGGATTTTCCAGTGACCAGCCTGGGGGTCTCTCTCGCAATTTATCAGCAACAAGGAGCTGTCATCGTAGCGGCCGCGGGCAACCAGAGCAGGAATAATCCAAATGCCCCCGCCAGGTTTCCTGAAGTGATTGGTGTGGCTGCCAGTAATGCTTCCGGGATAGACGCTTGTTTCACCAATTTGGGTGATCTGGCGGCGCCAGGCGGCGACGCGCAAAACCGTGGAGGTTGTTCGTTGGACGCGGGAACTGCCTGCCCCGCGAACCAGGCGGGATGTGAGTATGCCTTAATCAGCCTGGTCAGCCAGAACGCCTCTGCCTCAGGTTACGCTTACTGGCAAGGGACATCCTTCGCTGCCCCGCTGGTGAGCGGTTTGGCCACCTTACTATTGGAGGCGCACCCGAGTTGGCCAGCCGGCGATGTGCGCGCCGCGATTGAATGCGGCCTCAGCCCAGTTGTTGCTGGGGCCTCGCCGACCATTAACCGCCTAGGGTTGGGAATCATCGATGTGGAGAAAACAGTGAATATTTGTCCTTAGCCAGATTTGTACCGGTGAGAGGTATCGGTCATTACGAGGTCGGGAAACCCAGTAGGTTCAAGGCATTCCCCGTCGCAACCCCGCTGGCGGTGTTGTCAAAGATGCATCCTGTTTCTGCGTCCGGTTCTGCCGTCTTCAACGGTTGCGCTAGTTCGCGTAAATAAGACTCCGGGTACGAGGAAAAAAAGCGCCGCGGCGATCCGTGCAGGCGGGGCTATATCAATCCCGACCAACCGCCCGGCCTCTCGGCTCCAGGAGTCGGCGGCGGGTCTGCAGCCACCCCGCGCCACCCTGAAATCCGGCAGCAGCACCAGGAGTGGCCTACGCCGGCCCTGGTGGGTCATCTGGCGGGGTAGCTTGACTGCGAAGCGAAAGCCATCCGGTGTCTCCGGCGCCCAGCGAGTGAAGGTGGCTGGTTGAGGCAGGCGGTAAAAAGGTGGTGTTGATCTCCACCGCCGAAAAACGCCGGGCGTAGCGTTGCAGAAGGCTACCGCCTGCTGGGAAGGCATCCCGGTACTGCCTGGGGATCGACCCGCCAGCGCAACCAACCCTGGCGACGCTCCGGGCAATCTTTGAAAGGCCGAAAGTTGGGATGATGACAGCCAAAAGGTAAAGACGAGCGAAATTGGTGGTTCCAACCCCAGCTCGCCTTCCCTTGGGTCAAACCCGATGATACTTGGGTTATGGCAACCCTCATGGCGACATTTTTATTTGTCATTTAGGGTGACAGATTCACTTATCAATGATATGGATTGCTATTGATGATCAGAATATTGGCGGGCTTGCCATGCCAGATATAGGGCTATCGAGCCGGCCACAGATGCATTTAGAGATTCTACTTTCCCACCCACGGGCAATCGCATTAGCAAATCGCATGATTTCTTGACTAATCTTCGTAACCCTTGCCCTTCGTTACCAACTACCAGGGCCAGGGGACCATCTAAATCCACCTGGTCTGGTGAAATCGCTTCAAAATCACTTTCCAGACCTACCACCCATATTCCCGCCGATTGAAGTCTGGCGATCGCTTGCGCTAAGTTGGTTTGGGTGATTAATACATGCTCGCTTGCTCCAGAAGAAGCGCTTACCACCGCCGGTGTAACCGTAGCTGTTCGCCGATAAGGCAGTAATACGCCGTGAACCCCGACAGCTTCGGCTGTCCTTAACAGGGTACCTAGATTTTGTGGATCTTGAAGGGTATCCAGAATGAGCAACAGGGGAGTCTCCTGGGATTGGTTGGCCAGCTCCAGGATTTCTTCCAGGGTGCAATAGGGGTAACTACTTACTTCTAGGGCGATTCCTTGATGGTTAGAGCTGATCTCGTCAAGCCTGCCACGCGGTACGCGCCTGACAGCCAGCCCGATTTGATCGCTCATTTCCAGGATTTCATCAAGACGCCCTTTTGACTGGATATTTTGAGCAATCAGCAACTGAAAGAGGTGCCGGCGCTGTGACCTGAGCACTTCGTATACCGGGTTACGCCCAAAGATCCATTCACGCATGCTATGACATTCTCATGTAGCGATGCAAAGTCACGCTGCTCAGCGATCTGGTCTTATTTCCATCGCCAGGTAGTGCCCTCTTTGCTATCCTCCAGAACGACGCCAAGCCCGGCGAGACGATCCCGGATCGTGTCAGAAAGAACCCAAAGTTGCTGGCTACGCAGTTCACTGCGTAGCTCAACCAATAAGTTGACCAACGCCCCTGCTCTTTCTCCCTTGGGGGCTCGGTGTTCTAGACGCAAGCCTAATATTGAGGTTAATTCCCGCAAGAGATCCTGGGCGGCTTGCAATGTTTCTGGACTGACTCGGGCATCGCGCCCTTGGTTTATAGCCCGCACGAGTTCAAAGATATACCCGAGCGCTCCGGCGCTGTTAAAGTCATCATCCATGCATTCTGTAAATCCCTTGCGGGTTGCTTCTATTTGCGCCTGTAATGATTCTAAATCCTCTAGACTTGACTCATCCTTCGAAAATAGCGCTGGGCGCAAGGCTAACCTCAGACGTTCCAAGGCGCTTTCAGCCTGCCCGATAACCTCATCATTGAAGGTCAAGGGGTTGCGGTAGTAGGAGTTAAGCACCATCATACGCAATACATCCGCTTCATGCTCTGCGAGGAATTCCTCCACAGTTATCAGGTTACCGACAGATTTCGACATTTTTTCGCCGGACAACTGCAACATCCCATTATGGACCCAATAACGAGCGAAATCCTTGCCCGTTAGACTCTCCGTTTGGGCAATCTCGTTTTCATGGTGAGGGAAAATCAGATCGTTGCCGCCACCATGGATATCGATCTGTTCGCCCAGATGGTGAAGGTTCATGGCGGAGCACTCGATGTGCCAACCAGGCCGGCCGGGACCCCATGGGCTTTCCCAGGCGGGCTCGCCCGGCTTGGAGGCCTTCCAAAGGGCGAAATCCATGGGATTTTGCTTGTGCTCATCCACATCGATACGCGCACCCGCCTGCATTTCATCCAGCTTCCGCCCGGAAAGTTTGCCGTAATTTTGGTCACGGTTTACACTGAAGTACACATTTCCATCAACCTGGTAAGCATAACCACGCTCGATCAGACCCTTCACCATGCTGATAATCTGGTCTATTTCTTGGGTGGCGCGGGGGTAAACGGTAGCCAGCATGATATTCAGATCCTCGATATGCGTTTGAAACTCCTCGATATACTGCCCTGCAAGCCAGATAGGGTCGATGCCCTGCAGGTTGGCACGCTGTATGATTTTATCGTCCACATCGGTGTAATTCATCACATGCTGGACCTGGTAACCGCGGAATTGCAAATAGCGACGAATGATATCAAAAATCAAGGCTGACATGGCGTGACCTACGTGAGCCTTATCGTAAACCGTGGGCCCGCACACGTACATTAATACCTGGTTTGGCTTGAGGGTTTCGAATGGTTCTTTTTTTCTGGTAAGTGTGTTATAGATGCGTAATGTCATGGTTGCGTCCCTTCAAAAACCCACTCATCTTTCCAATTCGCGTTCTCCCAAGCGCGCAAAGATCATGCGTCCGGCGGCTGTTTGCAGCACTTTGGTGACAACAACGGTGGCTTCTCTGTTCAAAAAACTACGTCCATCCTCAACAACCACCATGGTACCATCGTCTAAATAGCCAACGCCCTGTCCAGTTTCTTTTCCTTCCTGAATGATGTTAACTTCGAGCGGCTCTCCGGGCAGCAGTACAGATTTAACCGCATTGGCGAGCTCGTTTACATTGAGAATTGGCACTCCCTGTAATTCTGCTACACGGTTTAGGTTGTAGTCATTCGTCAAGATGGGACAGCGTAATTGGCGGGCAAGGATCACTAGTTTATCGTCCACTTCACGCACCCCTTCGACATCGATATCGCTAATCCGCACGGGCACTGTCGATTCTTTTTGTAATTCTGACAGTACTTCCATCCCACGACGACCCCGCTGTCGCCGTAAGCTATCGGCTGAATCAGCGATATATTGAAGTTCGTTGAGCACAAAGCGGGGGATGAGCAGGGTGCCGACCAGAAAGCCAGTGCGAGAAATGTCAGCGATACGACCGTCAATGATTACGCTGGTATCCAGAAGGATTGTTCGAGGTCCTTGTTCATCCTGTTGTTGTTCATTGGACGAGCGGCGAGGCAAGTTGAGCCGGATCACGGAGATGATATCAGTCTGGCGCATGACAAAAACAGCGACACCGAAGTAGCTGAAAAGCAATACACCCAGAAAAGGAAGGACATCGCCAAACGGCGGGGGCAATAGCGAAAGAGGAAAGGCCAATAGAGCAGCTATTATTAACCCAGCCATTAGTCCTGCCAGGCCGGCTATGAGTGTGTGTGGTGATAAGCGTGCCAATAATGCCCGTACCGAGCGCATAGGTCGGATCGTGATGAATGGTGTAATGACCAGGCCGGTTAACGCCCCAACCAATCCTATGAGGACGGCATAGAACTCCTGTCGGTCTCCTACCAGTAAGCCAATATAATTACCGAGATAAGCGCCGAGAACCGCAAAAACGACCATGCCAATGATACGAGAGATGAAATCAATACTCATTATGAATTGCTCCTAAAAAATTAAAACGAACCCAGGATGCCTGTGCTCATCTTGAGTCCGCCAGATCAATAGGTTCCCCCTTGCTCAGTTTAAGTTATTCGTAAGAACAGTCTTTTACAAAAAGATCAAATAAGTGCAAAAGTGTCGATCAGTTTCGCTCAGTCGGTGTGTTGGCTGAAGAAATTGTTGAAAGGATCGTTTTATTTCCTGAGAGATTTCCGGAAACCGGTCATCACTCTTCCATGTTCTCACGGTAGTAACCAAACTGTATGGAAGATTCAAGGTAGCAGGCAATCAATTAATAAATAAAATAATCAGATAAGTGCATCCATACTCAAATAGCATTCTTGACTAGATAACCCTTTGGCAGACTCGACCAGGGTTTTAATAGTTTCTATGCTATCCAATATTATTATACTATAATGAACAAACTCAATCAGCACGGGTATGATTTTATCCAGGGCAATCGTATAGCAACCATAACCACCCCCAGCTACCGTTTGTGGGATTAAAGCTGCCTTCATGGGCAGGTGCAACCGTCCTGTTACGATATTCCGCTGCTGTTTGTTTTTTTACGGTTTAATAATCAATCCTGCCCTGGACTTCTGGAATGATCCTTTTCCAAAGATATTTAAATGGGTTCTGAGTACTTACCTACTCCCATTGTCCACAGGAGAGTCAAATGACGACAGTATCACTCAAAACGTATGGAAAAGTCACTGAAACGGAATACAAGCGCCGGATTTGGGCTTGGACCATGTACGATTGGGCGAATTCAGCCTTCGCTACAACCATTTTAGCTGCCGTCTTACCGATTTATTACAGTCAAGTGGCCGGTGCCACTTTACCCAGCGCGGCAGTCGCTACGGCTTACTGGAGCGCTGGTTTAAGCATCTCCTTGTTCATCGTCGCCATCTTTTCGCCGATTTTAGGCACTATTTCCGATGTGATGCGTGGAAAAAAGCGTTTTCTTGCGATATTTTTCGGCATGGGCATTGTTGGAACTGGTTTGCTGGTACTGGTTAGTACAGGCGACTGGCTTCTAGCTTCGATTTTGTTTATCGTTGGCCGGATTGGCTTCACGGCAGCTAATGTTTTTTACGATGCATTGCTGCCTCATATCGCCCAGGAGCAAGATTTGGATCGGGTCTCGACACGTGGTTATGCGATGGGTTACCTGGGTGGGGGTCTGTTGCTCGCTATCAATGTCGTGATGATCCAGCTTCTACCCGGGACCCTTGGTGCACGGCTGTCTTTCTTAAGTGTTGCGATCTGGTGGGCGATATTCTCGATTCCGCTTTTCCTGCGCATACCTGAACCACCCGCCGCCACTGCCAGGTTAGCGTCTGGTGAGAAAGTGGTCAGAGTCAGTTTTAATAGGTTATGGAGTACTTTAAAGGATATTCACCAGTACCGGGAGCTTTTCAAATACTTGATTGCCTTTTTAATCTATATTGATGGAATCGGCACGATCATTGGGGTTGCGGCTATTTACGGGGCTGAACTCGGTTTTGGAAGTATTGAACTGATCCTGGCGTTATTGCTGGTGCAATTCGTAGGTATTCCATTCAGCCTGATATTTGGGCGCCTACCAAGCCAAGATGAGAAACGACGGCCATTTTACCTGGCGTTTGTGCTCTTCAACCTGGTCGCCTTACCTCTGGTTGGCGTTGGGGGGACACGGCTACTGCCGGAAGATATCAGCGGCGCTCCACCACCTCCCTACCGAAGTACAGGTACTGCTGTTGGCCAGGGCATTTACCTGGCGACCGATAATAACATGGTGTACTCGGGTGTTTGGGAAACGCTGGCAATCAGCTCAGAGCAACTTGGTGGTGAACCTAGCGCGGATTATCGTACCACCTCCCAGCCCGGAGCCTCATTCCAAATCGGGTTCAATGGCAAGCAAGTTAGGATCGTATATAGCCTCGGCCCAGACCATGGTATCTGGTCGGTAGAGATGGACGGCCAGATTCTTCTCGATCCGGAAACCGGCCAACCTGAGGCCATCGATGCCTATAATCCTACGGTGAGGTATGGCGTAAGCCAGACCTTCCAAGCTGATACTGCCGGAATCCATACCCTAAGCTTAGTTAACCAAGACCAGAAAAACCCGAACAGCCAGGGCAATGTCATGTCGCTGGGCGGTGTGGAGGTGTTGCCTCCTACCCGCCAAAGCAATCTTGGCGTGATCATTGCTGTGGTGGTCGGCCTGGAACTCATCGGCTTGATATTGGCCATGCTCTTGGGGCCAGCGCTGTTCTCCGGCATGGTACAGACGATAGATACCAAACGAAGCATATTGTTAGCCCTGCTGATCTACGCCGCCATCGCCATTTGGGGGTATTTTCTCAATTCGGTGATCGAGTTTTGGTTCCTGGCCTGGATGGTGGCAGTAGTGCAGGGAGGCAGCCAGGCGTTGAGCCGCAGCTTATTTGCATCTATGTCGCCTGCATCCAAGAGTGGGGAGTTTTTCGGCCTTTTTGGGATCATGGAAAAATTTTCGGCGATATTGGGGCCTCTGGTATTTGCCTTCGCCGCGACCACGTTTGGAAGTAGCCGGCCAGCGGTGTTGAGTATCATCGCTTTTTTCATCGTTGGAGGTTTTCTGCTCACTCGTGTGAATGTGGCTGAAGGGCGCAGGGTCGCCCGGGCAGAGGATACCGTGGTGCTTGAAGAAGTCGCTGAGGCTTGAAATGTCCAATTTGGATGCAGCTGAACGCTCCCGCTCCGTCCAGCGTATGTTCGCCCGAATCGCTCCTAGCTACGATTTGATGAACCGTTTGATGACTTTTGGTCAGGATGTGCGCTGGCGTCGTGAGGTCGTTCAGCGGGCTGCACTGCCTACCCGAGGGTTATTACTAGACTTGGGAGCTGGTACCGGCGATCTGTCTCAAGAGGCTTTAAGGCATTACCCCGCCTCACATCCAATCGCGGTAGACTTTACCTTTACGATGATGCAGGTGGGTCGGCGGCGCCCGGATGCCTTTCGAGTGGATTGGTCTGCAGCTGATGGGTTGTGTTTGCCTTTTCCCTCCGGCAGGTTTGACGCGGTTATTTCGGGTTTTTTACTGCGTAACGTTGTTGATATCCAGCAAGTATTAGCGGAAAGTTATCGCCTGCTCAAGCCAGGGGGTAGAATGGTCGCACTTGACACAACCCGCCCATCTCAAACTCCGCTCTTTCCCCTGATCGATTTTCATCTGCACTATATCATCCCAATATTAGGCGCAGTGATCACGGGTGACCGAGAAGCTTACACCTATCTCCCGGATTCGATGGAGGATTTCTTAGGGGCCGAACAGCTGGCTGTTCATATCCAAAAGGCAGGCTTTGTAGATGTGGGCTTCCGTCGTTTGATGTTCGATTCGGTGGCAATCCACTGGGGACGCAAGAGCGATAATCGTGCAGGGCGTTCGAGGTTTGCGAACCCGGGATCAAAACCGACCAGGGAGGCTGATGGAGGAAACCACCTCGTCTGGCAGCAGGCATCACCAGTTTTTTTCTCTGACTCACAGAGCCAACACGCTGAAGATGTGACCCGTAATCCCCAGGTTGCCTCTGTTATCTACCCTGAAAGTTGACACTGGCAGGATATCCGAGGTCTGCGGATGCGAGCAGAAGCACGTCCGATTGAACCCGGGTTGGAATGGGGTCACGCCTAGGAGTTGTACCAGGCCAAATTTCCTTTCGTAGCGGATCTCGAACAGGTTATTTCTAGCAATCGGTCCTAGCTATTTACCCCCGGGTGGCTGCGTTTGGTTGATAACAGACGTAGATTTGGTTACAAAGGTGAAAGAGATCTTGAAACGTGATAAAAAGCTGGTTGCCGGTGGGATTTAATGGATGAACGGGATTTGCAAAAAGCTGCACGTTGCGGTGAGCCTTCTTATGTATGGCGCGCTGGGCAGGAGCGACGCCTGGGAATGATTATTGAGGCTGCGGGCAAGCGAATACAGGGGCGCCTGCTTGAAAACGGCTGTGGTGTAGGCATGTATATTGAGCACCTCGCTCCTTTTGGTGGGACGGTGATCGGTTTGGAATATGATTTCGAACGCGCTCAGCAGGCGGGAGAACGTTCCAGTCATGTGGTCAATGCTGCTGGTGAATTTTTACCTTTTGACAATGAGGTGTTCGATTTGATCCTCAGCCATGAAGTACTGGAGCACGTGGGCGATGATCGGGTCGCGGTGTTGCAGATGATGCGGGTGTTGCGGCCTGGCGGATGCATGGTGATCTTTGTTCCAAACCGGGGTTACCCGTTTGAGACCCATGGCGTTTACTGGCGAGGCCGCTACCATTTTGGGAATATCCCTCTGGTGAACTATTTGCCGCGCAGTCTGCGTGATCGCCTGGCGCCACATGTGCGCGCCTATAATCGTAACGATCTGGAAACCTTATTTACCGGGCTGGCGGTGCGTGTCGTGGAGCGGAAGATAATTTTTGGGGCATACGACAACATCATCGAACGCTTTCCACGCATTGGGCATCTCTTGCGGTCGATTCTACAATCCCTTGAGCGTACTCCCTTATGTAGATTGGGATTATCACATTTTTGGGTGGTGGAAAAAATATAGGCCTGCTCTATTTTGGACCATCTCTAGTCGGGCGGAAGTCGAAAATACCCGCTCGAACTGCAAATTGCCGTGAACAGGAAGGACATACCATCGCCTCTGATTCTTCATCTATGGGGTAATGACCACATTCTGGGCAGCGGAAAAACGCTCCCGAGGGTGCGGAGGGAGAAACCGTTACATCTCTTGCCTGAAGAAAGACGCTGGGAGAGAATTGCCACCAATTTCCGCTTAGCTGAACTATCCAATCCATGGCAACGAGCACACCTGAGGGTAACCGGCGTTTGAGCACCCCCAATCGGAAATTCGAAACGGGCAACTGTCGCTCGATAACAAACCCCATACCCTTTAGCCATTGCCGTACTGCTTTTGGATGGAAGTCAAAATTAAGTTCGGCGAATTCGACTGGTTCAGGCGAGAAGGGGTTCCATGATTGTTGTTTTAAAGCATAACGCAGGATTGCTTTCAAGTTGCGCTTATTGGGAAACTCTAGCACAAAAATGGCGCCAGATTTAAGCACTTGCTGGACTTGGTCGAGAGCCAGGACAGGGTCCGCCATGTGGTGCAGGGTTCGGATCATGGTAGCAGCTTCAAACAGGCCTGGGACGAAAGGCAGGTGGTATGCGTCACCGGCCACATAAATGTAACGAGCATCTTGCCCCAACCGTTCTTGCGCCTGTTGTAGCTGGCTGAGAGAGTAATCTAATAAGACAACACGCTTGAATCCGCTATAGCGAGGGGTATTGCGCCCAGCTCCAGCGCCTATCTCGAGCAATAAATCCCCTCTTTTTGGTAAAAGGCGTTGCAAAGCCGATGCTTCAGACAAGTCTTCATAGGCGCGCCCTCCCTTTTCCCAGAAAGAGGTTTGGTAGTCTGATCCTTCGTAATCGCAGATAGGTGGATAATCGCTGTGCATTTGGGATATTCAAAAAAAGTCACATGAGTGAAAGATTAGGGCGGATATGGAAGTACGGGTTACACACTCCAGTACATCTGCGATCCCTCTACCTCACGTTGGATTTGTCTCACTGTATTCATCAGTGCCAATGAAAAAGAACACAGACAGGTTCATGAGATGTCCGTGTTCTTTATTATAAGCGCGGATCGTTTTCCAATGTGTTGGGAGCTGATGAGATGCGGGGCAATCGCCTTGGTAAGGCAGGTCCTTTCGCTCAAGCAATGGGAATTAGGTTATAGTGTGGATGATCTCGTGATCTACGTCCTTGATCGTCAAGCGGCTGCCGTTATAACCACGACCTATACCGCGATATTCGAAGCCCAAATTGCGCATCTCCTCCGGATCGTAAATATTCCGACCATCGAAGAGAATTGGTTTTTTCATGATATCCCGAATGCGTAGCAGGTCTAATTGTTTAAACTCATTCCAATCGGTAATCACCATCAGACCATCACACCCTTCTGCTAATTTATAAGGATTTTCCACCATTTCGACTTCGGGCAATAAGGGTTTGGCATTTGCCATCGCGACTGGGTCATAAGCTCGCACGTGGGCTCCCTGGGCGATAAGCGCGTTGGCAACTTCAATCGAGGGGGCTTCGCGCATATCGTCTGTGTTGGGTTTGAATGAGAGACCCAGCAAGCCAATCGTGCGATTGTGTAAATCGCCAACCATTTCTATCAGGCGATTGATAGACATTGGACGGCGGTCGCTGTTGATCTCCATAACCGCGTGTAGCAACTGGGGGTGACGACCTTTTTCGGCGGCCATGTGTGAGAGGGCTTTCACGTCTTTGGGAAAGCATGATCCCCCGTAGCCGAGCCCGGCTTCCAGAAAATGAGGCCCTATGCGTTTGTCGTAACCCATGCCGATGGCAACTTCTTTAATATCGGCACCCAGTTCCTCGCAAATGTTCGCAATCTCATTGATGAAAGAAATTTTAGTCGCCAGGAAAGCATTGGAGGCATATTTAATCATTTCAGCCGTGCGCAAATCGGTGATCACGATCGGGGCTCGCAAAGGCAGATGTAATTGGGCGACTTTTTCGGCGGCTTCAGTGTCAAATGAGCCTAAAACCGTCCGGTGAGGTTGCATAAAATCGCTGATGGCGGCGCCCTCACGAAGAAACTCGGGACAAGATACTACCCAGAAGGGAATAGGCTCGGGTTGGTGTTCTTGGATGATTTCTGCCACCCAATCTCCGGTACCCACCGGTACAGTGGATTTGTTAACGATAACTAACGGGGCTCGCATGTTTTCAGCGATAGTGCGTGCTGAAGCAGCTACGTGGCGGAGGTCCGCTTCACCATCTACGCCGGAAGGGGTGCCCACGGCAATGAATACAAATTCAGTATCAGTCAGACCATCGGTGTAAGAAGTGGTGAATGAAAGGCGTCCTGCACGCACGTTACGTTCTACCAGTTCTTCCAACCCGGGCTCGTAAATGGGCATTTTACCCCTTTTCAAGCCTTCGACCCGTTCTTCATTGATATCTAAGGCAATCACCCGATTGCCTAAATCGGAAAAGCAGGCAGCGGTTACTAATCCTACATACCCGATGCCGACTACACAAATTTGTTTCATAAGTCAAGCCTCCGTCCTTTTGGTATATTTTTTCTTGGATAAGTGGATATCAGTCCAGGGATCTGGTAAAGATGACTCTACCTCGATTTGCTTCGACGTCCAGTTATGATTGTCTCGACATGTAAAAACCGACCTAAATGGCCGGTTTCGCTACTGGCTCTTCGATGATCTTCCCACACCCTCGTTTGAAGGTGGGATAAGCGACCAATTTCGACCACCGACTCATCGCCTCCATTCTATACTACTTGTGGAGTCTTGACCACACACGTAGACTCTGTCGTTCTCACCGGTTACAACATCTTTGATTGCTGCTCCTGATGCTAAATTTGGCTCTTTTTATTTATTTGGCATCATATCGGAATAGGCCTCTAAGGGAAGTGCGATGGCCTCTTCCTTCTCTGTTGGATCATCTGTTAAGTAAACGATAAAGTGACCAGGCCTGAATTCCTAGATATAGAAACGACTTACCCGATATTTCGTTACAGTATTAATGATTAGGGCAGCAATCAATCAAAGGGGTAAACAGGGTATTAACTGGTAATTTCATCCCGAGCCTGAAATTTTCGCGGCAATCTTACCATGGATCAACCATATTTCTACGTAAAAGGTCATCTTTGAGCAATGACCTCTGTCACTTGTAAATCGGCTCAAAATACTCTAAAATATCAACGACAAATTCTATCATTAAAATCAAAAACGGAGAGATTTTCATATGCAGATAACACGTCAAGCCGATTATGCCCTTCGTGCGGTTCTTTACTTGGTCGATCTAGGATCTGAGCGCCGGGCAGCGACAAGTCAAATTGCTGAAGAACAAAACATTCCGCCTTCGTTTCTAGCAAAGATTGTCTCCCAATTATCGGTGGCAGGGTTGCTTCAGACTTCTCGCGGCGCTCGTGGCGGTGTTTCGTTAGCACGTCCTCCAGATAAGATTTCCTTATTGGAGGTCGTTGAGGCGATCGATGGTCCTATTTTGCTCAACGAGTGCGTGGTTGATAGTGGCGCTTGTGTATTTGGTGAAAACTGTGCCTTACGCCCAGTCTTTTGTGACGCCCAGGCTGAGCTGGTCAATCGCCTTGAGCGGACTACTTTTGATAAAGTTGCCCATACAAACGGTAAACCAGTAGCTGTCTAAATAGATAGGTTAGCCCTGGGGCACTTGCACGAGATGAAATTTGCGGTATGATGTAGGCAGAGCGAGGTGCAGAATGCCTAGCGGAATGCCTATCAACCGCCAATGGATTTATATCCTCAGAAATGGTACTCCCGTTTTTGATTGGGGAGACGGGTTGGCTCAAGACCTGATGAGTGGAGATTTTCTCGACTACGAAAAAAATGACATCAGCCACCCCATTCAGGATAATGAGTTGGAGATGCTGAAACGTGCTGGCAGGGTTGAGCGTTTTGATGCAGGTCAGGTTTACGTTTTTTCTATGCCGGAACCGCCGCACCGTACCTTGGATTGAACCCTTTACGTAATAATTTTATCAGTTTGGTAGGACTCTCTCTAAAGAATCGTACTTTTATAGGTAAGATTTCCTTCGTTTATTAGTAGTTTATAAATATCGCCTTATTTGTAATCACTGTTGTCGGATCATCCCCTCCGGGCTTATAATCTGCCTGAGAGGGGATTTCTTTTTATAAAGGAGGTCATTATGTCCAAAGCACGAACGGTGCACGCTCCCCGAGGATCAAATATAACTTGCAAATCCTGGCTTATTGAAGCTCCTTACCGCATGATTCAAAATAATTTAGATCCAGAAGTGGCCGAACAGCCCCAAGATCTAGTGGTGTACGGTGGTCGTGGCAAGGCAGCCCGTGACTGGGAAAGTTTTGAGGCGATTTTAGAAGCTTTGAGAAGTCTAGAGGTCGATGAGACTCTACTTGTGCAGTCGGGAAAACCGGTGGCGGTTTTTAAAACCCATCCTGATGCGCCCCGAGTGCTGATAGCCAATTCCAACTTGGTTCCCCATTGGGCTACCCAGAAACACTTTGATGAATTGGCCGCCAAGGGTCTGATCATGTATGGGCAAATGACGGCAGGCTCTTGGATTTATATAGGTACGCAAGGAATCTTGCAGGGAACCTACGAGACGCTGGGCTCACTGGCCGGACAGCGCGGCTGGCCCTCGTTAAAAGGCAAATTTGTGCTGACCGCAGGACTTGGTGGTATGGGCGGTGCCCAGCCATTGGCTATCACCATGAACGAAGGGGTGGGTTTGATTGTAGAGGTTGATCCAGACCGCGCCCAACG
Source organism: Anaerolineales bacterium (assembly GCA_034430155.1). Taxonomy (GTDB): domain Bacteria; phylum Chloroflexota; class Anaerolineae; order Anaerolineales; family UBA4823; genus DAOUET01. The sequence goes on from DAOUET010000071.1 coordinate 22,182, forward strand.
CCGGAAAGAGATGGGTTATGTCGATCTGGTAGTGGACACCCTTGAAGAGGCTATGACCCTGGTCGAAGAGGCAGTAGAGAAAGAAATCCCTAAATCCATTGGATTAGTCGCTAACGCAGCTGATATCTACCCTGAACTAGCCGTGCGAGGTGTGATTCCTGACGTTGTAACCGACCAGACACCGGCACATGATGTCATGATGTACGCTCCCACCGGCCTAAGCCTTGCAGAGGCAGAACGCTTACGCATGGAGGATCCGGACGAATATACCCGCCGCTCCATGCAATCTATGGCTCGCCAGGTGGAGGCGATGTTGGCGTTCCAGCAGCGGGGTGCAGAGGTTTTTGATTATGGCAATAATTTACGCCAGCGGGCCTATGATTATGGCGTGAAGGACGCCTTCAACTATCCGGGTTTTGTGCCTGCTTATATTCGCCCGCTCTTCTGCCAGGGGAAGGGTCCTTTCCGGTGGGTGGCGCTCTCTGGCGACCCAGAAGATATTTATATGACCGATGAAGTCGTCAAGGAGCTCTTTCCTGAGGACGAGCACTTGCATCGCTGGTTGCGGATGGCACGGGATAAAATCCCCTTCCAGGGTCTACCTGCACGCATCTGTTGGCTTGGCTATGGCGAACGGGCTCTGGCAGGGCAAGCTTTCAATAATTTAGTGGCAGAGGGGCTTGTCAAAGCGCCCATCGTGATTGGGCGCGATCACCTCGATGCCGGTTCGGTGGCTTCTCCCAATCGTGAGACCGAAGGGATGCTTGACGGCAGCGACGCCATTAGCGATTGGGCTATCTTAAACGCCTTGATCAACGCGGTGGGGGGAGCGACTTGGGTATCGTTTCACCATGGCGGTGGCGTGGGTATCGGTTACAGCCAGCACGCCGGGCAAGTGATCGTCGCTGATGGTACCGAGGCTGCTGCCCGCCGTCTCAAGCGCGTTCTGACCACGGATCCGGGTTTGGGCATTGTGCGTCATGCCGATGCCGGCTACCCAGAGGCTATCGCAGCTGCCAAACGACACGGTATCAAGATGCCTATGCTCAAGTGAATATCACCGCAGCACTTCTCTCTATGGTAAGTCAGCCCTAAACCCGAAATCACGATATCATGGGAAAATATGAGTTCCCTAAAGAAATCTCCTTTGTCCTTGTTCTTCGTTATTCTTGGACTTATCGCCATTATGACCGCGCTTGGTCCGGCGGAAAAAACACTAGGCGCTAATGTCAGGGTGGTATACCTGCACGGTACCTGGGTGTGGACAGCATTGGCTGCTTTCGTGTGCGCGGGTGTTACCGGCCTGGCAGGAATGGTAACCCGACGTCACAGCCTGAACCTCTGGTCAAGAGCTTGTGGGCGCACTGGTTTGCTCTTTTGGATCACTTACCTGCCCATCTCCTTATGGGCAATGCAGACCAACTGGAACGGCCTCTTCTTGGCTGAACCTCGCTGGCGTCTGGCGGTGATATTCGCATTTGGTGGATTAGTTCTGCAAATTGGCTTGGCTTTGCTGGATGAAGCCATTTGGGATTCTGCGCTCAACCTGGTATTTGCGGCTATTTTAATGTTGGCTTTGCAGAATACGCAGCAAGTGATGCACCCTCCTGCTCCTATGTTGACCTCCAATGCCTGGCGTATCCAAACCTATTTTGGAGCCTTGTTGGTGCTCACGCTGCTGGGCGCATTGCAGGTAGCTCGCTGGTGGCGTAAATTGGACCTTGGATGAATGGGGTTAGGAATTCGTGCAGTTGAAGCCTCAAATCGCTAGAGCATTGGAACATCCCCTACGGATCCAGATCATAGCATTCACTGCTACGCGAACGGTGCTTAATACTATGCATCGAATGATCTATCCCTTCCTGGCGGTTTTCGGGCGGGGTTTGGGGGTAGACCTGGTCGTGCTTTCGCTGGCCTTATCGTTTCGCGCTTTGGTGGGAGCGTTCGGTCCTTTCCTGGCTTTAGTGGCAGACCGCAAAGGCCGTAAAACGGGCATGCTCCTTGGGCTTTTTATATTTGTTTTCGGCGCGGGTCTGGTCACCTTCAAACCAACTTACCTTACCTTTCTACTGACTTTAGCCTTGACGCTGATCGGTAAGTATGTTTTTGATCCATCTTTGCAGGCTTACATTGGAGACCGGGTGTCTTATCGCAGGCGCGGTACGGTAATGGCGGCCACAGAAATTGGTTGGTCACTCAGTTTTATCCTGGGTGTCCCCCTAGTGGGCCTGCTGATAGCCCGAATTGGCTGGATGGCGCCTTTTCCATTGCTGGGTTTACTTGGATTCATTGCTTTCGGTCTGCTGGCCTGGATGCTCCCGCGCGATCCCGCACCAACAATTGACATGCCCACTTTGTGGGAAAACTTCCGCGGTGTATTGACTTCACCACCGGCATTAGCAGGCCTATCCATCGGCTTGCTGATCAGCACCGCCAATGAAATTGTAAATTTAATCTTCGGTGTATGGCTGGAGGATTCGTTTGGGATGAAGATCGCCGCGTTGGGAGCAGCCTCCGCGGTTATTGGCCTGTCCGAACTTAGCGGTGAATTGATGGTGGGAGGTTTCACCGATCGTTTAGGCAAATTGCGTGCCGTCATGCTGGGAGTGCTGCTCAATAGTCTTGCTGCTTTAGCCTTACCTTATCTCGGGCGCAGCTTGATGGGCGCCCTGGCGGGGCTATTCTGCTTTTACGTGACTTTTGAATTTACCTTGGTGAGCTGTATCCCCCTCATGACTGAAATCCTACCATCTGCCCGTGCTACCCTGATGGCAGCCAACGTGGCCGGGTTGTCCTTAGGACGCGCCCTGGGGGCATTGTTGTCGCCCCAAATTTATGGGTTGAGCGGATTGTTTCCTTCTTTGCCGGGGATATCGGTAAGCGCCCTGGCGGCTGTGCTCTTCAATTTGCTGGCGTTAATCATGTTGCGTAACCTTGTAAAAGTCGGGGGAGAATAGACCCATACAACCTTACCTTTGGTCCTGGAAAAACGGGCAGCCAGTTTGTCTTTGCAGCACACTTAAAGAGGCTCTAAAAACCACGGCGCCTGGGGAAACACTGAGATGGTAAAGTACCTTCTTAAAGGTATTCGAGCACGAAGAACTGGTCCAACCAGGTAAATTTTACGGCTTACTGATTATTGCCAGCATCTGACGAGCGTTTTCCTGCTCCTGTGCGAAGTAAAGGCGATTACGGAGATAAGCCTATCTGCCGCACTGCATGCCAGGTGCCGCGTGGTAATAGGTTTAATGGGATTGATCCCGCTCGGGTTTTTTCTTTGTGAGGGATTGTCGCAGCTCGCTGCGATGTTCTTTACTCTCCGGTAGGAACCCAGATATTTTTAACCTGAGTAGCTTCGTGTAGAAACTGGTGACCTGCGCCCTGCTCAGGGCCAAGCCAATCGCGCTTGATGCCGTAAGAAACCCAGGTGCGCTTCATATTAGCCGCAGATTCATACTCAACATGGTAGCTGCCCTCACCTGTTCCAAAGTACCAGACGGCGTCCACATCTTCATGCTGGATAAGGGTTTTCACCAGGTGATCGCGATCGCCAGTGACGATGTTGACCACCCCGGGGGGCACGTCGGAGGTGTCCAGCACCTGATAAAAATCGGTGGCGCTGAGCGGGTATTTCTCACTTGGGAGCACGATGACGGTGTTGCCGCGGGCGATGGCCGGTGCCATCAACGAGACGAACGCCAGCAGCGGGTATTCGTCCGGGCAGGCGATGCCGATCACGCCGATTGGCTCGTTGACCGCCACGGTGACACCATGCAGGGTGGTCTCCTGCAACCTGCCACCAAACTTATCCGCCCAAGCGGCATAGGTAAAAAGCCGCTCTACGGCCTTTTCAACTTCAGCCTGGGCTGACTTCAGCGAGCGACCTGTCATAGCCCTGATACGCCTGGCGAATTCGTTGCTGCGAGCGTTCAGGTTCTCTGCGATGAAATAGAGAATCTGAGCGCGGTTGTAACCGTGACGCATGGCCCAACCGGGTTTGGCCGTGTGAGCAGCATGGGCTGCCTCCACGGCATCACGCACATCCTTGCGGTTGCCGTCGCCTACCTGCCCGACGATCTCTCCTTTTGGACCCATTACAACCCGGGTGTAGTGCCCATCGGGTCTTAGCTGCTTGCCAGCGATGTACATCTTGGGTGTGCGATCAACCTGCGGACTTAAATTACTATTGGCCTTACCATTGGTTGGCATGCTTGGACGGGAGGGTGTGTGCGTTCCCCAGTTGGATGACCCTTTGGTTGCTTCAGATAAATCAAAGTCAGGGCGGGGGCGCTCTTGCCAGGCCGGACGAAGGTATTCGAATAAACCTTCTTTTCCACCTTCACGCCCAAAGCCACTCTCGCGGTAGCCGCCAAAACCAGAAGCCGCATCGAAGAGATTAGTGCTATTAACCCACACCGACCCGGCCTTGATCTTACTGGCAACATCTAGAGCCAGGTTGATGTTTTCACTCCAGACGCTGGCAGCAAGACCGTAACGAGTATTGTTTGCCAGGGCAATTCCTTCAGAAGGTGTACGGAAGGTCAGGGATACCAGTACCGGTCCAAAAATTTCTTCCTGCACGGTCTGGGCTGCTGGGTCGAGGCCGGTGATGAGCGTAGGAGGATAGAAGCAACCCTTCTCGGGCATTTTGATGTCTGGCTGGAACAACTCACCGCCCTCTCTAACGCCTATCTTGACCCATCCATCGACGGTGTTCCACTGAGTCTGGTCGACGATGGCTCCAATGTCGATAGCTTTATCCAGCGGGTCACCTACGCGCAAATGTTTCATACGCTCCTTGAGCTTGTGGATGAAGCGGTTTGCGACATTTTCTTGAACGAGCAAGCGGGACCCGGCGCAGCAGACCTGTCCCTGGTTGAACCAAATAGCATCGACGACGCCCTCAATAGCACTGTCAAGGTCTGCGTCCTCGAAGACAATGAAGGGTGACTTACCGCCTAATTCCAGGGAAAGCTTCTTGCCTGAGCCTGCCGTTTGGCGGCGTAGTATCCGGCCAACTTCTGTTGAGCCGGTGAAGGCAATCTTGTCAACATCCGGGTGGGTGACGATCATCGTGCCTGCTTTGCTGCTGCCGGTAACTATGTTAATGACCCCCGGGGGCAGCCCAGCTTCAGCAACGACTTCAGCGAAGAGCAAGGCCGTGAGACGTGTGTATGAGGCTGGTTTGAGCACCACCGTGTTGCCCATAGCGATAGCGGGGGCGATCTTCCAAGCGAGCATCAATAAAGGAAAATTCCAAGGGATGATCTGCCCGACAACGCCAACGGGTTGGTAATCGTGCAATTCGGTCTCCATCAACTGTGCCCAGCCAGCATGGTAGTAAAAATGCCTGGCGAGCAAAGGCACATCGATGTCACGCGATTCGCGAATGGGTTTGCCGTTGTCCATTGACTCGAGCACCGCCAGCAAGCGGTGGTGTTTTTGGATATTGCGAGCGATGGCATAAAGATAGCGCGCCCTTATGAGACCAGGAGTTTCCCTCCAAATTTTAAAGGCCTGCCGAGCGGCTGCCACTGCGGCATCAACATCTTGCTGTCCGGCTTGGACTGTGTCAGCGAGTTTTTCGCCGGTGGCTGGATCATAACTGGGGTAGTATTGGGCATCTCTGGGGGTTATGTATTCATTGTTGATAAACAGCCCAAATTCCCGCCCATGCTCATCCAGCCAGGCGTTGGCAGCAGCTGCAGATTCGGGAGCGGGTCCGTATTCCATCGTCCTGAAGATTTGTAATATGTCCATGTGTCACTCCAATTGGATTCACCCTTCAGATGTTAACCCATCGGCATATGATGGCGGGCGGCATAGTGACCTGTGATGTAATGGTAGAGCTGTCGTTCCAGGTCGGTGAGCAAGCTGCTAGCACCTATGCGGAACAAATCTGGCATTAACCATTCGATACCAAGTTCCTCTTTCATCAAGGCTTGCCAAGCCAGGGTTTGCTTGGCTTTACTGATGCCACCAGCGGGTTTAAAGCCGACCTTGTAACCGGTGCGTTCCCAATATTCTCGAATGGCGCGCGCCATCACCAGACCGAATTCCAATGTGGCGTTGAGGCTCTCCTTGCCAGTCGAGGTCTTGATGAAATCAGATCCAGCCATCATGGCAACCAGGCTGGCCTGGTAAACTTGCTTCAGGGTGCCGAGGTCACCGGTAGCCAGGATGGTCTTCATGTGGGCGGCGCTCCCGCATATCTCGCGGAACTGCTTGACTTCGTCGTAAAGAGCCTGCCAGTTTCCAGTCAGGACGTGGGTTCGGGTAATGACGATGTCGATCTCTCTGGCGCCGGCTTCAATTGCCTGCTCGATCTCGGCGATGCGCTGGGGAAGCGGCGTTTGACCAGCAGGAAAACCCGCCGCTACTGAAGCTACGGGGATGTCTGTGCCTATTAGCGCTTCAACGGCATCCTTGATTCGGATGGGATAAACACAAACTGCACCGACGGTAATATTTTGTTCGTCCGCGCCCAGCGCGGCGAGCATGTCTGGGCGTACGGGTTGCCTGGCTTTAGCACACAGGCGCTTCACCTTGCCAGGGGTGTCATCGCCGGCAAGGGTGGTGAGATCGATACAGGTGATGGCGCGCAGAAACCATGCTGCTTGCCACTCTTTCTTGATGGAACGCCGCGCTGGCAGGCTGGCGGTGCGACGCTCAACAGCACTGCGGTTGACCCGTGCAGCCATTACCCAATCCAGATCAAGTGGCATTCCCAGGTTGCGATCATTTTGGGAGGCCATAAGATAATCCTTATGCTGTAGAATGATGCGCTAAGGAGTGCGCGAGATATCGAATTTTTCTATACACCAAATATACCATGTTGCTTACTGCATTGGGAAAGAAAGCCGGACATCATGTTTCCGGTCTTATATCAACACCCGGCGCGCCAAATTCCACCGATGGAGGTGGAAGGAAATGGTTAACCTTACTGATCAAAGGCGACCTTGTCAAGTTATTATTCTTTAAAAAAGGTTTACAGACCCAGAATCTATCTGCGCTTTTGGGTCTGCTTGACATTTACCAGTAGATTTTGATATGTCAAAGAATTTAATCGATCAAATAGTAACCCCCCTTTTTTAGGGTCAAGCCGAAGTCGAGAAGCGAAATGGGAAATTAGGAAAATTAATCGATGGTTATTACCATCAGCGTGACGAGATTGGATCCATAGTGGATATGAAACTATTTGTCTGGTCGATGAAACTGTCTAATTAAACCCCCCTTGGGTTTTAAGACAGGTCTTTCATCAGTCCATGAGACGATTTGCCTCTAAGCCATAACCAAGTCCTGGTACAGTTTTCAGGTAGATTGGATTGGCAGGATCCGGCTCAATCTTTGAACGTAAGCGGCGTACGAGCTGGCGCAACATATCCCGATCCGCTCCGCGTGGGCCCCAGACGTGATCCATAATAGCGTCGGCAGAAAGTACAAAACTGGCGTTGGTCATCAAATATGTGAGAAGTTTACCCTCCAATGGCGTCAGTGCAATGGGATCGCCTTGGCAAACGCGCACCTCCCGACGATTAGTGGAGAGGTACAGATCGCCGACTTGTAAAGGGGCAGGGGTAGACGACTGGCCAGCACGCCGCATTACAGCGTGAGCTCTAGCTACCAGCTGGCGGGGGCTGAAAGGCTTAGCGATGTAGTCATCGGCGCCCAGCTCCAGACCCCGGACCACGTCGTCGTCTTCCCCACGAACTGTGAGCATAATGATGGGGGTATCTGATGTTTGGCGAATCTGTTGACAAACGGTAAACCCATCAATTTTGGGCAGATTAATGTCTAAAACGATGAGATCAGGCTGTTCCTCTTGCCAGCGCTGTAGAGCGGTGGACCCATCATACGCCTGGATGACCTGAAATCCTTCCCGGCGTAAGGCAAAGGCCACCACATCTGCGAGGACTCGATCGTCATCAATAATTAACGCCTTCATATGCTATCCAAATGCATCATACCTGAGATGGGATGAAATCGGGACAAAGCTCTTTACATCGCCTCACGATAGGTGGTCGAATCATCCACTTTAGGTAGGGTAAACCAAAAGATGGTTCCGCCAGATGGATTATCATCCACTCCTACCCGACCTCCCTGAGCTTCAACAATCGCTTTTACGACCGAGAGGCCCAATCCAGCACCGACCTTGGAGCTATTCTCACCGATATCAGGAAACGAGAAGCGACGAAAAAGATCTCTGCGGTATTGAGGTGGAATACCCGGCCCCTGGTCGGTAACTTCGACCCGTACCCAACCATTTTCTATGCTGGTGATTATGGTAATTTCTGCATCTGCTGGGCCATATTTGCTGGCATTAGACATCAAATTAACCAATACCTGCACCGTTCTGCGAGGGTCTGTTCGTACCTGTGGGATTGGAGTTGGTAATTCAACCACCAGGCGTTGACCGTATTTGTCCAATAAGGGGTGCATTGTTTCAATTGCCTCAGAGATGATTTTACCCAAATCATAGGGTCTTGAGAACACGCGAAAATGCCCGGTTTCTATGCTAGAGCTCTCCAATAAATTGTCTACAAGGTTCTGCAAGCTGAGAGCGCTCAGGTGAAGTGAATTGAGCAGCTCTTCCAATTCTGAGGGATTTAGTTCGCGGGCCTGATCCAGCAACAGCTCAATAGAAGCTGCCAGGGCGGAAAGAGGCGTACGAAACTCATGGGATACATTGGCTAAGAATTGCCCTAACAAACGATGAACACTCTCTTCTTCGCTGACATCCCGAAAAACGAAGGCTCGCTGTATTTCTCCCGCCTCGAATAAAGATAATTCCGCACCGGTAACTGACAGGATGGACTGGTGACCATCAGCCATCCCCACGTTTATGTTAATTTTTTCGCCACGTTGAGGCAGGAATTGTGTGAAAGTGCCGTCACTATCGAGCAACTTAAAAAAATCATCGCAAAAGTGATTTAGAACTTGATCCCGATCCCAACCCGTAATTCGCTCTGCACCGCGGCTGAAAAATGTTATGCGCATCTGCTCGTCCAATGTAACGATGCCTTCGACGATTGATTCTAGCAAGTGATTAGTCCAATCTCTCTCGCGACGTAATTCTTCCAATGTGTTGAGTAAATCGCCTCGAGCTTTTTCGAGTACTCGGCTTACCTGTACGATTTCACGTACCCCAGCATTGAATTCAACGGGCGAGCCCAGATCACCTTTACTAAAGCCAGAGGCTATTTTGGCGAGGCTTTCCAGTGGTCTGCTGATGCGCCGGGTTAAGAAAACTCCAAGGACCGAGCCCATAAGGGCTACGATCAATATACTGCCTACTAAAATCCCGATCAGGCGGTTTTGTGTGGAGGTGATATCAGATACTTGCAAAGCGACTTCTGCTTGCAGTGCGGATGCATTTAAGGTTAGCCTGCTTGCATAATAGGAGTGACCATTTAATTCATAAATTATGGGACCGTTGTCAGTTGATGACTCAGGGGATGCGGCTGGCAAGGTGGGCGCTTTCAGACTTTGAGACCCGACGTCAAAGCTAGTCGCCACGATTTGCCCATTAGCAATTAATGTATGTGCCAACCCGGTTTGAGCCTGCATACGGGTAGCAAAGGCGTTGTCTAACTTTAACCCCACGATCACGTCTTCTGACCTATCGATTGCGATACCGAGCGGTCGGGAGGCTGTAAGCCAGGCTTGGGTTGAGGAGTCACTCGAAACCAGTTGAAACCCATCGTGCGTCCAATCTTCACATGGATTAGCAGAAGTTATTTCAAGGGTCGAGGCAAGGACTTGACGGTTAGAATCGCACACCACCACAATATCAAAGCCCGCACCGGATTGGAGGGTTTTCAAGTAGATTTGTAATGCAGACCGGTCATCCTGTGCAAGCAAACTCTGTATAGTAGGGCGTTGAGCTGTAAGTGTGGCAAAATTAGACACTTCGGATTGTTTAGCTTGATAGAGCGCTTTAGCAGCCTGTTGGCCCTGTTCAACCTGGGTCCAAGCCTGTCGATCCAATTGCTGACGAAAAAGCCAGATTGCCGGAAGTCCAGCAGTGACAGCGGTCAAGATAACAACCAGGATAAAAGTGGAGACCAATTGAGTTGCAAGGCCAGGAAGTTCAGATTGTGATTTCATCGCTCAAACGAGTGTATTTTGCCCAAAAGTCTGATCAGAACAGGCTTGTACCCTTACAAGAAATCAGCGGAATTAGCGGTCCAATTTTTCTGAGATCTCTAAAGTTTTGAAAGTTGAAAGCATTTTTCTCCATTGTGTAGTGAGTCTGTGTGTGTTAATTTTACTCGAGGATATTGATAAATATCTTTCTGACCTGGATCTCCTCGATGGTCTTAACCCTTCTTCCCACGACTAGGCTTGAGCTGATTGGGAATGGTAGATTGAGGAGCCGCTAAGTCCCCATATTCTCATATGGCGGGCATTTTCCAGGATGATTAATAAACGATACCCCAAATCCGGCCGTAGGATTTGGGGTATTTCCAAGTTATAATCGTGCTTTTCATCTAAGCTGGCATGTCCTTCAATCCAGCTTGACGGTTATATTTCTGCCACATGGCTCTATAATCCGGATCGTGGAATGATAGATCCGTACGAACTTCCAACCGATTGATCCATTCTTTGGTGGCTTGTTCTGCCCGGCGGAAGCAGTGCTCGACAAATTCTTTCTTCTGTTTTGCTTCGGATTTCAGGACCGATGGAGCTTCTTTGAGGAACTCTGCTTCAATGGCATCAAAATCCCTTCGAACAGCCGGCATCAGGTTATGGAAATCTGCCATAGCACGTCGGTGCATGAGTTCATGTATCCACCATAATGATTCGGGATTATATTGTTCGTTCGGGTAAGCTCCGATATCAGGCAATTCAATACCAGGGAAGACTGGTTTGAAGATTGAGAGACAATTGCTAGCCGTCGCTGTAAACCAACCGATGATACCGTCTGGCCCCACCTCAGACACCATCGCTCCTGTGGCTTGCCATTGGCGGTCCTCCTGAGGTCCGGCATGTACACAGATATTCGTGTGGATCGGGGCTGTGGCAGGATCGTACCCCTGGCCATGCTGGCGGAGGACATCGAAGGCAGTTTTTACGGTGATATTGCCCTTGTGAGCAGCCAGACCCTCATAGGAATTTGATTGACGTTCACAAGATCCGATCTTAGAGACGATTTCTGGATCGCCATACGTATCAGCCCAATCCACCCGTTCCTTTAAGGAGGATAGATCCCAATCATGGTGAATAGAAAGAACGTTTGAGATTGAACCGACACTACCCGAAAGTCTCTTAGCGGCCCACTCTCTTCCGGCAGTCTCGAGAATCCATGCTTCAGATAGATCGGCAATAAGATAGCTGCCATCAAAATGAGAGTTTCCAGAGAGCTCGCAGTTACCGCCTTGCCCAAACTTTTCAAGCAATCCAGCAATTGCTTCTACGGCCTCTCGAGCGGTCTTGCCCCGCTCAAGACCAATTCTGAGCATATCCGTAACAACCAGACCGTCCATCTTCTCTTCTTTTTGGAGCGTGGTGAAGACAGCTTCATTACCAATAGCTACACCATATTCATTAATGCCGATTTCGCCTCCCCACGTCCAGAAGGACTTGCCCATAATGATCTCATAGGTTTTTTCTGCCTGGGGGATGACGATATGAGCGGTCTTGATGGCTTCGCCGGTTATCTGTTTCCTTCCAGGAATGCGCACAAATGCGAGCGCCTCGTTGATCTGACAATCAGCACTTTTACCTAGGATGACAGTATTGGTAGGGGTTGCTGGAGGTAAAGCTACGAATGAATCACACATTGTTAAACTCCTTTGCGTAAAGAGTGTCTGAAAGGTTCGCTTATTTTTAAGCAATATTGAGGGTAAACATCTCGCACAAGATGGCGGTGTAGGCTTCTGTATCTTCCACTAGTGTCTTGATGGGGATATGTTCATCATAAGTATGAGCAAGATTTTCGTCAGCACCAGAGTAACCCATGGTTGGAATTCCCATCAACCCTGCGGTCAAAGCGCCATCAACGCCTCCTACAAAATATCCAGTAGCTCCTATCCGCCCGACTTTTTTGATTGCCTGGCAGGTCTTCCGGACATATGGATGGTCTTTTTCGATAATCCATGCTGGATGGTGTTTTTGAACTCTTTTCTCGTAACCGGTATAGGATTTTTCTACAAACGTACGTATATAAGCGGTCGCATTGAACTCGGGGTCAGTTTTTTTGAACTCACCAAGCATTTCCTCGAATTCTGCCACAATACTGTCAAGCGTTTCGCCTGGCACGTAACGGCGATCGACAGATATTTCACAATTATCCGGCACGATGCTCAAAGTACCTGGTTTACAGATTAAATTCGTTATAGTAATAGAGCATTGCCCGAGCTCGGGATGGCTTGGGAGATTCTTGCTCATATGATTGAAGATCTGGTCCAATACGGGCACCATTTTCTCCAGAGCATTAATACCGCGCCAGGGTTGAGAGGAGTGGGCAGTCCTGCCATGAGTCTCCACCACAACCTCGACCTTACCACGGTGGCCCAGATTAACGTAGCCTCCCGTGGGCTCAGCCAGGTAACAGACGTCAAATTTCAGCCCTTTCTGCGGTAGGGTGGTCTTACATAGGTACTCCATTCCGAACATCTCAGCAGCTTCCTCGAATACCACTGCCGAGAAGATGATATCGCCTGGAAATTGAACGCCTTGGGCTCTCAGATCTTTCATCATCTTCATAGTGAAAACTAAAGCAGCTAACCCTCCCTTCATATCCACGGTGCCTCTGCCTCGTAAGTTACCTTCGCTGTCGATTTCTGCGCCAAAGGGATTATAGCGCCAATGATCTAAACGGCCAGGTGGAACGACATCCATGTGACCGTTCAATAAGATGTTTGGCCCTTGACCCTGTCCACGCAACACTGCGACAACATTGCCGATCCCATCGATCCAGGCTTCATCCATACCAAACTCTTGAAGCTTGGCCAAAACGATCTTGGCGACCTCTTCTTCTTCACCATTGAACGATGGAATCCGGACAATTGTCCGTGTGAATTCCACCAGATCGGCTTTGATTCCCTGGACAGACTTATGCAAATCCATAGGCTTCTATCCTCAGCGGTCGGGGTAATATTTTCAAGATGAGAGCAAGGATAAATCGATTAGAAGACAGTTATGCCTTTGACTAAATTCAGCCAATAATCTAGCCGTGGATCGTTCCAATTTTGCCTTAAGCGAGCCATTTTTGTGCCAAACCAATCGAAGTAATCAAAATTTTTAACCGATGACTGCTTGGTTTGTACAATCGACCACATCGCCCAGGCGATGTCCTTCAGAATCTTGTACAGCTTCATCTTGGCAAATTGGATTTCATCATATCCGCCATAGTAGTAGCGTATCCATTCTTTATCCATGGCTTCAGTAAAGTAATTGGCTGCGGATATGTCGGCGAAATCCCAGCATTCATCACTCATGGCAGCATACTCGAAATCGGTGAGTCTTAAGTCACCAGTTTCTTCATTATAGAGATAATTAGCAGTCCAAAAATCATTGTGGCATGGCACAAAGTCGATACCAGCGATCAATACAGATTCCTCGATCTTTTTTGCTAACCATTCCATACGATCAATCTCGGGAGGCAGATAGCCTTGCAATTCCTTAGCTAAATTCAAGAAGGTGTAAGTCTGCTCAAAAGGTGATTGTTTAAGCGGCAAAATCAATTCTTTATGCTGGTGAAACTTCCTGATGGTTTCGATGATCTTATAGAATATTTCTTTATTGAAGACATCTCCGAAGTTTAAGGTGCGATAGCCTTCAAGCCATTCGAAGATTTCCACCCCGGTACAATCATTGTAATAATGAACCAATGGGCCAATACTTTCCTTTGCAGCGACCACACTAGCAATATGGGCGTTATTTCGATCAATGAAGGCTTGGGTGCCTCCACCTGGAATTTTTACAAAGTATGCCTTACCCGCTAAAACGACTTTCCAGTTGGGATTAGTGATTCCACCCACAACTGGCTCATACTCAATTTTTCTCCCCTTCCATTCGTCAATGGAATTGATGGCCTCTATTAGATCCTTCTCATTTTGGTCCATGGCCATTCCTTATTACTGGAAATCGGATGACGAAAATGTGGGATCAAGGAGTGATCAAAGTGGCTAAGATTAATGAGTTTAGGACTTACGCAGTTGGTGGGAGATGGGGGTGTTTGGGCGGGCGTTGCCCGCCCAAACACCCCTGATTTTCCCCTGAACTGCGTAACTACTAGAGTTAATAAATCTAGAAGTTTAAGATCACAAGGAGAGTAGACGCGTGCGCGATTCTTCCAATGCTTCCTCGACGGCAGCGGCTGCAGATTTCTGATCGCGTTTGCGCAGGGCTTCAATAATGCGTTCATGGTCGCGTTGCCATGCCCACGAACTCTCGCCGATTGTCAGGTCCATGTATTGTAGACGTTGGGCGTCGATAAAGACCTGGGCGAGATGTTCAATCAAGCGACCATTGTGGGATGCCCGGGCAATTTCCATGTGAAATTCCTTATTGGCTTGAATGTACTGGTAAAAACTCTCTTGATCGCGCGGGTCGAAGTTGAGCTCTAAGTAACGTTCCACTTTCGCCAATTCGCGGTTAGTGATTCGTTCTGCTGCGAGTATCGTCGCGGCGCGTTCGAGGATCAGGCGAATCTCGAATATCTCCTGGATATCTTTGAGTGTAATGGTTGTAACTAAATAACCTTTTCGTGGGATAGGGCTCACTAATTTATCGTGTTCTAACTGGGAAAGGGCTTCCCGGACCGGGGTTTTGCTCACACCGATGGAAACTGCCAACTCGCTCTCGGTTAACAGCGATCCTGGAGCCAGCTCACCACTGATGATCTTTTGTTTGAGAAGTTGGTATGCTTTTTGTCGGAGGGTCACTGGCCTCTCTTTGAATACTACCTGCATTAAAGGTTCCATAACATCTATCCTCTCCCACCGAACAAGCGGATAATCCCAATCTATATTGCTTGAGTTCGATTATTAATCTAGTATATCAGATATATTTCTGGTATGTCAACAAAAGTTTTTTATTTATTGACATTGAAATATTTAAATGATATATTAACTGAGATATCAGTTGGATACCATATAAATGGCCAACTATGCATAAATCATCGGCATATCGATCTGAAAATACATACCAAATCCTGAATCCCCTATTAGAATGTAAATATTAAATCCATAGAGCTTTAAGTTGATGAGGATTTCTTGCTTCCTCTCCAAACGGAGGTAATCCCGAGAGAGATAAATATTTGCCCAAAATACAGCCTGATGTTTATCTCTTAATAAAATCGTGCGAGAGAACCCTTGACGTGATTGTAGAGTAGTGCAGATAAAAGCACAGCGTTGAACAACTCTTTACTCAGACAGTGCTCTTTACAATAATCTAGCAACCTCTAATCACCTCGATTTTTTGTCATATCCATTATCAGCAGGCCATTACCTAATAAAGAAAGGAGGAGAAGCTCAAATCGATCGACTTCGATGGTAATGCACCCCTTCCTGGGTGGAAGAGATTATATGTACCCGCCGCCGAATAGCCCTGATTCATGGGGCGCCGTCATCCCTAGCGATGCATATGATCTACGTTTGGAGAAACGCGAACGTCTAGTAGCTTGGTTTCTCTGATAAGATCAAACCCAATATCCAGAGAAAGTAAAGGAGAGAATGAAGTGATGGAGAATATTAGAAATCCCAAACGCCACATGGGGGTGTTGATGGTCATGCTCGCTTTTGTCTTGCTTGTGGTTGCTTGCCAGCCTGCTCCGGCTCAGCCGACAGAAGCTCCCCCGCCACCAGCGACAACAGAAGCGCCTATGGAAGCCGCTCCGACTGAGATGACGACCACCGAAGGCTGCACGCCAACCGGTGAGGTCAAGCGAGGCGGTGAGCTGACCCTGGCTCGCCTGGAAGAACCTCTTAGTCTCGACCCGATCTTGATTACCGATAACGGTTCAATCTATCTGCAGGAGCAAATCTTCGAAACGCTGGTCGTTCCAGATGAAACGGGTGCGGGATTGGCACCTGGCTTGGCTGAGTCGTGGGATGTCTCGGGCGATGGACTTACCTATACCTTCCACATGCGCGATTCTAACTTCAGTAATGGCGATCCAGTAACTGCTGATGATGTCGTGTTCTCACTCCAGCGTGCCGCTGATCCAGATGTAAGCCAATATGCCTTCGCATACCAGGCTTTCGATACGATTACAGCCCTGGATGATAAGACTGTGGAAGTTAAGCTGTCTCAGCCCTACGCCCCCCTTCTGTCAGCCGTTTCACTATTCACGGGTTTGACGGTTCCCAAAGATATCTACCAGGCGGACCCCGAGGGTTTTGGGAACAAACCAGTTGGCAGTGGCCCCTTCATGGTTGAAGAATACACACGTGGCGACCGGGTTGTGTTGGCACCCAATCCATACTACTGGAAGCTCGGCGCTGATTGCCAACCGCTTCCCTATCTGGATAAAATCACCGTGCTTTATATACCAGAGGCGAACTCGCGCGTGCTAGGGTTACGCAACGGAGATTTTGACGTCATCGATAATGTGCCCTTTAGCGAAGCATCTTCGTTGGAATCCGAAAATAACCTGCTATTGGAAGTGGCACCTATCTACAAGCTGGACTATCTATATATCAACCACTCCAAAGCACCTTTTGATGACAAGAATTTCGACCTGGCTTTGAATTACGCTACAGATCGAGAGGCTATTCTCAACACGGTCTTCTTCGGCTACGGTGATTTACCCAATGACTACATGCCGAAGATGAACTTCTGGGATCCAGATGTGCCTTTGATACCGTATGATCAGGCAAAGGCTGAGGAATTGCTTGCTCAGACAAATTATGATGGCAGAACCATTGAAATTTTAGTTGGGGCTGGCGACGCACCTCGTAAGCAAATCGCCACGATTCTGCAGCAGAATTGGGCTGCGGTAGGCATCAACTCAGAGATCGTTGAGTTGGATGTGGGCACTGCCTGGGACCGTACCGTTGCTGGTGATTACGATGTTAACGTCAGTTACATCACCAGTGATATCAACGATGATGATGAGCTGGCAACATTCCAGGGCGACTACTGGGCAGCTGGTGATACGCAGGCATTTTTCAGCCGGTACCAAAACCAGGACGCCTCCGACTTACTGAAGAAAGCGCGTGAATCGCTCGATCCCAATGAGCGCGCTAAATACTATAGTGAAATTCAAAATACCGTATATTGGGATGGCTATAGCGTTCCTTTCAACTTTACACCAGCCGTCACCTCCAGCTGGAATTACGTTAAGGACTTTCACACACTAACCACCGGTTGGTGGTGGCTCGAAAGTGTATGGCTTGATAAATAACCCTACACTTGAAGTAGGGGCCTTGGGATTTACTTAGCCCCAAGGCCCCCTTTCTTGGTTTTGATAGTTAGCTTATTGTAGGAGAGAGCCGTGCGCCTGCTTGGCTATATTATTCGAAGACTTATACAAATGATCCCGGTCTTAATTGGGATCACCTTAATGGCTTTTCTGTTCGTAAAGCTGCTCCCAGGGGATCCGATCCTCATTTTGACAGGTGGAAAAGCCAGTCCGGAAACTGTAGCTGCACTGCGAGCGAAGTTTGGTTTAGACCAGCCATTATATATCCAATACCTACTTTTTTTGCGTAATGCGGCCCAAGGTGACTTGGGTACCTCCATTCTCCAAAGAGACCCGGTTGTCGATATTGTGATTGAACGGATCGCCCCTTCGGCTTTCTTGATCGCTTATGGCTCACTGATCGCCATATTGCTCACCATTCCGTTCTCCATAATTTCAGCGATGCGGGCTGATCAACCCGTCGACCATAGCATTCGGATTGGAGGCATGGTGACTTTCGCAATGCCTTCCTTTTGGTTAGGCCTGTTGCTCATGCTACTCTTCGGCTTGAAGCTGAAGCTATTCCCTATTTCCGGTTGGGGGGAAGGGTTCTTAGGACATCTTAAATATCTGTTCATGCCATCGCTCGTCATCGGTGTGTATCTTGCTCCGATGTTGATCCAATCACTGCGCAGCTCATTGCTTGAAATTATGCAGGCGGAATACATCGAGGCTGCGAGAGCTAAAGGGTTGAGCCCCCTGCGTGTGATGCTTAAGCACGTGTTGCGCAACGCTCTCATCCCCACTGTAACGATTTTGGCGGTTAACATCGGCTGGCTAATCGGCGGTTCGGTTGTCATCGAAACCGTCTTCTCTATTCCTGGGTTAGGTTTGCTTCTGGTCCGTTCTGTGAATTACCGCGACTATCCGACAATTCAGGGGTTGACTCTGGTATTTGGCGTGTTGGTTATGTTGGTCAATCTTATTGCCGACTTGAGTTATGCGATCATTGACCCGCGTGTGGTGTATGAATGATGGCTGAATCCAAAAATCTCACGGCTATTTCCTCGGCCACAAGCGAGGGGTTGATATATAAGCTGCGCAGCTGGCCATTCAGCCTCAAGATGGGGATTATGGTTATTGGCTTGGTGGCTCTTGCCGGTATCTTTGCGCCCCTGCTTACACCTTATAACCCCATTGTCCAAGACTATGGCAGCGTCTTGCTCCCGCCCAGTGCACAGCACCCATTTGGCACTGACAACTTAGGCCGTGACTTGTTTGCACGTGTATTGTTTGGTGCGCGCATTGACCTACAAATCGGACTGATCACAACCTATGTTCCATTACTTTATGGTTTAGCGCTTGGGGCTATTGCGGGGTATATAGGGGGTTGGTTTGACACCCTCCTAATGCGCCTCGTAGATGTAGCCATCGCTTTCCCCTTTCTAGTTCTGATTATTGTCATCTTGGCGATTCTTGGCCCGGGCATCCAAAATATGTACATTGCCGTATTCGCGGTAGCCTGGACTATGTATGCGCGTTTGGCTCGTGCGGACATGTTGGTGATTCGCGAACAAGAGTATATGCTGGCAGCGCGTGCGTTGGGTTATGGACCCCTGCGTATTGTCTTTCGCCATGCCTTGCCAAACTTGTTAGCCCCATCCCTGGTCTTTTCAATGTCAGATATTGTGCTGAATATATTGCTTGCCTCATCGCTCAGCTTCCTGGGGATGGGTGTGCAACCCCCTGCCCCTGAGTGGGGTGCGATTGTTGCCGATGGGCGTGACTTCTTGCTGCAAGCCTGGTGGATTACTACTTTGCCAGGCATCGCTATCGTGATTACTGGATTAGGTTTCAGTCTCATCGGTGATGGACTATCACGATTACTAGGGCAGCGTTACATCCAGACGGTTTAGTTTGGTTTATGAGATCTTTCAGTGCTAATCTGGCGCGATAGCCATGTAAATGGAGGGCAGAGAATTTGATGAAGGTTTTCATCTCAGCTGATATGGAAGGTGTCTCAGGGATAACAGGTAGTGACGAGATGAGCTCGGATGGTCGTGAATACGAACGGGCTCGCAAGCTCCTCACCAGCGATGTGAATGCTGCCATTCAAGGGGCTTTCAATGGGGGAGCTACTGAGGTATTGGTGAACGAATCGCATTGGTTGATGCGCAACTTGATCACCGAAGAAGTCGATCCCCGCGCCCAGGTTATTCGTGGCATTATCAAACGTGGCTGCATGGTAGAAGGGTTGGATGAAAGCTTTGACGCTGTATTTTTCGTTGGCTATCATTCTAAACATGGCGTGCCTTTTGGTGTGATGAATCACGCCATGCTGGGTAAAGAAATTCAAAATTTCTACGTGAATGGTGAGCCAGTAGGTGAGATGACGGCAAATGCCGCTTATGCTGGCCAGATGGGTGTGCCTGTCGTGCTTCTGACGGGAGACCAGACAGCTGCCCAAGAAGCTCATGAAGTCTTTGGCAAAGATAATATCGAGACAGTGGTAGTAAAGGAAGGGCGTGGGCGCTTCATAGCGAAGCTGTTACACCCCCAAGTAGCCCAAGAACGGATCCGAGAGACGGCCAAGCGTGCCGTTCAACGGGCTTTGCAGATTAAACCTTTTGTGATCGGTCCTCCAGCCTCGATGGGCTTCGAATTTACTTCAACTGCAATGGCTGAGGTATGTAGTTGGATCCCTACCGTGGAAAGAATTGGTCCCCGCAAAGTCGAATTCGAGTTTGATGATTGGCGCGAGGGCATGGGTTTGATGTTCGCGTTATTATGGTTAGCTCTGTACGCCGCTGATCCAATGTACTAGAAAACCCCTTAGCACCAAACCTGCTGACTTTAACAAGGGTGTTATTGCCTCAACGGTTGGTTTTTCGATTGTGCACAGGGCTTTACACTTGGCATAATCTCCTATATTAGAGATGTATCGCTGGAAACCAGCTCAAAAAGTCTGAAGGTGAAAGTTTTATGCCCAAAGAACAACCGAGCGATGTAGTTGGAGCGGTAAGTGATGCGCTGGGAAGCCAGCGCAACGCAGCCAATCTGCTGGAAATCATCGATTTGACTACTGTATTCCGGTTGCCAAACGGTAGGATATATGCGAATAAAAGCGTATCGCTAGCGGTTGAACGCGGGAAAACGCTGGGAATCGTCGGCGAATCGGGTAGCGGAAAATCGGTTCTTTGTCGGTCCATCCTTCGTCTCATCCCTTCTCCACCGGGACACATCGCTGGTGGTGAGGTGTGGTTCGAAGGACAGGACTTGCTAAAGATATCTAGCGACCAAATGCAAAAAATTCGGGGGACAGAAATTGCCATGATATTTCAAGACCCGATGACCAGCCTGAACCCAGTTTGGCGAATTGGTGATCAGATTACTGAAGGGCTGCGATTACATAACCAAAGAAGTAGGAGGCAAGCCCGAGAAATCGGCATAACGCTTTTACGGCAAGTGGGTATCCCCAGCCCGGAACAGCGTATAGACGAATACCCTCATCGCCTATCGGGAGGCATGCGTCAGCGGGTTATGATCGCTATGGCCATCGCCACACAACCAAAATTGCTCTTAGCCGACGAACCTACAACCGCACTGGATGTGACCATTCAAGATCAGATCCTATCCCTGATGCTTGAACTACAAGAGCAGGTCGGCATGTCCATCATCCTGGTCTCACACGATATGGGAATTGTGGCTGAGACAAGCGACCGCGTAGCGGTGATGTATGCTGGTAGGGTAATGGAACAGGCGCCAACAGAAGCCATTTTCCACCGCCCGATGCATCCTTATACCGTTGGGCTGCTACTCTCCATCCCCCGAATGGAGGGCAGAGCTGAGCGGCTTATTCCTATTGAAGGGCAACCCCCCGATTTGTTGAAGTTACCAAAAGGATGCCCTTTCGCAGAGCGGTGTCCAGTTGCTACCGATGATTGCGCCGAGACGCCGATTTCATTACGCCAGGTAGAGCCCGATCACTATACCGCCTGTTTATATCCTGAGAGGGTGATGGCATGACCGATACGGTTCTGGAAATCCAGAATTTAAGGAAAGTTTTCAAGATGTCCCAGCCCTTCTTCGATGTCATCCGTCGCCGACCTGCCCGGAATTTGACAGCTGTTGACGGGGTTTCACTAAAGATTAACCGTCATGAGACCATGGGATTGGTGGGAGAGAGCGGCTGTGGAAAGACCACGCTCGGCCGCTGCATACTACGCTTATACGAACCTTCCGAGGGGCGTATTTTCTTCGAAGGTGAGGACATAACTGATAAGTCCCAGGCCGAGATGCAAACCATCAGACGGCAGATGCAGATTGTATTCCAAGATCCTTACTCATCGCTTAATCCACGGTTGACGGTGCGTCAGACCATCAACGAAG
Organism: Anaerolineales bacterium; assembly: GCA_034430155.1. Classification (GTDB taxonomy): domain Bacteria; phylum Chloroflexota; class Anaerolineae; order Anaerolineales; family UBA4823; genus DAOUET01. The sequence goes on from DAOUET010000071.1 coordinate 43,921, forward strand.
TTTTAAGATTCCACGCAATCTGTGCTCCGACTGAAGAAGAAGCTTATTTGAAAAAGCTGCTAGATACGGTCGGTCTTAACTATGAAGATGCTAATAAACTCCCTCGCTCCTTCAGTGGTGGGCAGAGACAACGAATCAGTCTGGCGCGGGCCCTGGCTGTACGGCCCACCTTTCTTGTGGCCGACGAGCCTGTTTCGGCACTGGATGTCTCTATTCAAGCTCAGATTCTTAATTTGCTAGCAGACCTGCGTAAAGAATTAAGTCTTACGATGTTGTTTGTGGCTCACGAGTTATCGGTCGTCAAACATATATCCACGCATGTGGCGGTGATGTACCTTGGCGAGATTGTGGAGACGGGCACGACAGAGGATGTCTTTGAGAACCCTCAGCACCCTTATACAGAGGGTTTACTGGCAGCCTTGCCTCGACCAGAACCTATACGGCGACGTCGTAAGCCTGCACTGGAAGGAGATATACCCAGCCCTTTAAACATGCCTAGCGGTTGTCGGTTTCACACACGTTGCCCCATAGCACAAGAAGTTTGTCGCCTCCAAGCCCCGCCGCGCCGCCAGTTAACTGGTACGCATCAGGTATTGTGTCATTTACGTCCGACTCGCAATTGGAACGGCCCAACCGTTGGACTTCCGAACTCATAAGGGGGTTCACTCCTTAATAACTGGGAAAACCAAATCATGACCGATAAAATCACAATCCGTGATGTGGAATCTGCTCGAAAGCTTGTTGAAAAGTACCTAATCACCACACCGCTTGTCTATAGCCCGGAGTTCAGTGAGGCCACAGGTAACCAGATCTATTTCAAACTCGAAAATTTCCAGAAAACGCATGCATTTAAAGCACGAGGAGCGCTTAACCGAGTCTCCTGCTTGAGCAAGTCTGAACGCAATCGAGGGGTTATGGCTGCCTCCAGTGGGAACCATGCCCTTGGGGTAGCTTTCTCGTCGGCGTTGCTTGGTATTGAGGCGACACTGGTTATGCCAAGGCGTGCGCCTGCAACTAAAATTGATCAGGCCCGGCGTTTGGGCGCCACAGTGCTGTTATATGGTGAGACTTATGATGATGCCTTAGAACATGCCAGACGGCTATCTGCAGCGACAGGCAAAGTATTGCTACCCAGTTTTGATGATCTCAAAGTCATCACCGGGCAGGGCACTATTGCTCTGGAGGTGCTCGAGGTTCTTCCAGAGGTAGATCTATTTATCGGGCCTATTGGTGGTGGTGGGCTTATCTCAGGCCTATTGATCACTCTTTCTGAGCTAAAACATCCTGCCGGGGTGATTGGTGTCCAAGCAGAGGGGGCACCTTCGATGCTGGAGTCTTTGCGGGTTGGAAAGAGGGTAAAGCTTGCCAATATCCATACTATCGCAGATGGTATTGCCGTTCAACAACCCGGTAAGCTCAACTTTGAATTCGTTAAGCGCTATCTGAAAGACATCCTCACGGTCAATGATGAGCAGATATTCGAAGGTATGGTGCGCATGCTATGGGATATGCGTGTGGTTGTTGAGCCAGCAGCTGCAGCTGCGCCTGCTGCCCTGTTGTTTAAAGAGCAACTAAGAAATTTGGGTAAAACTATTTGTTGCATTATTACAGGCGGCAATATATCTCAGACTCTGCTTCAGCAGGTAATCCAAGGCCAGCTTGATTTAGAGTTTTTATAAGAGCAGCTGTCGTATTCGATCCTAACAAACTGCCAATAATCGTTATCTGGGTTTGGAGGCAAAATGGCACGCAAATATGTTTTAGTGACCGGAGCAAATGGTGAGATCGGTCATGGCTTGATCTCATATCTGGTCGAGCAGACTGATACCTGCATTGTAGCTCTTGATCTGAATCAGCCTGATGAGATATTAGCCAGCAGGTGCCATCATGCTATTGCCGGCGATATCCTGGACGTAGAATTACTGAATGACCTGATTGAAGAGTACAATTTTGATGTCATTTATCATTTGGCAGCGTTGTTATCCACCAGTGCCGAGCGAGAGCCACAAATAGCCCACCGGGTCAATGTAGAAGGTACTTTTAATATCCTCGAGATGGCTATGGCACAAGCGAAGAAAAAAGGATGTCTAATCACAGTTCTATACCCCAGCTCAGTGGCCGTGTATGGCTTACCTAACCTGGAAGTAAAAAATCAGATTGGTCGTGTCACGGAGAATGAATGGTGTGAACCGACCACCATGTATGGTGCCAACAAGCTCTATTGCGAACACCTGGGGCGATATTATGCGGATTTCTATCGCCGGCTAGATGCTGAGAAAGAGCCAGGCGGCATAGACTTTCGAGGCCTGCGTTTTCCTGGCCTGATAAGTGCCCTTACTGTGCCTACCGGTGGGACAAGTGATTATATCCCTGAGATGTTGCATCACGCCGCACAAGGTAAGCCTTATGAATGCTTTGTCCGCCAGGATGTGCAACTTCCCTTTATGGCAATGCCGGATGCTATCAGCGCTTTGTTACAGCTGGAGGCTGCTCCAAGCGAGCAGCTATCACGCCGGGTTTACAACATAACAGCTTTCAATCCATCTGCTGGGGAATTTTACAATCTGATTAAAGATCCCTTCCCGAGTGCTACTATTACTTTTGAACCGGATGTTAAACGGCAGAGTATCGTAGATAGCTGGCCAGCAGATATGGATGACTCTGCAGCCTGCTCTGATTGGGGGTGGCGACCAGCCTATAATCTATCGCGGGCTTTGAAAGAATATCTTATTCCTACTATTTCGCGACGCTACCAGGTGGTAGCCTGATTTGCTTTGCAAAGAGATTGAATATCATCCAGGTATGCTGTATTTTGGTGGTCTGGCAAGCATTGATAGGATAAAATCATTTCTACGAATAGCGGCTTGATGCGGACCAGAACGATTTGTACCCGGATGGACGATTTACCTCCAGGAAATCTATGGTCGCAGGTTATCAGAATTTATACAGGTGAAGGGTATCTGGACAGGAGGGGGTAACCATCGGCTCAACCAGACCGGCTTCCAGGAATTGCATCCTAGATATAGAAAGTGTTTGTGAAGAACAGACTGCCCCTTACTCATCCTTAGTTTTGATAGCGACCCTAAACGTTGGCGTCGCATATCATGCATAGCAGCGATACGTGGGTAAACGGGAACAGGATTAAAGCGGGTTGGAATTGATCATTTAACTAACAAAATTTCATACAAGACCCAGCAGGCAATCACCAGTAAGACCGCAATTAGAGCGATAAAGGCGGGTTGTCTGAGCATCATAGCCAACATTCGGAGAAGCAATTTCCAGTCTGGAATTTGCTCTTTTGCGGAAGACGCCTTCGGGATAGATATAGGGGTTGTTAAAAGGCTAGCATCATCCTGATATTGAGCGGGCTGTTGTTCAATGCTCAAGGGCAACTCTGCAGTCGTACCCACTACGTCATCACCGGCGCAAACCTCGCTTGCGCCTGCCTGAGGCTCATCCGGTAAAGCCTCCAGGTCTGCACGTAACCTGGCAGCTAGGACCGCGCCATCCCACGGGCGATTCTCGGGATCTTTCGCCAGCATACGTGCCACCAACTCATTCAACCACAAAGGAATATCAGGTCGTAGAGCCTGCAATGGCGTATTTGGCTTGAGTTCAGTATAGCTGTTTCCAGTCAGCAGCTCGAAAAGGATAAGTCCTAAAGCATAAACATCCGAAGGCGGTTTTATATCGTGTCTGGGATGTTTCATTTCTGGGCTCTGATATGAGGACTTGGCATAAAAAGGGGGTTGGCTAGGTGAAATTCCTGATATCAACTCGGGTGAGACTTGAGCCAGATACAGATCTGATAATTTCGCGGTTCTTGAAGCGTCAAAAAGGATGTTGCTGGGCTTGAGGTTTCGGTAGACGATATTATGAGTGTGTAGTATGGCTAGACTCTCGGCCACCTCTAAGGCCAAATTTAGAACCGCTGCCAATGATAGGTATTTGCTAGCAGCTTTAGACTTCCGTAACAGGTCTATCAAGGTACCACCCGGTGCATATTCCCTTTCCAATGCGAGCAGGTCACCTGCCTGATGGAGATCAAACCCTTGGATGAAATGCGCCCTAAATTTGGCTGAATTGAGCGTTTTTGAAAGAGTGAGCTCCAGTTGAAAGCGATCATAGATGTCCTTCGACCCGCTCGTTCCGAAATTGGGAGAGCTTTTTCGCAACACTTTCAAGGTGCGAGTGATTTGCTGTGTTATGTGCTCGACCTGGTAGGCGTCAGAAAAAGGGCCCTGTCCAAGCCATTTTTTGATTTTATACTTGCCAAGCAAGGTTTCACCAGGAATAATCGACATGACGAGCGATTTTTAATGGGGTCTAAGAGTGCTCTGTAAAAAGAGGGATAGTAACCACTTTCACATTTAGTAGTAAGACAGTATCACCCAAAAGTCGGGTTGCTATACTATATCACGATCCATTTATCCTTCTGAACATGTATCTCCATTCGGACTTTCAAATAATCGCTATCTTCTTGCTCTCTCCAAGGCGGTCAGCTAAAAACTTATAATTCAACTCATACACGGGTTTAATGTAAAAAAACTTGGCATGGCTATAATTTTTCTTTCCAGCCTCTCCCTGACCGTTGATCTGCCTACGCTCAAAGGCATGCCCTCTACTACTTTTCGTTACAACGCTACCCTCAAAAATGAGGGTGATGAAGAATTGTCGGTAAACCTGCTGGCTGATGCCCCTGCAAGTTTTCAGGTAAATTTTAATCTGTCTGGGCAGGATGTGACCAACATCCCCTTGGGTGCCAACCAGACCCAACGGCTAAGCATTGAGGTGCAGCCGATTGGTGATATATCTGCAGGTAGCTATCCCATTATCGTACAGGCCCAGGGTGTTGAGGCTCAGGCCTCTCTTACGCTCACAGCAGAGGTGACTGGACAAGCGAAACTCAGCGTTAGCGCACCAGATGGGAGGCTATCAGGACAGGCATATGCCGGTCGAGATACTCCATTAAAAGTAATCCTGCAGAACACGGGCACTGCTGCTGCTCGCGGGATTGAATTAAGTGCCTCCGAATCCTCTGGTTGGTCGGTCGATTTCACGCCCAAGCAAATTTCTGAGATCCCTGCCGGGCAGCAGGTAGAAGTCACCGCGAATATTCACCCTGCCGATAAAGCTATAGCCGGTGACTACATGGTTACTGTGAGCGCCCAACCTGCAGAGGGTGCAAGCCAATCAGCAGACTTTCAGCTCACTGTGCTGACCTCCACCCTCTGGGGGGTTGTTGGTATTGCTCTGGTTACAATTGCCATGGGAGTAGTAGCGCTAGCTGTAGTCCGCTTTGGTCGCCGATAGCCTTTGAAGGAGGTCTGGCATGAGCGAATTGGTGATCGAAACCAATGGCCTGATAAAAAATATCATGATTTTGTCGCTGTGGACGGTTTAGATCTCTCCGTGAAGCCGGGCGAGGTTTTTGGATTGCTCGGGCCAAACGGTGCAGGAAAGACTACCACGATTCTTATGCTTTTAGGGCTGACTGAACCCAGTGGTGGCAAGGTGCGGGTATTGGGGCTGAATCCGGCGCGTAAACCGTTAAGTGTAAAAGCCCACGTAGGCTACCTGCCCGAACTGATCGGTTTTTATGATGAATTGACTGCCTTCGAGAACCTGATCTACACGGCCAAGCTAAACTGCATCTCTCGCCAGGAGGCTAATCGTCGGATCGAAGAAGCCCTTTCTCGAGTGGGCTTAGGAGAGGTGTCCTCGAAGGAAATGGCTACTTTTTCTCGATGTATACGCCAGAGACTTGGATTGGCAGACGTGATGATCAAACAACCTCGTCTTATCATCATGGACGAACCCACTCAAGGTCTGGATCCGGAAGGAGCCCGCCAATTTCTTCAAATGGTCAGTGGTCTCAAACAAGAGGGCATAACCATAGTATTGTCTTCGCACTTACTTTTCCAAGTTCAGGTAATCTGTGACCGGGTGGGTTTATTCTACCGGGGAAAGATGGTGTTAGAAGGCACTGTGCCAGAGCTGGCCAGGAAGGTTCTTGGCAAAGCTTTCCGGATTTATGTGGAGGCGGATGGCCCAGATCACGTGATTTTAGAGACGCTGCGCGGCTTACCTGGCACTGTAAATGTATCTCGCCTGAAAGCCCATAGCTACGAAGTCCAAGCCGAGAATGACTTGCGGGCAGAGGCTGACGTTGCAGTTATCGGAGCTGGGGTGAGGTTGTTAAAATTGGACGTGGAAACACAGAGCCTCGATGATATCTATGCGGAATACTTCAAGGAGGTGGAACATGTCGTCGCTGCAGGCTGAACGGGCGCAGCGCTACCGGGTCCGCGAGGGTTCACCTTGGACGGGTCTGGGAGCGGTGGTAGCCAAAGAGGTGGCCGATAACCTCACCAGCGCCCGCATGCGCATTCTTGAGATTCTGATCGTTTTGGCAGCGGGGGGTACTGTCTATGCAGCCATGCAAAATATAAAGCAAACCATAGGTCAGGACCGTTTTCTCTTTCTGAATCTTTTCTCCACTGGGCAGAATCCCCTTCCGGCTTTCGTGGGTTTCTTGAGTTTGCTGGTGCCGTTAATTGCCATTGCACTGGGTTTTGACGCCATCAACGGCGAGTTTAACCGCAGGACGCTAGCACGCCTGCTGGCACAGCCCATCTATCGAGATGCGCTGCTTTTAGGAAGTTTTTAGGCGGACTTTTCACGCAGGCGATCGTGTTCACGGCGATTTGGCTGCTGATTATCGGCCTGGGAATTATTGGTTTAGGGGTGCCACCAAGTGGAGAAGAAGTCGGGCGTATCCTTTGGCTTTTATTGGCAACCATTTTCTACGGCGGCATCTGGCTGGCCCTAGCACTGATGTTTTCCACGGTTTTTCGCCAACCTGTCACGGCTGCGCTGGCCTCCATTGCTGTGTGGCTATTCTTTACAGTGTTTTGGGAGATCTTGGCAGGCGTTCTGGCACAGACGCTAATCCCCGTTCGATATAGCTTACCATAAGAGCTGCTGGCGCAGACGAACTGGCAGCTGACTCTTTCACGGCCTTCCCCGAATACGTTGTACGGAGAAATCATGGTGGCTTTGCTGCAACCCACCGTACGTTCTCTCGGGTTGATTTTCTTGGTCCAGTTGCAAGGAGCTGTGCTGAGTACCCCGCTGCCTTTGCAACAGAGCTTGCTGCTGATTTGGCCACAGCTAACCGGGTTGATTGCTGCCACGATACTGTTGTTTGCCATTGGATATGTGCTCTTCCAGAGACAAGAAATCCGGGCTTGAGGTGAAACCTGGGATTTGTTTATGCAGGTCTATCTGTTCTATTGGTATTTGCTTGAGGTTAAGATATCGTTAAGCGAGATATTAGTTCCACGTAAAGACTAAGGGGGTTTGTGTGGGTTAACATTATATGCGTAGAATTAGACTAAGGCTGGCTTTTTGGTATTATTTCTAATCTCATTAAAAAGAGGAGTGTAAATTATGGGAAAGGTACAAGATAAGATGAGTTCAGCAAGAAGGATTAAATCACTTGAGGATTCGCCGGTCGCGCGATCACTCTTTGGGGATGTGAAGTGGGCTTGGATCTGGTTGATCCTACGCGTTTACATAGGTTGGGAATGGCTTCAGGCAGGTTGGGAGAAGTTGCACAGCGCCACCTGGACAGGCAGCCAAGCGGGCACGTCTCTTTCTGGTTTTGTTAACGGGGCCTTGGCACAAACCTCAGGTGCACATCCTAACGTTCAAGGCTGGTATGCCTGGTTCTTACAGCACGTTGTAATAGCGGCCCCTGCTTTCTGGAGCTACCTGATATCTTTGGGAGAATTTCTCGTGGGAGTAGCCTTGATCCTGGGAATTTTCACAGGGATTGCCGCTTTCTTTGGCAGTTTTATGAATGTTAACTATTTACTGGCAGGGTCAGTAAGCATCAATCCCATTCTATTTATTATTGCCACATGGCTTGTTTTAGCCTGGAAGACTGCCGGCTGGTGGGGACTCGATCGCTGGATCTTGGCAGCCCTGGGAACCCCCTGGAGCCCTGGATTTGTGTTACATCGATCTGAGGGAGCAAATGGACCAAGGGATGATGCATCAATCAGGCCAGGCATAATGTAAGAGGCAATAAGATTAGTGACTCTGGTCCAGCGGGACTATGCATGAAATGAAATAATTCCATAAGATAGGTAGTGGTTGCGGGCGACGGTTACCGGAAAGCCGTCGCCCGCAGCGTAAATTAATCTCAACAAGAAGGCTTAGGATCGATCGGGATGCAGCCGTTTCTTGATGAATCTGCCAGATATTATGAATCCGCTAATTGCATTGATCTACGCATTCCTGTTTGGTTTGCTGCATGGCATTATGCCAGATGAACACACCTGGCCGATCACATTTAGCTACGCAATCGGGGGAGCCAGCGGTAAGCGAGGCAGAAAGGCGGCTCTCTATTTTTCTGCTGCTTTTACAATCCAACGTATGCTGCTTTCAGAGCTGGCATACCTGGCTTTAGCACCTTTCCTGTTATCTCCCTCAATCAATGGGATTGTTTACGTGATGGTTGGTGTTGCGATGGCCTTGGCGGGGGTGATTGTATTACGGGAAGATCAGTACCCCCATATACATCTCCTCGGCCATCACAATGAACCGACAGTCGAGATCGGGCATAACCCACAAAACCTTTTTCGAGCTCATGGAGATCCCAAACGGGATTATTCGGCACCCAAACCAAGTTGGGCGCTCATCCACGGATTTATCGCCGGATTTGGTTTGGGTGGTTTTTCTATTTTTATCAATACGGTAGCAGCTCCTACTATGCCGAGTCCTTGGCTAGGATTTCTACCAGGTTTACTGTTCGGTTTAGGTACCACGCTCGTACTCATATTGGTCGGCAGCTTGGTAGGCGCCTCTCTACACTGGTTGCATCACCTCACAGAGGTTGAAATCAGACAGATCGGTGCACAAACTGGCGGAAGGACGCTCTTCTTTGGGGGAGTACTTTTTACAGCAGCAGGTGTGGGCATCCTGTTAGGATTGGGAAAGTACTTGCCGTTCAACAGGGGTTCGATCTTAATCGTGCTGTTCATGACTCTTATCGCAATCCCGGCTTTTGTTTTTTCCTGGAGGGAAGTGTCGGTGGTGAATAGAAGGCCTCCCTCTTCTGGAAAAGAACAGCCAACATAAATGCATATTTGTTAGATTCGGTGTTTTTTTACAGCTTGTCCGAAAGGATAAGAGTGAACCGAACTGGTTACCCTCTGTGATTTAAGAATTTAAGAAATATATCCTGAGTCTCACTGATCTTCCTGCTCATCTTGGCAGGTCTATTCATCGCGTGTATACTTTATTGGATATTGGAACTAAGATTTAACAAATGAAGGACGCTTCCGCATATAGAGTCCAAATCCATGAACTATAAATGACAACCTCCATCTTTGGAGGTTGTCTGAATGAAAATAAATATAATAGAAGATAAGTATCCCAATAGGCGAAGGGGCAGGTGTTTATGTCTAACCGTATATTAATCGTTGACGATGATGCATTAATGCGTCGGAGCCTGGCATTCAATTTGGAGCAAGCGGGTTACAAAGTGATGAATGCGGCAAATGCAGAGGATGCTTTAGCTTTGGCTCGGCGTAACCCTCCAGACTTGGTATTGCTAGACATTGGCTTACCCGGAATGGATGGCTTAGACGCTCTACGTCATTTCAAAGAAAGAATGGAAATACCAGTAATCTTCTTGACTGCCCGCCGGCGTAACCTAGATGAAGTCCTTGGGTTAGAACTCGGCGCTGATGACTATATCACCAAACCATTCGATGTGGATGTGCTGTTAGCCCATATCAAGGCAGTATTGAGGCGAAGTGAAGCGCCTATAGGGGCTGAAGCCGGGGCAGCACCTTTGGAGCTCGGTGATATGGTAATCAATCCGGCTGCCCACACGGTGACGATCAGCGGGCAACCGGTCGATCTCAGACCTCGCGAATTTGCCCTCTTACATACCCTGGCGCTGCAACCTAATAGTGTGGTTTCAGTCGATGATCTCTTAGCCAGGGTGTGGGGAGCCGAGTTTATCGGGGAACCACAGGTAGTCTATGTACATATCCGCTGGCTGCGAAAGAAGATCGAAGAAGACCCTGACAAACCTAGCCGGATTATCACAGTGCATGGGGTCGGTTACAAGTTGGAGCCCCAGAGGAATTGATGTTAAATAGCTTGCGGAATCGCTTGATCCTCAGCCACATTTTGCCATTGATGATCATCATTCCCTTTATGGGGATCGTGTTGATATATGTGCTGGAGACCCGGTACTTGTTACCAAAACTCTCCAATGACCTGATTGGATTTGCGAACCTGATCGCCGATATCACCAAGGATGAAGAACGTCTATGGAATGATCCCGCTTATGCAGAAAACGTACTGGAACAGATTCGACCTAACCTGGCCACCCGGGTGATGTTCCTAACTCCTGATGGTCGTTTATTGGCTTCAAGTGATCCTGTCGATGCCAATCGATTGAACGAGCTGCTTAATCTTTCCGGCTTGTCTCAAGTGCAACAAGGGAATGTAGTCAGCCACACCGTTTTCAGTCAAAGTTTCAAAGGCGAGGTGATCGATATCCTTGAACCTGTAGTTGGTTCTGACAACCAATTGAAAGGGATCATCCGGCTATCCTACCATTTTGATGCGGTCTCGGAGGATTTTTTGAAACTCCGATACTACATCTTGGGAATCCTGGTCTTCGGTATCGTATTGGGCACGTTGCTGGGATATGTACTGGCCTTGAACATCGCCAATCCGGTACAAAAGGTTACCCAGGCGATGATCGATCTGGCGCGCGGCGACCGCAGAGAAGCATTACCGGAACAAGGCCCGCAGGAAATCCGCTTGCTCTTGCAAGGGGTTAATATTTTGGTGCAGCGCTTACACAACCTTGAAGAGGCTCGCCGGCAGCTGCTGGCAAACCTGGTTCATGAACTTGGACGTCCAATGGGCGCCATGCGCATGGGTTTGCAGGCTTTAATGCGAGGCGCAAAAGAAAACCCTCAGCTCATGGATGAGTTGCTCGAGGGTATGGATTATGAAGCCTCCCGGTTACAATACTTGCTTGACGACCTGGCCCATCTACATGACCAGGTGTTGGGTACTCTGGAACTGGATCGAAAGCCTATTGAATTAAGCAAGTGGTTGCCTAAGGTCTTGATCCCCTGGCAAGAAGCTGCTCGACAAAAACGCCTGCAGTGGCAGGTTAACGTCCCCACCGATTTGCCCACCATCAAAGCCGATCCGACACGCCTGGCGCAAGTTGTTGGCAATCTGATAAGCAATGCAATTAAATACACACCCGGTCGAGGAAAAGTAACCATATCGGCCGGCGTGGATGAAAATGATGCTTGGGTGCGTGTGAATGATACAGGACCGGGCATATCGCTCGAGGACCAGGACAAAATCTTTACGCCATTCTATCGAGGGCATCAAGGAAAACGCATTAAACAAGGTATGGGATTGGGCTTGAGTATCACTCGCGATCTGGTACAGGCACACGGTGGCAGGTTGGAATTTGAGAGTACCCCAGAGATGGGCAGTCAATTTATCGTTTATATCCCGTGGCGCGAGCAAGATTCGATTTCTAAAGCGTTAGCTCCCCAGCCTCAGTCTTCATAAGATTCTAAAGATCCCATCTTTTGGGGGTAATTATGGGATGCTGGATTGGCAACCAACCGCGTTTTGCGAGACATTTAATTTCTCTATAAGGTATTGTTAACTAAAATTTAGAGACATAAAAGGTGTTTAAAAGTTAATATAGGAAATTAATAGTAAGGAATTCTCAAAGGTCAAAGGTAGTTGTATTCGAGCTGAGCTTACGCGACGGCAGCGGGTGGGGTAAGAGCCTGGGTGGTAATGATGAATTGGGAGCATATGGTTGTTTGACATAGGCAGTGAAGTGGTAGTGGTGCTCTACCCGCAATCTATCAAAGAGCTCAGTCCAACCTGGCTGAAAACCGAATATTCTGAAAAAATTAATATTTAGGTGAGGTGACTCGATAATGAGTGACCGATGTGCATAAGCCGAGCACCACACACGATCCCCAGCGTCTCTTATTGATGCGGTTGAAGATGACCCTTGTGAGTTATCGGTGCCTATAATGGACGAAAATCTTTTTTATTAATACAAACATCGTCATGGTCAAATTATGCTCCCCACCTTATCCACTCATCGAACTTGTCGGAGCAATCGTTTTGATTGTATTTCTGGCTTTGCGTTTTCGCAGTCACGATAGCTCCAATGAAGAAGATGAATACGATAGAGATAGTTGGTTACTTCTTAGCCTTTTACTGGTGGCTATTCTAAGCATCCTTGGTTTATTGGCTTATGTCTTTCTCCGCATAGGGATATGTTTATCCCCACTGGTATAGCTCATAAGATGAGCTCTGGCAGGCGGATTATGATAATTAGCGGATAGCAGGCAATATAGTCAGGGCGATTCTTGCTTCTCTCTTGCTCCTCCGAATGTGGTTTTGGTCAGGAATAACAAACCTGAGCAAAAATGCTTTAATTAACCTCAATTTCGGGGGATCCTAAGTTGAAGTTTTCGAAGCGGGTAAAATAATGTTATCAAGAATATTGAATTACTAATGGAGCAACCAAAACAAAGTCGGACAATTTGCTATATTAATGTCACTCTAAGCCGCCTAAGGAAGCGAAGAGTCCATGTTACGACCGTTTTAATCGAGCAATTCAGGGATTCTTCGGTCGCTTTGCTCCCTCAGAG
>DAOUET010000072.1:0-22467 GCA_034430155.1 Anaerolineales bacterium
CCTTCTCTAAACTGCCAGCCAGAGGTGGCAAACGGTCAGGAACGGGGCAACCCCAGCACCTGCATTAATCCGGGGAAAAACAACTGCTGGAAGTACTCTGCCATTTGCCCGGCTGGATAGGGCGTATCGTTTTCCAACCACCAGGTTACCAGACCCATGACCGAACCCGCATAATAATTGGCGATCACATCCAGGGGAACCTGTGTTTCGCCTTTTAGGCGGTCCTGTGGTTCGCATGCCAGGCTTCCTTCCTGGCTGCGAGCCAGGCCGACATCTTTGATCGCTTTGATGATGATCGCCCGCAGCCGCTCACCCACGGTGTACATACCCTGACCGCGCAGGATGATCCGGTAATAATCGGCATTTTCGGCGACGTGTTGAAAAACCAGTACCATCGGAATCGGGCGCATCGTCATCGAGTTTTCGCCCCCGGAATCCTCCCGCCAACGCAGCCAGGGCATGCCGGTCGTCTCTTCAACCATTTGATCCACAAGGTCGATCACATCTTCCAGCAGTAAATCCTCTTTATCCCTGTAATGCAAATAAAAAGTCGCCCGGCCGAGGTTGGCCCGATCTGTGATCTCCTCGACAGTCACCTGATCGTAACCCTTTTCCTCAAGCAGCTCATAAAGGGCCTGCTTGAGGGCTTTGCGTGTCCGCCCCACCCGCCGGTCGTGTTTTTTTTGTTTCATACTGGGCTGAACTCCTTTTGTATCTATCCGAAAAATCAGAGGATATGTGGTTTATCGCCCGGGCGAGGCCGGGCGATAAACCACCCAACATCAATTTCAACTGCGATTAATTGGATATTAACCATCCACGGCTTGTTTTACCGGTATAATGCTGCGGGGGCAACTTTCGCCGATCTGCGAAAATTCAATCCCGGTGGACCATTTCACATCTTTTTTGCAACTTCCCATCCAGCCCAACCTTGACAAAATAGCAATATGGAATAAAATAGACAAAGTCTATTTATAGACGATGTCTATTATAATGAGATTTATACAATTTGGCAACGGTATGAAAGCAGTTCAACAATCACAGGCCCAGACTTCGATCCCGACGAATGGCGCCATACCAGCTCCCGGCGATGACAGTGCCCCACTGATAAAAGCCCGCAATCTGGTAAAAATATATCGAAGCTCCGCAGGAGACTTCACAGCTTTGAAGAGCATCGACCTGGATGTGTATCCAGGCGAATTTGTTGGCATTCTGGGCAAATCGGGCGCCGGAAAGACCACCCTGGTGAATATGCTCACCGGAGTGGACTGGCTGACCGAGGGGGAAGTCTGGATTAAGGATACCCCCATCCATGTTCTGGATGAGAACCAGCTGGCGCTGTGGCGCGGCTTAAATTTGGGGATCGTTTACCAGTCCTTCCATCTGATGCCCAACCTGACCCTGTTAGAGAACGTCATGCTGCCGATGGACTTCACTGGCACCTATCAGCGCGGTCCCAGCCAGAAGCATGCCCTGGAATTGTTGGACCGGATGGAGCTGGCAGACCACGCTTATAAGACGCCTTCCGCAATATCAGGAGGCCAGCAGCAGCGGATTGCCATCGCCCGGGCCCTGGCCAATAACCCGGATATCCTGATTGCAGACGAACCGACCGGGCGGCTGGACTCCAATACGGCAGAAACCATTTTCGAGATCTTTCTCGAACTGATCGACGCCGGCAAAACCATCTTGATGGTCACCCACGATCAAAGCCTCGCCCGACGCGTATCCAGGACCCTTCAGATTGTGGATGGGGAGATCGAACCCAACCAGCAGGCTGGCCCGGAACTGGCAGGCCCGAATCAGGCTGATAAATTCCTGCTGCACGCAGCCAAACAATCCTCCGGCGGTCAATCCTATGACGCCCAGGGGTGAGCAGCAGCCGAAATTTAATACCCCGCTGGCTGAGCCTTCTGGGTGCCCTGGCGATCCCATGATCCAGATGATGGAGATCGTAAAAACCTTCAAGACGCCCAGCGGCGATTTTACAGCGCTAAAAGGCATCACTGCCTGCTTTTACCGGGGGGAATTTGTGAGCGTCGTGGGCAAATCGGGCAGCGGCAAATCCACCCTGGTCAATATGATCACCGGGATCGACCACCCTACCTCCGGCCGCGTCCGGATTGGTGATACCTACGTCCACACCCTGAATGAGAATAAGATGTCCATCTGGCGCGGCCGCAATCTTGGCATTGTTTTCCAGTTCTTCCAACTGCTGCCGATGCTCTCCTTGTTGGAAAATGTTGTGCTGCCGATGGATTTCTGCAATATGTTCGCCCCTGAGGCGCGCGAGCCGCGCGCCATGGAACTCTTGCGGATGGTCGGGCTGGAGGATTTTGCCCATAAACTGCCGGCGGCGGTTTCCGGGGGACAGCAGCAGAGCGCTGCGATTGCCAGAACCCTGGCCAACGACCCGCCGATCCTGATTGCGGATGAACCCACCGGCAACCTGGATTCACGCACAGCCGAAACCGTCTTCAGCCTAATCAGCCAGCTGGTGGAGGCCGGAAAAACGGTCATCATGGTGACCCACGATGCCAGCCTGGCCAGCCGCACCACCCGTTCGATGGTGATCTCGGACGGCGAGCTGGTCAATGAATGGGTGGCAAAAGCTTTTCCGGCTATCCCCCACCCGCGCATGCTGTGGTTGAGCCATCAACTGCAGCCCCTCAGCTACGAACCCGGGCAGCCCGTGGGGTTGCAAATCAGGACCGATGCGGGCCTGTACCTGGTCACAAACGGGCAGTTGGAAATCTCCCTCAACCATGGCCGCCGGGTGGATGCGCCACCCGTCCGTCTTGGCCCGGGCGACTATCTGAGCAAGATGGAACTGCAGACCGCCGGCGACTTACTTGACGGGATGCGAGCCGGCGCTGAAGCCCCCCTGGAAGTCCTGGCACTGGATTCGAGCGGATTTGAGCGCTGGATGCAAGAAGCCAGCCGGGATCAAAGCTGGCTGAAGCAGGCTGCCGAACAGCGCAGGCTGGCCTGGGAACAGGCAGATTTGCTCGGCCATGGGCGAGGCGGGATCTGATGCCCCCGCGCTGGAAAAAAGTTTTAGCGGATATCTGGGGCAACCGGACCCGCTCACTGCTGGTCACCGCTTCGATCATGATCGGTTTGTTGGCGATCGGCATCATCGCCACGATCTACTTCGTGTTAACCGATGAGATGCGCAACGGCTATGCCGCCACCAACCCGGCTAATATCTTCATGAATACCGGTCTGTACAACAAAACTTATCTGGATCATCTCAACCGGTTAGATGGAGTCGGTCTGGCCGAAGGCAGCCGTGAGAGTTCGCTACGGTTGGAATCGGAACCCGGCAAATGGATCGGGATTAAGATTAAATCGGTGCCGGATTTCAATAAGATGCAGATCGGCCAGGTCAGCCTGACCCAGGGTGTCTGGCCTCCGCAGGATCGCCAGATTGTCGTCGAGAGCAGCAAGCTGGCCAAAACAAACGCCGGCCTGGGGGATATGGTCACGCTTGAAACCCCAACTGGTAAAACCCGCCAGCTCAAGATCGTGGGGATTGTGGACGACCAATCGATTGGCGCGGCGGAGGCGGGCTCGGGCGGCTTCTTTACCGCGCCGGTGCAAGGCTATATGACTCCCGCAACCCTTGAATGGCTGGAACTGCCCCTGCCGTATGCGATCAACACGGTCCTGGTGATTGTTTCCGGCGACAGCCGGGATGCCAGCCACCTGGATGCGGTCGCCCGGACGATCACAGATGACCTCGAGAAAGAGGATATCAGCGTCCGCAGCACCAATACTCGCAGCTCCTTTGATCATCCCAGTGCTACCCTCGTTCAGGCAATCAGCAGCCTGCTCTTTATCCTGGGTCTGCTGGTGGTTTTCCTGAGTGGATTTCTCATCACCAGCACCCTGCAAGCGCTGCTGGATCAGCAGATGACCCAGATTGGCATCATGAAAACCGTCGGGGCGCGCCGCAGGCAGATCATCAGCATTTATATGGCCATGATCCTGATCTTTGGCGTGCTGGCTTTCGCCATAGCCGCCCCTCTGGCCTACCAGGTATCCTATACGCTGATGGATTTCCTGACCATCCAGCTCAATACAACCATCCGGAGCCGCCGGCTTGTGCCGGAGGTATTGCTGATCCAGGGTCTGCTGGCCGTGCTGGTTCCCCAATTTGCGGCCTTTATCCCCATCTGGCAGGGCTCACGTCTGAGTGTCAAAGAAGCCCTAAGCGGTTCAGCAAGCAGTAATCCAACCGCAAACGGCTGGATCGATCGCCAACTGGCCCGCATCCGGGCGCTTTCACGCCCTATTCGCATCTCGCTGCGGAACGTTTTCCGGCGCAAAGGCCGGCTCATTTTGACCATTATCACCTTGACGATGGGCGGCGCGGTTTTCATCTCCACCTTCAATGTGCGGGTTTCGATGAACCAGTATGTCGCCCAGATTACCCATTATTTTCGGGCTGACGTGAATCTGGTTCTCCCCCGCCCCTATTACATCCAGGAAGTCCAAAATATGCTGGCGGGCATTCCTGGTATCAGCCTGATTGAAGGCTGGTCGACCGCCCGCAGTGAACTGGTCCGGGCTGACGGATCGGCCAGCGATAGCGTTGGCTTGCTGGCCCCGCCAGCCGATAGCACCCTGGTCAAACCAGTATTGATCGAAGGTAGGTGGCTCGAACCTGGTGACCAGAATGCCATCACCCTGAACGACTTATTCCTGTCTAACTTTCCGCAAATGCAGGTGGGCGATACGATCCGCCTGCGGGTTAACGGGGAAGATAAAGATTTTGTAATCGTCGGCTTTTTCCAGCTGGCAGGCAAAGTTTCCGGCTATCTGGCTTATACTAGTTACGATTATTTATCTCAGGTAATCAACCAGCCCAATCAGGCGCTCAGCTACCGGATTGCCGGTGATCCAGTCGGCATGCCCTCCGACCAGCAGGCCGGTCTGGCAAAGGCAGTCGAAGCCCGCCTGCGGCAGTACAATGTCGATATTGCCGATATTTCCACGGGGTCCAGCACCAGCCAGACGGCCACGGATGGTTTCAACGTGCTGGTCGCGTTCCTGCTCTTCCTGGCAGGGTTGACTGCCCTGGTGGGCAGCATCGGTCTGACGGGCACGATGAGCATGAACGTGATGGAACGCACCCGGGAAATTGGCGTGATGCGGGCGATCGGCGCTTCCGACAGCATCCTGATGAAGATGGTGATCGTGGAAGGTACCCTGATCGGCTTGCTGAGCTGGCTGTTTAGCTGCTTGCTGGCCTTCCCGATCAGCAAGCTGATGTCTGACAGTGTCAACCAGGCGATCTTCGATGCGCCCTCCAATTTCGCTTTGACGCCAACCGGCTTTTTGCTGTGGTTAGGGGCGGTAACCCTGCTTTCCGTGCTTGCCAGCGTCATGCCCGCCCGGAATGCCTCCAGGCTGACCATCCGTGAGGTGCTGGCTTACGAATAACCGTGCCATGATGGTCGTTTTTACTGCTCCCGGTTGTACTCAATTTTGGGAGAATCTATTAAATTGGGATAACTGCTCTGTTGTGGTAAAGAAAAGTGGCAAAAAGGTTGGTCAATTAAACTGCAAGGCCGCCGGAACCGGCCGTTGTACCGGAACTGCTGAAAAAGGACGTTTGGAAAACAATGAAAAACAGGCTTCTTCTATGGACTACGCTTTTAATCATTACGGCCATTCTGGCGAGCGGTTGTCAGTCGATCACCGGGCAGCCGGAGGCGACCAGCACCGCCCTGCCGGTAATTACCCAGGAACCCGGCGTTTTAGCTGAGGGCAAGCTGGTGCCACAAAAATACGTCAACCTGTCCTTCACATCCGGGGGAATGATCGAAGAGGTTCTGGTAGAAGAAGGCCAGCAAATCGAACAAGGCCAGCCGATCGCCCATCTGGACCAGCGCCAGCAGCTCTCTGCGGCAGTCGACAACGCCCAGCTTGAGCTGATCAATGCCCAGCAGGCCTTGAAGGATTTGAACGACAACGCGGCGGTCACCACCGCCAATGCCAAACAAAAGGTGACCGTCCAGCGTGATGCGGTCCGGGATGCAGAACGCTACCTGACGAACCTGCAATCCAATGCGGAACAAACCGATATCGATAAAGCCAGGTCGAACGTGGTGATTTTGAAAGACCGGCTCGACCAGGCTCAGGAAGATTTTGCCCCGTATCAAAACAAACCTGAAACTAACGTTACTCGTGCCCAGCTGCTCTCGAAACTGGCCGACGCTCGCAATCACTATGACGACGCAGTGCGTCTGCTGAACAATCTAGAAGGAACGACCAGCGAAATCGATATGGCCATCGCCGAGGCCAACCTGTCCCTGGCCCAGGCCAGCCTGAAACTGGCAGAGGATGAGTACGAAAAGGTCAAAGACGGGGCCAATCCCGACCTGCTTGAATCCGCTCAGGCCCGAGTCAAAGCGGCTGAGACAGCCCTGGAAGCTGCCAAAGCCAACCTGACCAGCCGCGAGCTGACTGCGCCCTTCACGGGGACAGTCGCCCGCCTGAACCTGAAAGAGGGGGAGCAAGTGCTGCCCGGCCAGACCGCGCTGGTGTTGGCCGATTTTTCAGGCTGGCTGGTAGAAACAGACGACCTGACGGAGAACGAAGTGACCGGCATTTTCACCGACCAGGATGCCAGTATCACTTTTGACGCACTGCCCGAGCTGGAGTTTGCGGGTAAAGTCCAGTCCATCAGCGATTTGAGCGCCGATAAGAGTGGCGATGTGACCTACACCACCAAAGTTAGCTTGCTGGACAGCGACCCGCGCCTGCGCTGGGGGATGACCGCTCTGGTTCAGTTCGCCGTGCCCTGAGCGGCCGAACCGGGAGCATATATAGACTTGTTTTGTGTTGTGTGTATTTGGGGACGTACGTCCCCAAATACACACAACACATCCAAATCTAATGGCTGCGCCCGTCCAACTTGCCTTTAACGACGAAAAAGCATTTGTCAAAGAATTCAATGATACGAAGTATGTATAAAACCGGCCATCGATCGATCATTCATCCGCTGCTGATTGCAGCCCTGTTCTTGGGGCTGTGTTCATCTCTGCCAGGATGGCCTGTGAACGTCCTGGCAGAAGCAGCCAACGGATCGGCATTGCAGCAAGATTCCGGCAGCCTGGAACTAAAATGCAAGCTCGAACCTAAAACCTGGGTCAATGCCGGTTTCGCGATCCCGGGGCGGATCGAACATCTGCTGGTAGAAACCGGTGACACCGTCCAGGCCGGGCAGCAGCTGGCCGAGTTGAGCAATCCTCAACAGTACCAGGCTGCCATCGCGGCGGCAGAGCTGAATGTTGTTCTGGCTCAAAATTCCCTGGACACCCTGCGCGAACAGGCTGCCTATCAGCTGGCTCTGGCCGAACAAACCCAGGCTCAAGCCAATAAGGCCGTGGAGGACGCCAACTGGCAGGCGGACTCGATAAAACGACCTTTCAGTCAGCAGGCGATCGATCAGGCCTACGCCAATCAGATGCTTGAAAAGAAAAAACTTGACCAGCTGCGCAAAGATCTCGAAAAAGTTGAGAAACTGGTCAGCGATACTCGCAGTGGGATCTGGCGTTTTGTCAAACGCAGCCAGGTCAAACAGCAGGTTTTATTCTTGCAGCGCGAGGTGACCCTGGCGGAAAGCCGCTACCAGGATGCCGTCCAAAAAAATAAAGACCGCCTGAAGCCCCCCGACCCGATCGACGTTGCCCAGGCGGAGGCCAAACTGGCTGCAGCCCAGGCTCAGGCTGAAAAAGCTCAACTGGATCGCGACCGGCTCGCCAACGGGCCTGATCCGGATGAACTGGCCCGGCTGGAGGCCCAGCTGCAAGCTGCCCAGGGCAAGTTGAACGCAGCCCAGAGTGCGATCGCGGATGCCCGTCTGACTGCGCCGATCACGGGTCAGGTGGCCGCGGTGCAGGTCAAAGCCGGCGAATGGGCTTCGCCGGGGCAAAGTGTGCTGGTGATTGCCGATCTCGAACACTGGATTGTCCAGTGTGATGAATTAACCCAGGAAGAAATCATCGCTTTGCAACCCGATCAATCCGTTCAGATCCGGCTGGATGCCCTGCCAGACCTGGATCTGCCGGGTACGGTAGCGACCATCGGCTACACCTACCGGGAAATTCGGGACGAAGCCCGCTTCCAGGCTAAAATTGACCTGGGCAGCGATAACCCTGCGCTGCGCTGGGGGATGACTGCCCGGGTACTGCCTGTACCTGTCAACCAATAACTTTTTCGAATATCGGCAAAAAAGGGTGTGCGAGGGCGTACACCCCTGCTGGGCATCGCCTTCCTGCGCGGTGACTTCCCCAACTAGGTGGGCTACGTCAACGTGGGCTATGCGATCCTGTTCACGCTGGTTTTTCTATTCTTTCGCACCCAGATGTACGCGTTCTTCCCGCCGAAGGTGATCTATCTAGTCGCGTTGTTCACGGGCATCGTCGCGGCGATACGCGGATAACGCGCGGGCAGGAAATTGCCTCTGCCCGCTAACCTCACTATGACTGGCTTACCATCGGCGTGAAGCACGAGGAGGGCAGTTTATAGATCCTGCGAAAAAACCAACGCTAAGGATCGAGAGCATCTGGGTTGCGGAGCTACCGTAGGCTGGTTCGGTGCTGTGCTTCCTCCAGGTTGAACTCGTATCGACCGTAGACATTGATTTGCTCGAAGCGTGTTGGCCAGATGTGTCGGAGGTCCTACGGGTCAACAGGATGTCCTTCCCGTTCTAGCTGCTGCAGCGCCTCGGCCATGTAGACGCTATTCCAGAGAATAATCGCATTGGTCAGGAGATTGAGCCACCTGACCTGGTGCTGCAGCCCTTCATCTGTCTTTCGACCAAAAAGGCCACGGTTCGCCACGATCAGATGGGCTTCCAGGGCGTGGACGACTCACTTTTGTTGATTTGTCGGTTTGCCCCCCTACACTTTTCCGCCTTTCGCTCGGTCTTTTTGGATGACCCATCGCTGAGCCAGGGCTAAGGGATAAAGCCGATTGAAAGGACCGATTTCACCCAAGTGGGCCGAATGGGCTGCCTCTCATAACTTGATCAGGGTATTTACCGGCTTTTTCCACGAGTAACCCAAAGGTAAAAAGTGTGCGAAATAGGGACCGGGCTTATAACCCGAAGGCCGGGCGTTCGCATCGTCCGCCCGCTATTTGAAATGGGAGATTGGGATTCTTAACGGTAAATGAATCCAATTACCAGCGATCTTGCTTATGACCGTTTACCTAGATAGCATGCCCCTTGAACTGGCTCATATATAAGTGATGGTAGAAACCCCGCTTGGCGAGTAGTTCCTTGTGGTCCCCGCGTTCGATGATTTCTCCTTCCTTGATCACCAGCATCTCATCCGCCTCGCGGATCGTGCTCAGGCGGTGGGCAATCACGAAACTAGTACGCCCGGCCATCAAGCGCAGCAGGGCTTGCTGGATGCGCGCTTCGGTGCGCGTGTCGACGCTGCTGGTGGCCTCGTCCAGAATCAGGATGCGCGGGTTGGCCAGGATGGCCCGGGCAATGGCGAGCAGCTGCCGCTGTCCCTGGCTCAGATTACTGCCCCGCTCGGAGAGCCGGGTCTGGTAACCTTGCGGAAGCTGGCGGATGAAATGGTCGGCGTCTGCCATTTTGGCAGCCTGGATGCAATCCTGGTCGCTGGCCTCCAGCCGCCCGTAGCGGATGTTCTCCATCACGCTGTCTGAGAATAGGAAGGTATCTTGCAGGACAATGCCCAGTTGGCGGCGCAGGCTGGCTTTTTGAACCTGGCGGATGTCCTTACCGTCGATGGTTATGCTTCCCCCATCGACGTCGTAGAAGCGAGACAACAGATTTACCAGGGTGGTCTTGCCCGCCCCGGTTGGCCCGACCAATGCGATTGCCTGACCTTCCCTGGCCTCCAGGCTCATGTCCTTGATCACCGGAATACCGGCAAAATATCCAAAGCGCACGTGGTCGAAGCGTACTTCCCCACGAATGGATTTCAGGGGGACCGCATCCGGCGCGTCCTGTAATTCGGGTTGGGTGTCGATAACTTCAAACACGCGCTCTGCTCCCGCCAAGGCTGCTTGGATCGTGTTGTAGATATTTGCCAGCTGGCGCAAGGGCTGGATGAAGCGCTGTGCGTAGCTGATAAACGCTGCAATAGTCCCCACCGTGGTCAAACCCTGAATCGCCAACCAGCCGCCTAAACCTGCTATCACGATCACGAACAAATTCCCCAGGATGTTGGTTACCGGCATCAGCAGCAGAGCATAGGTATTGGCATACACCCCTGCCCGGTATACTGCTTGGTTATCTCTGCGAAAAGCAGCGATGGCGACGTCATTGCGCCGGAAGGCCTTGATAACACGCTGCCCACTGATCGATTCTTCCATGGTGCTATTCAAATTGCCTAATTCCCTTTGCAAATCCCGGAATCCACGCCGAGTATAACGGGCGACGAAACCAGTGAACCAGACGGTGATGGGCACAACCAAGATCGATGCCAACGCCAGCCAATGATTCAGCACAAACATGGCTATCAATATCCCAATTAACGATAGCACCCCGGCCAGCAAAGAGGTCACGTTTTGTGAGACTGCCTGGTTAATGGCGTCGATGTCGTTGGTCAAGCGGCTCATGAGTTCCCCGGCAGGATTGCGATCATAAAACCCCAACGACAGGCTTTGAAGGTGTTCGAATAAATCCTGGCGCACCTGCTGCAAAGCGCGTTGAGAAATACGTGCCATTATAAAATCGGCACCCGCCTGGAAAACGGAGCTCAACAGGTAAACGGTCAACATGAGCAAGGCGATACGGGCAAGACCGGCGGCGTCCTGGTTGCCGATGAACCGGTCGATGGCAACTCCCATCAAATAAGGCCCCAAGAGATACAGCAGGGTATAGATCAGTACGAAAAGTAAGACTACTGCTATTGTGCCAATATAAGGGCGAAAATAAGGTAAAAACCGCAGAAGCGCCTGGCGGGCGTCCTTCGCCTTTTCGATCTTTCCTGGTATGGAAGGACCGCGCCCTATTCTCGGACGGGCAGTACTTTGTTCTCGGTTGGCGGGTTGATCAGACATGCAGACTCTCTTCCCCGCCCGGTTCGATAACCACACCGTTCCCCAGTTGGGATTCGTAAATTTCCTGGTAAATTGCGCTGGACTGCATTAACTCCTGGTGGGTTCCGCTGGCTGCGATCTGGCCTTTGTCGAGCACCACGATCTTATCCGCATTGAGCACGGTGCTGATGCGCTGTGCCACGATAAAACTGGTGCGACCTCGCATCATTACATCCAGAACCTCCTGGATCTTGGCCTCGGTTTCGACGTCAACCGCGCTGGTGCTATCGTCTAGAATCAGGATCTTGGGCTGAAAAAGCAAAGCCCGGGCAATGGCGATGCGCTGCTTTTGCCCGCCAGACAGGTTGACCCCGCGCTGCTCTACATGCGTATCGTACCCTTCCGGAAGCTCCAGGATGAAATCGTGAGCCTGGGCAGCTTTGGCAGCTGCTATCACCTGCTCGTCGCTGGCGTCCGGCTTGCCATAGCGGATATTGTCGCGCACCGTCCCCGAGAACAGCACCGTCTCTTGTAAGGCCATGCCCAGATGCGCCAAGAGCGATTCCTGCTGAACCTGGCGAACATCCAGGCCGTCGATGGTCACACGTCCCTGGGTGACGTCGTAAAAGCGCGGGATCAGGTTGACCAGGGTAGTTTTCCCCGAGCCGGTCGCGCCTAAAATCGCAATGGTCTCACCGGGATCAGCAACCAGGTTGATATTTTCCAAAACCGGTTCAGTACAATCTCCGTTGTAACTGAAATATACATCCTCGAAAACCACCCGTCCTGAAATATTATCTGGCAGCCTCCGGGCAGCGGGACTGTCTTTCACCTCCGCTTCGTTATCCATAATCTCATTAACCCGCTGGGCAGATGCGTTGGCGGCAGCCAGCACCTGCGCCAGATTGGCCATGATCACCAGCGGAGTCATGGTAGTTAAGAGATAGTTGGTAAAGGCGACGATCTCGCCTAAAGACAGGCTGCCGCCAATCGCCTGGAGGCCTCCAACCCAAATCACCAGGACAATGCCTAAGTTGATCAAGAACTGCAGCACCGGCATCAGGAAAGCCTGCACCTGCATCACATTGATGGTAGGCACGGTGTAATCCTGGTTGGCAGCCTCAAAGCGCCGGGTTTCATATCCACCCCGCGTGAACGCTTTCACCACCCGTACCCCGGCGATATTCTCTTGAAGTACTGTGTTGAGAGCGTCCAACTTACGCTGAACTATCAGATATAAGGGCTGGGTCTTGGATATAAAGATGGCGATGATCGTCCCGGTGACCAGGAGCAAAGGCAAAAGGGTTAGCGCCAACCGGGAATCGGTCGAAACCATTAAGATAATGCTGCCGATCATCAGCAGCGGGGCGCGGGTTCCGATGCGGATCGAGACACGAATAATGCGTTCCATCATCATGATGTCGCTGGTGAGCCGTACCATCAGCTGCCCGGTCTGCAGCCGGTCCAGGTTGCCGAACGAGAAAGTTTGTATTTTCAAGAAGAGCGCCTCCCGCAGGTCTCGGCCGTAGCTTTCTCCGACCCGGACGGATAGAATGTTGTTGCCGATGGCGAATAGAGCGCTCAACACGGTGAGCCCCAGCATTATAAGGGTAGTGTTCAAGACCACTTGCAGGTTTTTCCGGGCGATTCCCTGGTCAATGATCTGCTCAATCAGCCGTGGGATGGCTAAATCCATGAAAACGACTGAAGTCAGCAGGAACAAAGCCAGCAGGCTTGGTTTCCAATAGGGCTTGATGAAACTTCGAAGTCTGAGTATGTCTTTCATGAGATCAAATTATAGTCCTACTTTAGAAGAGACTTTCCCCGTTGGCAAGTGAATCTGTTGCCTTTAGCGCTATCCAAGTCCTGGTATTATCGGGCTTGATCCAAGGGAAAGCGATCCGGGGTTGGCTCTACGATCGGCGTACCGAACATATGATAGTAAAGCTCCCGCGGCGCAGATGCCGGAGCACTTACCCCGATATCCCCTGCCAGCGGATGAGCGCGCTCGTCAGTGGTGTGGGACCAGCTTCCTTTTCTAGGACGGAAAACAGCCGGGCAAAGGCCAGCTGGCTTTTCCGCGTTTACCCGCAAGCGATGGGCGCCAACTACCTCGATATCGAGGGTTAGCGCAGACTGGGGCGCGCGGCAGGCCCCCGACCCCCTCAGCCTGGGTTTATCCACCGGTTGGTGTACCAAAAAACCAGCCCGGAAAGTGCCAAAGTGAGCGCAAATGAACCCGCGGTTCGGATCTTCCCCGCTCGCGATTCAAAGCCCAGGATCTTGACAGTGGATTGTTGGTCAGGTCGAGGTTGAATTCCCCAGCGTCCAAATAAAGATCACCTACAGGTTGGCAAACCAGACCGCGTAATCTTTAATCGCCTGGTATTGTGGGGCCCAGTTGTCTTTGGCCCTCAAATCGGCCAGGGGAAGTTGGTATATCTTTCTATCTTTCTTTACATCCACCAGGATGCCATAATCCTCGAAAACCTCGTTCAATGCAATCACGCGGATGGTATCGCCAGCACGGATGGGGCCGTAAAAGTCGTATTCGGTTAGTTTAGCCTCGAACGGGAAGGTAAGGTTTTTTTCGAGGTGATTGAACCAGGCCTCCAGACAGGCATCCTTATCTTCCGGGTCGATTCCGTCCAATACTTTCTGGATACGTTCGCCCTCCTCTTCGAGATGCAACCAACCTACATGGCTGGCAATTTCCCTGGATGCAGTCACTACATCCTCAAGCGAATCTCTATATGTAGCCAGTTCCAATTCTGTGGCATACAGGTTCATCTCGCTCCAGTCCAATCCTTCTTTTTTGGCACGTTCGATGGAGACCCTGGGCATATTCTGCAATGTGAGGCTGTCCCATTCAATCGTGACCAATGGAGGTTCAGGCGGGCGTTCTTCGATTTTCACTACGCGGCCTTGCCAACCACTCATATCGTCACCAAAATCCGGATCTTGTACGCCTGGCTTCACCGCCACGGATTCGCCTATTTTGAAAGGGAACGCTGGTTTCCCTTGTTGGGAAGGGGAAGCATCTCCCTTGCCAGGCATGTAGGGGATCAGCCCTTTGCGATAGGCTTCTTCCTGGATTAAACGGGGTGCATGACGAGCGTCGATAATCAAGCCATTCACGGAAATCATCCAGGCCATGGGGTTCTGGTCCATCAGGCTGGGGAGCGTCCAGCGCGGGTCGAACTGTATTAAGTTGAATAGGTCGCGAATTTCTTTGGATTTGTTGTAACCGGTGCTCTTGGCAACCCCAAAGGCCGTACATAAATCTTCCACACTGAGGTAAGGAGGGAATGATTTGTCGAAGAGGAAATTAACGAATCCGATCGTGTAGACGATGCCGCATGCCCAGGTGTTGGCGCGCCCGCTTTCCAGCGGCGAGGGGCGTTTGCGAGCCAGGGCAGCGGCCATTTTGCGGCTCATATCAGCGTACTCGTCGTTCAGGTGTTTCCGGCAGACGACGTCTGACATCGATGTAATTTCCTCGAAGCGGGTTTGCAATTTCTTGGGGACTTTTTCATTCATGGTTTTTTCGAATATTTATATTTTCAAATTGAACTGGCTGACTTTCCATAACTGACTGTTAATTATCACTGGCGGCATACTCTTCCTCTTCCACGGCGGGTTTTCTTCGATTTCCGGACGGTTTTATCACCTGCCTTCACACTAAGACTGACCTTCTTGGTAAGATCATCGTTTTCTTGGGGCTTCCTTCGATTGACAGCATCTTTAAAAATCCGGTAATGCCGTTTGAGCCGAGATACGTACCTGCTGTCTTTCAAAACACCTTCGATGAGCGCTAAAAAAGCCGGGGCATATTTTGATTGAGGACTGCCGAAATTTAACACCGGTCCTTGAAGGTCATGGATCATGCGAGGGTCATTGTCTCCGAGCCATCTCGTATAAAACTTTTCGCTCTCCCATCCATAAGCAATGATCGCCATGGATGTTCCCCGCTTCCAATCGTATACATCGAAAAACACTCGCCGGCAATCACAAGCAGGTTCGTTACAGTACATTTCGATCAAGCCATAGTTACCTTTTGGAATGCCTTCATGGTTAATGACCGTAATTGTTCGAGTTTCTTTTTCGGCAATCTCAGGAAAGCGTGCATAGAAAGATTCGTAGGGCATTAATAATATCCTTTCAGCTATACTTCTTTTTAGACTTCCGCATACCCTGCTTTATGTATTACCGCTGTTGCTTAAACACTCCTTTTCAGCCATTTCCAGCGCTTGTGCTTCGACCAGCAGCCCTTGCCGTTCATACCGCTTGCGCGCCTGCTCCACTTCAATACCACTGCAACCAGGGTCGAATGTTTGCGCGCTCGCCGGGTAAGAGCCGCATCGCCGGAAGGAAGGAAAACGAGATGGTCCAGGTCGGCGCATGATAGGCATAGCGCCCCTCTATTTTCAACCAACATGATCCAGGCCTTGCGAACAAGCTCCTTGCCGCATTCGCTACAGGATGCCGCCGTCGTGGTGATAAAAATCTTTACCTCTATGGCTCGCATCCTTATGAATCGGTGCTGGAACTGGTCCAGGTTCTATTATTCAAAGTCCGCGAACTCCTCGAAATCTCCCAACATCACCATATAATCAAAATTCCCTGTGCCCGCGGTCCGTTCTAGTTTTGAAACAATCGCTCTGGCGTTGTCATAGGGTCCAGCGACAAAGAACGGCTTACCGTCTCTGCCGAATTCTAGCTGATGCCTGGAAGGATGGATCCCCGGTGGGTCGAGAACCATACTCGCCAGCTTGAAATCCGGGTGTGGTTCGAATCCATAGCGCCTGGCAAAATCAACAGCTCCATAGACCAGTTCGTGAGCCAGGTCGTTATCGCAGACCTCAGGCCTTCCTGAACAAAGATGCGCCAGGTTTTTCTGGAACCGCTTCAAGGGGTAATCGGCGTTACAGAAGGCGTCTTTGATGCCCAGGCAGTAGAAATCGACCAGATAAGTAGCGAAGATGACTTTATCGGGCGATTGTTGCCGGGCGATAACAACTGGCGTGAGGCCGCTTTCCTGCCATCCTTCCATGATCCAGCTGCCAACTATCGGGTACTCGTGCGCATGCGCGATGAAGTGGCGCGGTCCACGCAAGGTGATTGGTCTGGGCCGCGGCATCTTCGCCGCGAGATTACTTTTCGGCTTGCGGGGCTTCTGTTTGTCTTTCTTTTTCTTAGCCATGAGAATCCTCCTTGGTCATAACCCGTACAGCTCCCTTTGCAATGCCGGGCGACGAGCATAAGTAATTTTGAGGTTAGAAAGGCAAGCCTGCCATTCGCTCTGTCGGCCAGATGCAAGGTAGGCCATTTTTGCCTTTAAAAGCCACCTGGCTGCCCCGGGATTGTACTTGCTTTGGGTCTTCTCAATCAAACCTTCGGTTTGCTTTTTCGAAACCCATATAACCCAATCGGGATGGTGGGATAAGACAGCCTCAACCACCTTTTCAATCAGTGAATAAGACCAGAAACCAGGTTGAGCCGCACCGGATTCTCGCCAAGGTAATCCACCTTGGCGAGTAGAATGGCTGCCCCTACCATGGCGGTGGGACTGCAAGTTGCCAAGACCGGGCCCGCACCGGTAAGCAGGCGATAAATTTCAGGTCACACCAGGCTATGTTGGTGCACTCAATCCCTGGAGGGCTCTAAATGACTTCTAAGTAGCCTATCCTATAAGCCAGGTTACTCTCGCCAACGTATGTCCGAGCACTCCATGCAGAATATTTTATTGCCTTTCATCGTGTATTCATCTAGGCTTAATGAGATTACCCTCTTGCATTTTGCGCATCGGGTCGGTTCATACTTGGGTGGATTTTCCAACTTTTTAAAATTATATTCATTTGTGCCATAGTATACATATAACTCGGTTTCAAAATCATTGCGGCACCATGGACATGTTTTCCAATCGCCCGTATGTTTTTCTACGTAATGATGACCGCACAGCGTATATCGGCGATGGTTACGATGGCAACTATTTCGAGCATAAGAGAACAGAACGTATTTATGCTCGTCGTCACAAATCCACTGCCCACAACAATCTGTTCTGGTTAGATTCTTGGTTTTTCTGCATAAACCACAGCGGGGGCGTTCTGCAACAGGTTTACCTGGGGAAGCTTTTTTCTGCTGATTCGCCATTTTTTCCTCTGAAAATGATCATTTGAGGTAAGTCATACACACTTTCTGGTGAATAGGACTTTTGGAGTGGAATGAAGTATGCATCAACTTTGTCTTGTCATATCTATAGCTGAAAGGACAATCCAAATATTTTCTGCCTGCTCCACTGTATTGCTCAATCCGGGGAATTAGACGGGCAAACGAAATTGAGCCCAGCAAACAACTAACTACCGCAACCACTATGAATTCTTTTGGCTCTCCCGTCAAAGCCGAAAGAACTATTCTTTTCAGTTTGATCGCTTTCCGTACCAGAAGCGCTTCCAATCGCCGCCGCTGGTTTGTAGCGAAATGAACGTGTAGAGCGCACCGGCCCAGAAGCCAAATACCATCATCATGATGATCCAGATGATAGATGGGGGCAGCGCTTTCTCACGAAATGCAATCCAGCAGGAGAACAGGGTGAAGCCAACGTACAAATCCACGAGCGAGACTATCCCCCAGGGCATCGCAAGCAGCTTTGCTCCTTCGGCGATAAAATCCCCCTCGGTGAATCCGTAAATCAGAATGCCGGTCATAGCCAACAAACCGGCCAGGACAATGATCTTTGCGATCTTCATAGTTATTCCAGTTCCTCAACTAGGGCTATTTCTGGCGCGGAAGCCAGGGAATAAATTCGCTCGTCTTTTCGATGTACTCTTTGTATCCGGGTTTCTCTTCCTTCAAGGTTTTTTCAAGCAGCGTCACACCTGAAACGCGCAACAACAAGGTCGTCATGATGATCGGGCTGAAAACCGTCCACCAAGCTCCAGCAGCCAGGGAGAAGAGATAATAAGCCCACCATTGGGTTGCGTCACCAAAATAATTAGGATGCCGCGTGTAGCGCCAGACACCCGTTTGCAGCACCTGGCCTTTATTGGCCGGATTGGCCTTGAAGCGTGCCAACTGCCAATCGCCTGCTGCTTCAAAGAAGAATCCGATCAGCCAGAGGGGAATCGCCAGGTAATCGGGCCAGGTAAGCTGATTAGGCTGGACGCTGATTTGCGCGGCCAGTAAGGGTGCCGCTACAATCCAGAGAATAACGCCTTGAAGGAAAAAAACCTTGAATAGGCTGCGCCACCACCAGGCATTACCAGCTTCTTTGCGCCACACTTGATAACGAAAATCCTCGGGTTTGCCCCAATTGCGCGTGAGAATGTGGAGTGACAGACGCAGCCCCCAGATCGTCACCAGCACGTTGAGCAACCATTTGCGCGGCTCGAAGCCGTCGGGTGTAAGCAAGAACGCAGCCCAGGTGATGATCACGAAGCCCGCGCCCCAGAAAATGTCCACGATGCTGGAATTCTTCAGTGCCAGGCTGATTAGCCAGAGAAGGGTCATCAATCCGAGAATGACAAGACCTAATGTGAGATAGATTGGTATGAAATCCATTGGTTTTCTCCCAGTAGAATCAATTCTTCCTGCGCGCCAACCACCGCAAAACCTACGACGCCTGGGCCGATATGCACACCGATGACTGGCGTAATTTCTGCCACCAGGATATCCTTCTCGGGCAGCATGTGGGCGGCTTGAGCGCGCAGCTCGGCCACCCGCTCGAGCGCGTGTGTGTGCACAATTGCGGCGCGTTCGAGCGCCCCAACCTCGCACAGCATTTCGAGCAAGCGTTTGGTTGCATGTTTGTGCGTGCGCACCAGTTCTGTGCCTGGTTTGCCAGCGTACATCGTCAGAATCGGTTTGAGCTGCAGCAAATTGCTGAAATTGGCAATGAACTTGTTCATCCGCCCGCTGCGTTTTAGAAATTCCAACCTATCGAGCGCAGCGAAAACGCGGCTGGTTTGATTTGCTCGTTGATCTAGGCCAGGATTTCACCTATTGACTGGCCTGCCGCTGCCAGTTTCGCCGCCGTCTCGACCAGGAATCCCGTTCCCATACTTAGCTGTTGCGAATCGAACACAGTATCCCGAACCGGTGTGGTTTCTTGCGCCACGACGCGTGCTACATCCACCACTGCGCTCAGTGCAACCGAGATTTGGATCGACAATATATCTGTAGCGCCTTCATCGGCGAGGGCATCTTACAGTGCGTGAAATTATTGCGGCGAGGGAACAGCCGTGGTGGGGTGTCCCGGAAATGTTGGCAGTTTCTTGTAGAATTCTTCGCAGTTTATTTCAATGCCATCAAGAAAGCTCTGCTCACCCACGTTGATGTAGAACGGCACGACACATATGCCGTATCTGGCAATTGTCTTGGCGGGTAAATCACAGGTGCTGTCGGTAACAATGCGAATCGGCATGGTACCCAACCTTAGACGACGAGAATTGCCCCAAGCACAATTTCAATGAGCAGGCTGATGATGTTCGATTGCGCATACGATTTATCGAACACCATGGAGAACGTACGCGCCACAGCAATCGCAAGATAGCCAATGCCGAGCATTTGATACGCAGTTGCACCCAGGAACAACGGTGCAAGCCCCAGGGCGATGAACAATCCGCCAAAAATGGCGCGAATCTCCGACACGCCACGCACACCATTGGGGTTCAAGCCGATGAACGCGTAGGTTGCTGTGGGTTTCACGAACGCTAGCAACCCGGTTGCAGCGGTTATCAAGGCGGCGATGATTTTAAGAACCATCCAGATATTCATCTAATTGCCTCCAAGTGATTGGCTAAAATTTAGGGGTCCGCGTTCAATTGATCCAACAGAGCCAGTATCTTGGCGTTCTCCGGAATGTCAGACATCGAATGCCCGTAGTGCACGAAACGCGCCACGCCAGCCTTGTCCACAATCACCTGGGCAGGCATGCGTCCGAACTTGAACAAGTTGATTTCCTGCCCGTACAGCTTGAGCACGCTGGCCTTCGGGTCGGGCAAGCCCACAAAGGGCAGGTCATGCTCGCCCCAATACACTTTAAAAGTTTTGGCATCTTCCGGGCCAATAACGACCACCTGAGCCTGCCGTTGGATAAATTCCTGATAATCCTGGCGCAACTGCGCCATATGCCGCCGGCAAAATGGTCAGGCAAAGCCGCGGTTGAAGACCAGCACTACGTGCGATTTGCCGAGGAAATCTGAAAGGCAGATGGTTTCACCCCGAAAATTTTGCAGGATGAAATTTGGGGCGAGGGTATTGAGAGCGACTTGGGGCATTGGGTTCCTTATGGATTGAGTATAGTCGAAAAGCTTATGACCGCATCCATGAACGCTGCGGGGCGTTCTTCATGCGGGACGTGACCGGCGTTGGCGATAACGACCAGCCTGGCATTGGGCAGCTGGCTTGCCAGCCGGACGCTCTCTTGGGTAGGAACGATGCGGTCATCGTCGCCAGTGATCACGAGCACCGGAAGGGTGAACTCGTTCAGATGTTCGGCCAGGCCTGATGGGCGGCTGGCGAGGGTGAATTCCCACAGCGCTCGATCCCAGTTTTCAACCTTGAGTGGCTTTTGATAGAGCTCTAACATCTCCGGTGAGAGTAATGCAGGGTTGTGCCAGGCCATCTCGATCAGTTCTGGCCCGCGCGCCTGGATCTGTCTCGCCACCAGCGGCCCCAGGTGGCGCATCTGCGGAGTGGCCAGCAATGGGCGCAACCATGTTGGCGCACCACCGCCGATATATACCGCTGGATCAACCAGCACCAGCGCCGATACGCGCTCCGGGTGCGCCAGCGCGGTTTGCATCGAGACCGTGCCGCCCGCCGAATTGCCAATTAAAATGGCTCGTTGCACTCCGAAATGATCTAACAGCCCAATCACCAACTCCACCTGAGCTCCAGAGCTGTAAGGGTTCTGCCCCTGCCAGGTGGGCGGCCGCTCGGTAAGACCAAATCCCGGGCGGTCGAAGGCAATCACTGTGCCAAGCTGGCTAAGCGGTTCCATCACGGCATGCCACGAGTACAGGCTGGCCCCAAAGCCATGCAGCAGCAAGAACACCGGCTCGCCCTGCCCCATCGTTTTGAGGTGCACGCTCAACCCGTTGATCTCGATGAACTGGCTGTCGGCGTCGGCCAGCGCCTGCGGCGGGAGGGTGCCCTCCAATGGGGGCACGGGGATGAGGAATGGTCCAACCAACACGCTGAACAGCCCTATGGCCGTAACAGCCAGGGTGGGGAGCCCAATCCTTCGCTTCATACGGACGGCTCCAATCTTGGCTTAATTTCCAAAACAGTATATTTTCTGCCCTGCAAAGCAGAAGCCAGGGCAAGCATCTTCTTCATCCGGCCGTACTTCCGGTCGAGCAGGCGGTCGACCTTCCGGGCGGTGTCGCGGTCTGGTACTTCGCGGGCGATGGCCAACAGCCACTAGCCGAGCAGGAAACCATTCGCTTTACACGGGGCAATGTTCACAAGACCGTTGTTGCGGATGCGCTTCACCTTACCCGAATTCGCCACCGTGCGCACGAAAATGGTGTCACCATCCTGTACAAACCAAACAGGGGTTTTGACGCCCACGCCGCTCTTGCAGAAGGTTTCAAGGTTCAGGTATTGTTGCTGAGTCAGTTGATCGAGACTAGTCATACTGTCATTCGATTCGGTTGTCTGGTAGTGGCGAACAACTTTAGTCAACTCACAGCGCCCCCCAGGTATTTAGCATAACCATGGATTTATACCGGGGCCAGGGTGCCAGCGAAGATGATCCAGGCCAGGACAGTCTTGGCAGCCAGGCTTAGGATAATGTAGACGCGCTCGCCATAAAGATAATCTTTCCAAGGCCCAATCTTCTTGTATTGCAGCACCATGTTCACGGCAAAGATGTTGAAGAAGACAAACAGGGTTGGGATGATGGCATAAACGAAGGCGGGCGGTTTGCCACCTTCACCTGCCAGGGATCCAACAAAATAAGTTACGATCACGATCCAGGGAATAATGCCAGCCACAGACCCATAAACAAAGGCTGTCCAATCGGTCTTCTGGGTATATTGGTTGTGGAGTTCCATCATAATCCCAAATAGGTTCATCATGGCGTTGATGCCAAAGATGAGAATAATGGCGCCCAATTCGTAAATACCCACCAGCATGCCGATGAGGACAATCATGACCGAAGAAGAGAGTGCATATTCATAGAATCGAACCGGGTTCATGCCCTTCTTTAGGTTGGAGACGTATAACTTGTAGCCGACTGTCGCCAGGAAAAAGTGCGCCACAGCCGAGAGCAGCAGGAAGACCGCTACCACCGGGCCAAAGCGCAATTCATAGACCAGTTTAAGATCGGGAACCAAAGCCATTTTGTTCAGATCGAACTTTAGAAAGCTGGTGTATATTGGGTATGCTGTATCGTTACTTAATACGATCATCAGGATCCCCTGGATC
>DAOUET010000073.1:0-28330 GCA_034430155.1 Anaerolineales bacterium
GAGCACTGGTGGCTGGTCATCCCAAATGCTGGTATATAAATGGTCCCCCCGCAAGAGCAACATGGCCTTAGACAGCTCTATCCCTTCATCGTGATCCAACCAGAAAGCGGTGCGGAAAGGGAAGAATAAGAACATCGAAGCAAAGTAAAAAACGCATACCCCCAGGATCCAGGTCTCGTTCTTCAGCCGCCCGCGTAAGTTATTCTTAAACGTCGTGTGGGTCATATGTCGCTGGATAGAGGTTTTGATATTTTTTCTCTGAAAATGGGTTGGTTGGAGTGGAGCTCTCTTCCCCAATTGGAAGCCACAAATATGAAACATTCTTCACAGCGGTCATAGTTCAGCGGGGTAGGATAGGCTTTACTTATTCCTGGGGGTAAGGATCTCGAGAGGCTATGGGCGTTTCATTTCAGTTCGATAGCATCGCGAGGACATTGCAGGACGCAAGCGCTACAGGCAATACAGCGCTCGGGATCGTGAAAAATCGACACCCTGCGTTCGAAATCAGGCGTCCAGCAACCTACCGGGCAGACATTGTAACACTGCCAGACGCCGGTGCATTTCTCCGGGTAAAAATGGATCTGCAGCCCGCGCAAGTCACGGGCAAATTGAACCTGTTCGCGAAGCGAAGACCACATAGAGGGCTCGGATTTCATGGGTCACCTCCACCCCAGCGCGTATGGGATGATCCAATAAGTCAAAGCCAGGACCACGCCGATGGTGCCTTCCCAAAACCAATTGGCTTGTTCTCCGCGCATCAGCGGTGACATACCCTGCAATTCAGCGGCCACGAATACCGACAGCCCCGTCAACCCGACGACCCAGTGAAACATTCGCACGGTTGGGTTTAAGGGCCACAGCAGACTATACCCAAAGAGACCTGCCAGGGCGATCATGGTTAAAGGAATGCTTTTATACAATCCATCGCGTCCCGGCAACCACGGGTGCACGATAGTGTAGAAGTAAGAGAGACCTACCAGGCTGGCGGAAATTGGCCAGAAATGGGATCGCCACAAGAAAAACACCGGTAACAAGATCAGCAAACCATAGAAACCTAGCGTGACTGTAACCATCTCCAGCCGATCTTTGAGTGGGAACCGCACCCAGCGCATGTCATCGGTTTTCTTCCTTCCGGCAGCCAGGTATGCAGGGATATCCTGGGCTTTGGCAGGGCCCCAATGGACACCCCAGCCGGTCTCCTTCCGGATACGCCACCCGTCAACGCCGTTGGCGCATAATTGAGGCAAGATGAGGGCATGATGGTTGACGACTTCTTTAAGTCTGGAGGATTTTAACGCCGCAATGACTTTATCTGCAGTGAAATATCCTCCACCAGCAGCACACCACACGTTGATGCCAGCCGAGTCAGCCACCAACACCCAGGCATTCACCTTACCATCGATGGCGCGCACCAGGCGGCGGACAGTCAGGTCAAAGTTGCCGGTCACCAGGACTGGCGAGGTCGGGTCAGGGCGACCCAGGGCGTACAGCCCGGGTTGGACTTTGGGGTAGGGCGGTATGATGCGGAAGAAAAGCGTCCACAGGTCAATAAACAGGCTCCGGAGCGTGGTGCGATGGCGTAGGTGACCTGCCAGGTTGGCAGGCAGTTCAAAGGCTGGTTGGATTGCCGGGCTGGGTATGATTTCGTATAAGACCAGGCTGTTACCCAGATAAGATGCAACCGTCCGGGCTTCGAAGCCGGTTTGGGCAAGCAGCGCCTTGAACTCCCGCAGGGGCGTCGTGGTAGCGCGAGTGAGCAGCCAGGTCACCAGGACCAGCGGAGCGCGTACCAGGAAGAAAAGCAGCCGGGGGAGAGTACTAGCCGGAATTACCTCATCGGCTACTAGCATCTGTCCTCCAGGTGCCAGGAGTTTTGCGCAAGCTTCCAACACATAATGTTGCTCATCGCGGGGCAGTTCACTGAAGACCAGAGTTGAGACGATCAGGTCGAAGGATCCGGGTGGGAAGCGCTCTCCAATCAAGGCCGCATTCATGTGTTTCAAGGTTACCAGCTCCTCCAGGTTCTCAGTAGCGATTCTGGTCTGCGCTTCAGCTAACATGGGGGGAGAGGCGTCTATACCGGTTACGATGGCTCCCTGCCTGGCTATCATAGCGGTGAGCGCACCTGTGCCACAACCAATTTCTAGGACGTGTTTTCCCGGGGAGACGTATTTGTGCACGATGTTCTCCTTGATGCGGTTCAGCTGCCCCAAAGTGAGGATTTCAATCCCCCGGTCGTAATCTTTTGGGCTGGATTCCAGCCATTTCATGAATACGGTAGCCATAGTTATCTTCCGTTTAAATCTATCACGATCTTGGTCAGTTCCTATCCATTAACCTCCAGGTGAAAACCAGGGGTGCTCCTGATGGTCACCATCAGGAGCCAGGATCTGGATCATTTTTCGAGAGAACAAAGATCAGGTCGGTTTTCTTAAGTTTCCATAATTGTTCATTTTAATCCAAATCGGTGAAGTTGTATTAGAAAAAGCTCTCTGGGAGTTGTCGTGATGGGGTAGATATGTATGCCGCCATGGGATATTCTTTACGGTCATCTGTCCCGGGATGTCGAAAACTTCCTCGGCCTGACCTATGTTGGCTAACAAGTGCGGTTCGCATAAGGCTGCGGCTGCGGCGCGCCTCTCAAGAAGGTTCCCCTGCGCCTAAACTTTCATCCCCTCGATCAACGCGCCCATATATTGCTCATCTCAACTCCCCTTGCCGGAAGTTTGGGTCCGTTTTAGGGTTGTATATGCCAGGTTTTTCGACTAATAGCGGGTAAGGCTGGCCTTAGGGAAGCTCTAGGCAACAAACTACCTCGGCCAGGTATTCATTCACCCAGCCGAGGTAGATCTCTTATGTATTTAAAACCGTCAAATTATCGAGACGGCTGACGCATATCGGCTTTGCAGGTCGCTCTTTTACCTTGCTTCCCGGTTCATTGGTTTGTTTAATCGATCTGTTCTACCAGGTAATTCTCGACGCTGATCTGTTTAATCTGGTCGAGTTGAGCCTCCAGCCAATCTATGTGCTCTTCTTCATCCTTGAGAATCGATTTAAGCAGCTCGCTAGTGCCGTTATCACCAACTTCCGTCGCCAGGCGGATTCCCTGGTTATAGGCTTTAATGGCATCTTCTTCAGCAGTGCGATCGTTTTGATGCTGAGTCTGCACGTCTGCTCCAATAGAAATTTTGTTTAGTTTACTGATGATGGGCATGCCTTCCAGAAAGAGGATCCGGCCGATCAAGCTCTCAGCATGCTTCATCTCCTGGATGGCCCGTTTTTCATCCGCCTGGTGAAGTCGTTGATATCCCCAATCGTCGCACATCTCTGAATGCACCATGTATTGGTTGATGGCAGTCAGTTCGTCGGCAAGCAGGTCGTTCAATGTTACGATGATCTTGTCGTTACCTTTCATTTTATACTCCTTAGATTCTTTGACCTCAATGATTTATTTTGTTCTGATAAAAATCGAAAATTATGAAGTGGCTTTCAGCGGTTAATGTTTGCTGACCGGAATCTCCCTTTGCCATCTCAAAATGTCCCGGCCAGAGCTTTGCTATTAGCCTCTTCGATTAAACTTTCCGATGTTTATTAATTAGGACTTACGCAGTTGGTGGGAGGATGGGGGTGTTTGGGCGGGCAACGTCCGCCCAAACACCCCCGCTTTTCCCCGGAACTGCGTAACTACTATTAATTATAGCCAATTCCTGAAAAAGGGGAGGCATAATCTTTTGCCTCTAATCCAAACAGCAGGAGGTTGACCAATGCTCTTCTTTGCTGAATTATTAATGTACCTCATCTGGATTGAAATATTCTCGTATTGTGCAGTGATGATCGCAATAGAATGTAAAGAAGATAGTCCGAGCCTATGCTCATCGCCAGAATCGATAAGGTCCCGAACCACAGTGGCATTGGCCAGTGAGTCAGTGCCAGCCAGGCTAATCCTCCTGGTATGCCCAGAACTAACCCACCCACCAACACCGTAAACCACCTCAAATTAGGTACGATACCTGCCAGGAGCCGTTCGGTTTGGCATTGAAGGATAATATCCAGGGAGGCTGCTAAAGCTGTACCCGGCCCCCCCATAATTAAAAGCCAACATAAGAATATTGGCAAGGATATCCCCCTGGATAGTGCAACGAGTAGCGCGATCAAGCCAAGCAGTTCAATTCCAACCAGCGAAATTAACATATCCAATAACACAAGATTCTCGGAGAGGAAGGGTAGTTGATGCATTAACCACCAATGGCTCAAATCCATCCTCAAGGAATGGGTAGCTCGTTCTCCTACAAGAATCAGCCACAGGGCTATAAACCAACCTCGCGATCCCCAATCCGGGACCAGAGTCACCCCCAGGGTCAAACCCAATATCCCAAGCCAGGGTATCACTCGACCCAGCGTGAATGTACGCCCTCTCTGGAGGACATTCCTCCAAACCAGTGCGGTTATTCCCGGATGAGCCGGCAGGCGGCTGGGCTTCCTTCCGTCGCCCAACCGCTCGCGCTGCTGTAATTCCTGACCTTGATCGAAAGCGCCGGTCAGAATAGCGGCTTGCAAGGTTTCCTGACCGTACCTCTCCTGGGAAGCGCGTGCCAGACTTATTTCCCGGGATGCTAACCATAACAAGGACATCCCTATCGAAGCCCACGTCAAGGATAAACCCAACCCTGCTAGCAAGGAGACTCTGCCCAATCCAGCCAGTACTGGTAAGCCAATCGCCCAGTACCAGGCTTGAGAGGCAACCCCGCCATCCGAACGGATCAGATACCAGCTTGCTATGAGCAGAATGACCAAGATGGGCGCAGCCCAACGCAGTGCGGATCGATCGCCCTTGCCCTTTAAGCGCCAGGCTCCAGCCGACCAGGAAAGAGCTTGAGCCCCCAGGTGCAGTGGTACCACAATGATCAGCATGCGCGCCCCAGCCAGTAAATATGAGGGCAGGTCAGCGATGGTCAACGCTGTGGGGGACCCGGCTTCCACCAGGGCATATCCAAGCACCACGGCTGCGGGCCAGAGGAACAAGCCGCGTTTTAACCAGTCAGTCAGAAACCATAGGACCGCCACAATGCGCCGGTCGACCGGTGTCTGGCACAACAGGTGTGAATCTGCCTCGGAGAATACAAATGGGCTGCGCCGCGAATCAAAATACAGCTCGAGCACGATTAAGGTTACAAAAGTGATCTCGCCCAATGCGAGTGCGGCTGTTAAGGGCGTATCCGATGGAAGCGCGCTCAACACCTGTCCCCCAAATTCTGCCAGAAGCACCAGCATAACGAAGGTCCAGACGCTGAAGAAAATAACGACGTAAACCAAGTAGATCCAGCTGCTGAAAGAGTGGGTCTGGCGGTCATAGCCAATCAAAACTAACCAGAACTCCAATTTAGAGAACAGCTTGCGCGACTGTACCAGCCATACGGCTCGCAGGTTATTGCGTTGAAAGGATTCCATCTTTGATATGCCAGATCTCGCCATTGAGTTGCCGGGCGAAGT
Organism: Anaerolineales bacterium; assembly: GCA_034430155.1. Classification (GTDB taxonomy): domain Bacteria; phylum Chloroflexota; class Anaerolineae; order Anaerolineales; family UBA4823; genus DAOUET01. The sequence goes on from DAOUET010000073.1 coordinate 5,491, forward strand.
GTGGGTCGTGGGTGCTCAGCAATATCCCTTTTCTTGCCATAGAAAGCGCTCGTAGTTTTTTAATCAGGAATTCTGTGCTCTCGGCATCCAATGCCGAACTGGGTTCATCCATTAATAACACTGAAAAGGGACGGATCAACGCCAAAACTACCCCCAACTTAAGGCGCATTCCGCGTGAGTAGGCCTGGGGAAAAAGGTTCCTGGCTTCCCACAACCCAAACTCACGCAGCAGTTCTTCAGCCCGACTTTCAAAACCACCTAAGTCGTTATGAGCCAATGCCAAGAAGTGAAGGTGCTCCCAGGCGGTCAGCTCCTGGTAAAACACTGGCACATCCGGCACGAAAGCCAGGCGCTCTCGCACCTGGCGCTCATCTTTATATAAATCGAACCCTTCGATGTCGATTTCTCCGGTTGTCTGCCGCAGCAACCCGCTCAGACAAAGTAGTAAGGTCGTTTTCCCTGAGCCGTTTGGCCCGACAAGAGCCACCAGTTCGCCGTCTTGTAACCTCAAGTTTACAGTTTTGAGAGCCTGGAACTCGCCAAAATTACGGCAAAGGTTTTGGGTTTGTAAAAGAGTTTTCGACATTCCAATTCGCCTTGATCTATGATAACGCTCCTTCAGGTAGTTAAACTCGCTCGGACCAGACTTTAAAGCCGATCCTCAAGGTCACGGTTCCTTTCTCCGGGCAAACAACAGCCCTGACCAGGTTTTATCGATAGCACAGATTTTATAGTCAACCAGACCGGCAGACAGACCGGTCTGGCGTACATGCATCTGGGTCACATCACTACCCATATCAGAAGCTTTTTTGGGCCAGGCAATCCATAGGGCTGCCTCCCCAATTTGGGACGCTATGCTGGTGATCTTTCTTTCTAGATTAGTGCGGCTATTAACGAACCAGATGGTCACATCCCCGCCGGCCGTGGAGCTTTCTTGCAAGCGCACATTATCGGGCAACCCGGTAAGTAAATCCTTGAATCCTGGAGGAGCATTGACCAGAAAGACTCGTGCGCCGGCCTTAATTCCTAACTTCTGGACTAGCGGCTTACCGGCATAAGCAACAAAGACCGAATCTGGCGTGATGGGATCCTGTGGAGGGTGGGCAATGGCTCTCTTGAGTGCTTTCTGGATCTCTTCCCACGAAGTGTAAACCGCGTCCGGCAGGAGACCTCTAATATCGGCTACTTTTTCCGGTTGCCCGCCCACAAAGACCAGCGGTAAGTGACGGGTAGTTCTTTGCTTGCGGATAGTCACAGCAAGATCGCGACCCTGAGAGGGCAGTCTGCTCAGGTCAATGACCACTACTGCCGGAGCTTCCTGCCTTAATTGGCGCAGTAGCTCACTGGGATTGGGTAGCCGGTGATTGACCTCATATCCGTAGGCTATCAGCCGCTCGGCGCGTTCCCCAGCTTCCTCGGCGTTCCAGTGCACTAATCTGATCCGTGACATGCTCGCCTTCCTGCTTGCTTATTCATCAGTTTTTATCTTTTCTTGGGTTTGGCTTTGGTTCCGGCGACGTTGGGTAGCTACCTCCAGCAGCTTTTTCAGCACTCCAAGCGGTAGTTCCTCCAATCTTCGAAATCTATCTATCAAGGGTACTCCTGAAAGGTCGAGAGATTGGTGGGTCCGGGTTTTATAACCAGCCGTGTTCATGTACTTATAAAGCGTACCCGTTGGCTCGGTGCCAATCCACGGATTTACGCAGCGCCTCCCGAACTGGGGTGTTAGGCAAGCCTAATTCCTGTACCGCTTTGCTGGTAGAGGGGTTATCTTAATTTGGACTGCACACTGCTCACTTTATCAGCCATGCTTTCTTCCCGGTCGGTGCGGGTTCCGACTTTTATGTTGGTCGAAATCCTGGGTACACCCATGCTGTGCAGGGTTTCATGGCAGCGTTTAATGGCTGCCATGACCTCATCCCACTCTCCGGCGAGGTTGGTGCCATTAGCATGTAGCTGTACTTCTAAATCCGTATCTTGCAAGATGCGCTCACAGGCAGCCACATAGTCGGATAAAGAGACGCCTACCCCGATAGGGATCACGCTAAATTCAGCAATTACATACATAGTTAATTTCCTCTTTACCATTTGGTCCTTCGTATATCTTCAGCATAAATGGAATCCCAGTTTACAAATAGAGCTAAACAGCCAGCGGAGCTCAAAACTCCCAGACAATACCATTGGCTGCGTAAATCCTGGTCTAATATTTTTTGAGTTCGGGTTTAGCGACGACGTAATGGAAAGATATGTGGTATATCGATCCTTTGGCGCCCAGAGCCAATAAACTAATAATCCTGCTCCGTTCTTGAGGGTCAGTGTCGTTTTTCAGAACTGACGTTAAACTAATGAATGGTGTTCAAGTCATCCAACAGTTGCTTCTTATCGTCAGGTTCTGGGATCCCCTCTGCCACCTTGCGGGCTTCATGCAGGCAATCCGCCATTTTTTGGTCGTTTCCAGCCACAGACTCCGCACGAGCCAGGGCTTCATAGGCATAGGCTAGAAAAAATGGCTGGCCCTCTTGGCAGGCATCCAGGGACAGCTTGCCGTATCTTCTGGCGTTATCCCCCTGGGCTAGAATGGCATATATCCTGGAGGTCTGCCAGTAACCGATCGCCATATTTGTCTGGTTGCAATCCTCCCGTTGAGACCAGTGCCAGGTAGACGCCAGGCTTAACCGCAACATCTGCTCATCCTCCTCAGCGGTTCGCCCTTTTTTTTCAATCAGATCCCAGGCCTTATTGAAGCATTCTACGGAAAAGTATTTATGGGCAGTTGCCAGGTCAAAATCAGGCGTTTTGTTCATTACGCACTCCTCTGAAACTGTTAAAAGGGATTAGGGAATCCTGATCAGGTACAGGCAGTTAGGATTTTACCGCATGATCCGCTAAACGGAAAAATCATCACCTTGTGCGTGACCCTAAGTGATATAATCTAATGTTATGCCTGCCAGTGCCACCTGGTAGTTTTTTTCTGGGGAGGATCGATGAAATTTAAAGTCATTACCCTTTGTTATTGTTTAACCCTTTTAGCGGCCTGCAGCCATTCGGGATCGGTGAATGTTGCTCGAGAAGGGACACTTCAACCTCCCACAGTGACAGCTGCACCTGGCGGAGAGTTAAAGAAACCCGTATTCGGTCACGTCATCATCGTGATTTTTGAAAATCTCGATTTTTCGCAGGCGGAGAAGGTGCCTTTCATGCAGAAATTGATGACGGATTATGCCTACGCTCTAGATTACACCGCCGTCGGTCACCCAAGCTTGCCGAATTATATCGCCTTGGTCAGCGGGGATACCTATGGTTTTGGACAGGGTTGCCAACCCTCACCGGATTGTCATATTCCGGGAAACGTTAAAAGCATTGCAGATGAGCTCGAAGCTAAGGGATTGACCTGGAAAGCCTATATAGAAGCTATGCCAGAGCCGTGCACGGTTACAGATACTCCTGATTATGCCGTACGCCACAATCCTTTCATTTATTTCGATAATATCCGTGATGATCCCGTCCGGTGTGCCAGCCATGATGTTCCTTTTACCCAGTTCCAAACCGATTTGGATGGCGGAACCCTGCCAAACTTTTCCTGGATAACCCCTGACTTGTGCAATAGTATGCATAATAAATGCGAACTGTTGGAATCAAGAGTGTATGAGGGTACTGAATGGTTATCGACCTGGCTACCAAATATCCTGGGATCCGAGCAATTTCAGCAGGATGGTTTGCTGGTCATTACTTTTGATGATGGTACCAGTGATGAGAGTTGTTGTGGTTCAACTGGCGGCGGCAAGGTATTGACCCTGTTGATATCGGATAACCCTCAAGTTAGACGGGGCGGTTGGGCTTCGGAAACTCCCTACAACCACTATTCACTGTTGCGTACGATCGAAGATAATTGGGGCTTACCGTATTTAGGACACAGCGGTGATGCGAAGATCCTGCCAATGGACGATTTCTTTGTTGGAACGAAATAATAGGCTTCCCAAATGGAATGCTGGCGATTCTGGAGTTTTTCCCGGGCTGACCAGTAATCGTCCAGCCTTCCCATAGTAATATTGCGACATTCTGCATCCTTATTGTTATAATTCAATATCCCTTCTAGCATCCCCCCAAGTTCACCCCTAAATTAACCCGCTGGGGTATATATTTTGCTGGACTTCTGTGCTAATCTGGTTTTCAGTTCAAATCGATCTTGATTGGATCTTTAGGAATCTCCGTGCAAGCAACCCAATTTGGCAGTACGCCACGGCAAATTCTGAAGGACCTATGGAATCCTCAGAATATAGAAACGCGATCGAATCAACAATCAGGACACAGGAGTTTACCTATGATAACCCTTAACGCTTTCTGCCACCCCAGCACGCTAGTAGAAGGCGCTCGCTATATCCTGCGGAACCCCAAGGATGTCAATTCTGGCTGTGAAGTGGTTACTTTGCTGGCTTACGACCCCTGCCCGGCGCTCGTGATTTTACGGGATGAGCATGGTCATCGCCAGCGCTGGCCACGCCAAGACCTTTTCCTGGTGACTGACTGCTGTGCTCCCTCAACCTGAGCATACCCAGCCTGCCAGGCCCTACCTCTGGATGGTATCCACGTGGAGAGCAATTTGGCTTGCTACCAGCGGTTCTCGGGCGCTCTTAATTGTAAGTTTAGCCCTCTTTTAGTGGCGCATACAGAGCCGCAATTGCCCCGGCTGGGTCCTGTATCACGCAGAAGCGTCCACCGCCTAAGTCTCGAGGTTGGATGATCAGCTTGCCGCCCAGTTCTACGCAAAGGTCAGCGCCGGCATCGACGTCTTCGACGGTGAGATAGATCAGCCACACCGGAGGCAGGTCGGCGTTCATGCCGCGCGCATGGCAAATGCCAGCCGCGGGTTTCCCATTCATTGCCAGGCACATATTGAAGTCATCGAAATCGCCCATATCAACCGGTTCGGGATGCCATCCCACCACCTGGCTGTAAAAATCCCGGATCTCTTCCGCGTTCGATACGGTAAGATCGATCCAGGCGATTGTACCTGTTGGGTTCGTCTCCGTCTTGCTCATGATGTTCCTCCTGGGAGGAATTTTTGGTTTATATCAAGCAGGATTGACTGGATCAACCTCACTGATCTAAGCTAGCATAATAGGCGCATTGGGCACCCTCACCACCTATCCTACCTTAATCTACCCTTGGATATTTTAAGGGGACTTATCAGGCTGCCAGGAAACCGCCATCGATGGGGATGGTAGCTCCGTGAACGTAACTGGCTAAATCGCTAGCCAACACCAGAGCCATGCAAGCCACTTCATCAGGTTGGCCTAAACGCCCGATAGGCAATCGCTGCTTGAATTCGATCCCGGTCTTTATCAGCCCCAACTTAAAACGAAAGATACCCATAGCGGCTGCTTTGGTGCCACGCGTGATAATGCCTCCCGGTAAGATCGTGTTCACCCGGAAGCCGTGTTTTGCGTGTTCCTTAGACAGCGCCCGGGTCAGGGCAATCACGCCCGCTTTGCTGATGCTGTAGTGTGATAGATCATCCTTGAAAGGTATCAGGGCTTCGATGGAAGCCACATTGATGATCACCCCACCTATTTTCTTACGGGTGCGAATCATTTGCTGGCACATCCAGTAGACCGCATCCAGATTCGTCTCGATAACCTGCTTGTAGAAACCATCATCCACGTCCAGGAATTGTTTGAAGGGGTAAATGCCAGCGTTGTTCACCAAAATATCCGGCCCCTGCCCGTCAATCCCTTCCCAAAGAAGTTTGCGTTGCTCACCTTTGGACAAGTCGGTTACGTGTGTTCGCACATGCACGCCATAGACAGCCAGGTCGCTTTTGGTGTCGGCTAAACTCACCTCATCGATATCCACCAAATCCAAGTCTGCGCCCGCTTCTGCAAAGCGATGGGCAATCGCCCGGCCGATTCCAGCAGCTGCGCCAGTGATCAAAGCGCGCTTACCTCTGAGTGAGATCAAATCATTGATCCCATGAATGGACTTCATATTCATCATCTTTCTGTAGAAAAGAGTAACCTTTCCCAACCGAATATACCAAAATTTCCAAAAATTATACCAGAATAATGGAGACAAATGATTGTGCGTCATTTCACAATATTGCTCATAAAGCACTTAGGTTATATAATGTGAAAGGACCGGGTAGTTGTTTTTGTGGATTAGGGGTGTCCCTTGATGAACAGGGTAAAACAATGAAGGTATTCACCCGCACGCCTCTCGATATTGCTAAAGTCAGAGTACCGCGCGGCCAGGTTTATATCATCCCCGAACGCTGTAAAGGTTGTAAAGTCTGCATCGAGTTTTGCCCCCAGGCTGTTCTCCAGGAGTCTGGCGAGATGAACGCCAAAGGGTACCATTATCCAGAGATTGTTCCAGGGAAGGATTCTGCCTGTGTTAATTGCGAATTCTGTATGTTGGTGTGCCCGGAATTCGCCATCTTTACCCTCCCGTTAGATGAAACCCTCAGTGGAAGATAGAACGGTTCTGACGGGAAGGCATTTTATGAACGGCGACGAAGCCTGCGCCGAGGGCGCCATCGCGGCAGGTTGCCGCTTTTTTGGCGGCTACCCCATTACTCCCTCCACCGAGATAGCCGAGCATCTTTCTCGCCGGCTGCCAGAAGTTGGGGGGATTTTCTTGCAGATGGAAGATGAGCTGGGTAGTATGGCAGCCATCTTGGGCGCTTCTGCGGCGGGCTTGAGATCGATGACGGCTACCTCTGGTCCGGGTTTCAGCCTTATGCAGGAGAACCTGGGCCTCGGGGTGATGTTGGAAATTCCCTGTGTGCTGGTAAACGTACAACGAGGATCTCCTTCCACCGGCCTGCCAACCATGCCCGGTCAATCAGACGTTATGCAAGCACGTTGGGGCTCGCACGGTGATTACCGGATCGTGGCCTATGCCCCCTGGTCGCCGCAGGAGATGTTTGATCTTACTGCGCGTGCCTTCAACGTCGCTGACCGTTATCGAGTGCCTGTTATCTTATTAGCTGATGAAGTGGTTGGTCACATGGTGGAACGCGTGATCATCCCCTCACCCGATCAGATCGAACACTGGGAGCGTAAGCGCCCTAAAACCTCTCCGAACGGACCATTTGAACCCTTCCGAGCTGAAGATCCCGATTTGGTACCCCCGATGGTCCACGCTGGCGAAGGCTATCGCTTGCATTACACTGGCCTGACCCACGACGAACGCGGCTATCCCGATATGTCTGCCGAGGTTCACCAGGCGCTGGTCACCCGTTTGGTAAATAAAATCTGCCTCAATGCGGACCAGCTGATCAGTACCGAGGACCATTACCTGGAAGACGCCCGCATCGTGGTCATCGCATATGGCTGTACTGCCAGGTCTGCCAGGCGAGCTGTTCGGGAAGCTCGAGAATTGGGAATTCCCGCAGGCTTGCTGAGATTGGTTTCATTGTGGCCCTTTCCGGATGATCGCATCCGGGAACTGGCCAGCAGGGTACAAACTTTTATCGTCGCTGAGATGAACCTGGGCCAAATTTATTGGGAGGTTGAACGCTGTTCCAAAGGATTAGTGAAGGGCGTTTTTCACGCCGGTGGTAGCATGATTCCACCACAAGCTATTCTGGATGCCATCCAGGAGGCAAACGCATGACCCGCGCCGAAGTCGCCGAGCATCACCCTTTGGATGGCATTATCCGCTCCGAGCGTATGCCTCATATCTGGTGCCCGGGTTGTGGCATTGGCGTTGCCATGCGATGTTATGCCCAGGCGATCTTGGAATCGTTGATAGCGGTGGAAAAACAGGTGGTTGTTTCTGGCATTGGCTGTTCTGGTCGCGTAGCAGGTTATATGAACATCGATTCCTACCACACAACCCATGGCAGAGCTATACCTTTTGCTACTGGAATGAAGCTGGCCAACCCCGAATTGATGGTGACCGTGTTCAGTGGAGATGGCGACCTGGTAGCTATCGGTGGGAATCACCTCATCCACGCTGCCCGCCGCAACGTTGATCTCAAGGTGATTTGTATTAATAACTTCAACTATGGCATGACGGGTGGTCAGGCCGGGCCAACCACCCCAAGGAGGGCGCGCTCTACTACCACACCCTACGGTAATCCTGAGCTCCCTTTTAATTTGCCTTACTTGTTAGCCGCTTCTGGCGCCAATTTCGTTTCCCGTTGGACGACCCTTAACGTTCGACAGATCAAAGAAGATATCCTTTTTACTTTTAACAAATCCGGCTTTACCTTTATCGAGGTCCTGGCACCTTGCCCGGTGGGTTTTGGCAAATCCAACAATATCGAGGATGGCCTGGAGGAGATGAAAATATACCGCCAGCGTTGTGTACTGATCCACGATGGAGACGTGCGCGCCGAGGAGTTAGGCATTGATCTGCGAGAGGAACAACCTATTTATATCGGCAGGTTTGTCGATCGCAACCTGCCCCCTTACCAACCGGTACGTCTCCAAGCCATTTAAAGGAAAGCGTTTATCAACCAGGCGAACAGAAAAATGAGAAAAGAAATCCGCATCTCGGGGTTCGGAGGTCAAGGGGTTGTTCTGGCAGGTTATATCCTGGGAAAGGGTTTGGCGATTTACGAGGGGCTCGAGGCGGTTATGACCCAATCATACGGTCCGGAAGCGCGCGGTGGGGCTTCAAGTGCCAATCTCGTGGTGTCTGATGAGCTTATCGACTATCCTTTTGTGCAAAGTCCCGACATACTGGTAGCCTTGTCCCAAGGGGCTTATTCCAAATATCGTCATGAAACCAAACCTGATGCCCTGGTTTTGATCGATGATGAATTGGTCATCCCCCTTGATGAGGATGAAAATTTCAGCATCCCTGCTACCCATCTGGCGGAGGAATTGGGGCGGCGAGTGGTGGCAAACGTGGTCATGTTGGGTTTTTTTACGGCCGTGACCGATCTGGTCCATCGCCAGGCCATGGAAAAAGCGATTGAGACTTCTGTCAAAGTTAAAACGGTGCCTTTGAATCTTCAGGCTTTTGCAACCGGGTTCGACTATGCCTTGGAGAAGCAGCGCGGTAGAGGCGAACAGATCGAGAAGCACAATGGGACCCAAGGGTAATCCGGTGGGGGGTGAATCACTGTTGTCTCCCGTTATTGAGGATTTTGCCGAATGAGCGACTCGGTATTGGTGATTGGTGGGGGGATCGCTGGCATTCAGGCCTCCTTAGACCTGGCTAAAGCCGGCGCCCGGGTTGTACTGGTCGAGCGTCAGCCCACTATTGGTGGGGTCATGGCTGTGCTGGATAAGAACTTCCCCACCTTGGATTGCTCTATCTGCATCGAGGCTCCCAAAATGTCAGAAGTGGAGCTGCACCCCAACATTGAAATCCTGTCTCTGACCAGCTTACGGGCGTTGGAAGGAGTCGCCGGTGATTTCACCGCTCACCTGCGCCAAAAAGCTCGCTATGTCAGCGATGCCTGCACACGTTGCGGGGAGTGCGCCAGTGTCTGTCCGGTGGTGCATCCCAATGAGTACGACTCGGGCATGGCCTCCCGTAAAGCCATCTATACTCCTATCCCTCAGGCGGTTCCCGGGGCTTATCTTATCGATATTGATAAATGTCTCAATGATCCCCCCAATTACATGCCCTGTAACCATTGTATTCAGAGCTGCTTGCCAAAAGCCATTGATTTCTTGATGCATCCTGAAAGGACTCTTACCCGCCGGGTGGCTGCGGTGGTCGTAGCGACCGGCTATGATATGCTTGATCCGGGGCAGATTCGGGAATATGGCTATGGATCTCATCCAGATATCCTGACTGCCCTGGAGTTTGAGCGTCTGGTCAACTCTGCTGGTCCGACCGGTGGGGAAATCGTAAGACCCTCGGATGGCAAACACCCGGAAAACATCCTGTTTGTGCTTTGTGTGGGCTCGCGCGATCAGCGATACGTCCGCTATTGTTCTCGCTTCTGTTGCATGTATTCCATCAAACACGCTTATCAGGCCATTGATCACGGTATCAAGGATATAACCGTTCTTTATATGGACATCCGTGCCTTTGGGAAGGGCTTTGATGGATTCTGGAAGCGCACCCAGGATGAGGGTGCCAAATTTGTGCGGGGCCGTCCCGCCCGTATCAGCGCCAATCAAAATGGGAGCATTCGGGTGCTTTACGAGCAGCTTGAAGGGGCGGTCCGTACGCAGGCGGACTATGACCTGGTAGTCCTGGCGAACGCCGTAACACCGCCGGACGGGTTGGTTGAGCTGGCTGATCGCCTGGGAATCGCATTGGACCAGGATGGTTTCATTTCTTCCAGGGAGATTAAGGGAGGTCTGGTGATGACCAGCCGCCCTGGGATTTATGCAGCTGGTTGTGCCTGTGGTCCCAAAGACATCCCAGACAGCGTCGCCGAGGGCAGCGGGGTGGCTGCCTTGGCCTTGAGCCACTTAACCGCCCGCTCCTGGCCCGAAACACCCCTGGCAGAATCGCGCGATGATGTTCTGGAGCCGCGGGTTGGCGTGTTCGTCTGCCACTGTGGCAGTAATATCGCCGGGGTAGTAGACGTGAAGAGCGTGGTAGATTTCGCCAGAAATCTACCCGGGGTAGTCTATGCTTCCGATCAGATGTTTTCCTGTGCCGGTAATACCCAAAAGGAAATCGAAGAGGCCATCGACCGTGAAGGCATTAACCGGGTAGTTGTGGCGGCTTGTTCTCCTAAAACCCACGAGTCCATTTTTCGCGGTGTTTTGGAACGCTCCGGTCTAAATGCCTACTTGTTGGAAATGTCAAACATCCGCAATATGGATTCATGGGTGCACAAAGGTGATAAGCAGGCAGCTACGCAGAAGGCCATGGACATGGTCTGGATGGCGGTGGAAAAAGCTCGCCGGCTGACCCCTCTGTTCGCTTCGCCTCTGTCCTTGACCCAAAACGCTCTGGTTATCGGGGGAGGTATTGCCGGGATGACCTGCGCCATAGCCCTGGCTCGCCAAGGTTTTGAGACTCATCTGGTCGAGAAGGAGGATCACCTCGGCGGGCTGGTTGATTGCTTGGAGGAAATTGCCCCTGCGGGTTTATCGGCCACTGAATTGGTTAAAGGCAGGTATCGAGAATTGGTCCAAAGCGGTGTGCACCTCCACTTAGGCGCTACTATAGAGGCCGTCAGTGGTTTGGTTGGGAATTTCCAGGCACACCTCAGCAATGGCAGGCAACTCCAGGTTGGCGCAATCGTGGTCGCCACAGGCTCCCAACCCTACCAGCCCAGCGAGTTTAATTACGGCCGGGATGAGCGTGTCATCACGAACCTCGAACTTGAAGAGATATTAAAGAGCGGTGCGCCAGCAGCCCGGCAGGTCACCTTTATAGCTTGTGTCGGTTCCCGTCAGGGTAAAGCCGGTTGTTCACGCTATTGCTGTACCGCCATGATCAGCCAGGCTTTGAGGTTACAACGTGTGGGATTGATAGTCAGGGTGCTCTACAAGGAAATGCGCACTTATAGCCGCCAGGCGGAAGAACTCTACGAAGAAGCCATGCGGGCAGGAGTGCGATTTTTCCGCTATGACCCTGAGCTCCCTCCCCAGCAGGCGATTGCCTGGCACGACGGGCATGCAGTTCTTTATGACCACATGCTGGGTGCCACCGTGCGCATTCCGACCGATCTCTTGGTATTGGTGATAGGGCTGACACCGGTAGAAGATGGGTTAGCTGGCCAACTTAAATTAGCTCGCAGTGAAGATGGTTTCTACATGGAGCTGCACCCCAAGCTTGGACCGGCGGAGACAGCTGTGCAGGGTGTTTTCCTGGCTGGCACCAGCCAGGGCGCCAAGGATGTCCGTGAATCGATCGCCCAGGCGCTGGCTGCGGCTGGCAAGACCGGAGCCTTGCTTTCCCGGGGTGTGATCGAAAAGGAACCCATTACCGCGCGCCTTATTCCTGATCTTTGTACTGGCTGTATGCGCTGTGTTAAAGTTTGCCCCTATGGTGCAATTGAGCAGATCGGCGCTCCTGGGAAGGGTGGCACCGTCAGAATCCATGAAGCTGCCTGTATGGGTTGCGGGACCTGTGCGGCTGAGTGCAACTTCGATGCCATTGAGATGCCTTTCTTTACTAAGGAGCAGATTCTGGCGCAAATAGATGCCGCCTTAGCGCAGCAACCCGAGAGCAAGTGTTTGGTCTTTACCTGCAACTGGTGTTCCTATGCCGGGGCCGATCTGGCCGGCATCGAGAAACGTCAGTACCCTGCTTCAGCCCGTATCATCCGCACCATGTGTTCTGCCCGCTTTGAAGAAGATTTTGTAGGGCGCGCCTTCGAGAAAGGCGCCGGGGCGGTGTTGCTGACGGGCTGTCGGCTTACCGAAACTGGCTCGGATTGCCACTACAATTATGCCAATCGGCTCACTTGGAAACGTTTTCAATACTGGCGCCGTAAGTACGAACGCAAAGGAATTGATCCTGAGCGGCTGCAGTTACGCTGGATATCGGCGGCTGAGGGCAAGGAATTCGCAGAAAAAATCGCGGAAATGGACGAGATTGTCCAGCGATATGCAGGACAAACCACACAACCTGACCGTGAGAGGCTGCTTGAGCGCTGCGATTAAACCTTAACGTCCTCGTTAATCAGAGTGGGATCGGAAGGAAGGGATGATTAAGGACCAGGAAATCCTTATCGATGATAGCCTTTGGGAGCAGCTTAACCAATTGACTGGGAACGCGGCAACCCTATGCTATCAATGTGGTGTATGCACGGCCATTTGCCCGTGGGGTTTAGTCGGCCAAGAGCCCCTTTCGGTACATTTAATTTTACGCCGGGCTCAATTGGGGCTTCAGCAAGGGAATGAAAATCTTTGGCTTTGTACCACCTGTGGTCAGTGCCAGATCACCTGCCCAAGAGGCGTGGATATCTCCGATGTTTTCCGAGGCTTACGCACTATCGCCTGGGATCAGCGCAAGGTTGCCAGAGGCCTGCCAACCGTGCTCTGGTCGGTTTACTGGAACGACAATCCCTGGTCACAGCCGCCCTCCCGCCGCCAGGATTGGGCTAAAAACCTGGATATCCCGAGTTTCGATCCTGAACAGCACGAAGTCCTGCTTTACGTCGGTTGCACCTGTTCTTACGATCGTAGGGCTCAAAGGATAGCCACCGCGCTCGTGCGGCTCCTTCGATCTGCTGGAATAAAATTTGGTTACCTGGGAAACGAAGAACCTTGCTGCGGTGAAGCAGTTTTAAGCCTGGGGCATAAGCCTTTTTTTGATGAGATCGCGGCCCAGACCTCCCGGGTTTTCCGGGAAAGAGGCGTCAACCAATTGATCGTCGTTTCGCCGCACTGCTACGACGTATTCAAGAATCATTACCAGGATATTGGTGCCGATTTCTACCCCTGGCACTATACTCAATATCTTGCCAAACTTTTAGAAGAAAAGCGCTTGATCCTTGACCAACCGTTGGATGTACGCATCACCCTTCAGGATCCCTGTTACCTGGGTCGGCACAATCACGAATATCAGGCTCCTCGGAGCGTTCTAGGGGCAATTCCTGGGGTGGAACTGGTCGAGATGGAACATAACCGCCAGGAGGCTTTATGTTGTGGGGGTGGCGGTGGGCGTATGTGGTTGGAAACCGCAGTGGGTGAGCGCTTTTCCGATCTGCGTGTGAAGGAAGCCAGCCAGACCGGTGCTGGCATCTTGGCGACGGCTTGCCCTTTCTGCATTGTTTGCCTGGAAGACAGCGCCAAAGTAATGAAACTGGAGGGGATGCAGGTCCTGGATATATCCGAAATTGCAGTTATGGCGCAATCCAGGGAACGGGACGGAGGCGATTAATGGTTTCGTCGCTTTACGGCGTTTCTGAAGAGCGACCAGAAATCTGGGTGTACCTGGAACAGGAGGACGATCATCTAGAAGGGGTCTCATTGGAGTTGCTGGCAAAGGGCCGGCAAATGGCAGACCAAAACGGTTGGCGGCTGGCTGCTCTCTTGCTAGGCCATGGGGTGACCGGTTTGGCTGATCGGGCATTCACCTTCGGGGCCGACCAGGTATGGTCGCTCGAGCATGCCTGCCTGGATCAGTTCACCATCGAGGCCTACTCCCATGCAGCCTTCCAGGCCATCATGACTGGCAAGCCCAGTGTCTTCTTACTGGGTGCCACACCCAATGGGCGCGATCTGGCAGCCCGATTGGCAGTCAGGCTCAGAACCGGGCTCAATGCCGATTGCACCGATCTGCGCTTAGAGCCCCAGGGAGGGCTTATGGTCAGTGAAGTATCTGGCTTTGGCGGGGGAGTGCTGGCGTTTATCGAGATGCGTCACCATCGCCCCCAAATGGCGACTGTTCGTCCGGGTGTGTTTTCGCAGGAGGATATCCCTGCTGCCAGAAAGGGGACCATTGTCTACCTCCCGGTTGAGTTGCACCCGGATATGATCCATACCCGAATCGCAGAAAGGGTGGTTGGCGCGGGGGTCGATCTCACCCGCGCACAAGTTCTGGTGGCTGGGGGTCGCGGCGTCTCCGGTGATTTTGACCTGCTTGAAAAGCTGGCAGGCTTGCTGGATGGGCAGGTTGGCGCCACCCGTCCACCCGTGGATGATGGCCATATCGAACGCGAGCGCCAGATCGGACAGACCGGCGTGATCTGCAGTCCTAAGCTCGCCATTTGCTGTGGCATAAGCGGGGCGTTCCATTTTGTGGTAGGCATTGAGAAATCTGGCACTGTGATTGCCATCAACTCGGATCCTGAGGCGGCCATCTTTGAGTTCTCGGATTATTGTGTTGTCGGAGATGTCAAGCAAGTGGTACCGGAATTAATCGCCGAGCTCTCGGCGATCCGGGAGGCGCCGCGTGTCTGACCTTCGTATGATTGTGTGTATGAAAGTGGTACCAAAACCTGAAGAAATTCGAGTAGATTTTGATACTCATCTCCTGGACCGCCGCCAGGTCCGCGCTGAGATAAACCTACCTGATATGAACGCCTTGGAAATGGCGCTGGGCTTGAAGGATCGCTTTGGCGGTCAGGTCTACATTCTCTCGATGGGACCACCTTACTTTGAGCCCTATCTCAGAGTCGCGCTGGCCATGGGAGCTGATCACCTCTATTTACTCAGCGATGGCGCTTTCGCCGGTGCTGACACGCTGGCTACTACTTATACCTTAGCCCAGGGCGTTCGCAAACTGGGCGGTGCAGATCTGGTTTTTTGTGGAGAGGAATCTTCGGATGGGGCCACCGGGCAGGTTCCTCCTGGTCTGGCCGAGTGGTTGGGATGGACCCAGTTGACTCTGCTCTCGCAGGTGGATCTGGATCTGGGCCGCCAGGTGGCGCGTGGGCGGCGCATCATCAAAGCAGGTTATGAACTCCTGGAAGTGCCCCTGCCTTGCGTGGTCTCGGTGAAAACTGCTAGCAACGAACCGCGTTTCATGGATTACAGCATTAAACCATGGGCTTATGAAAAGAGGCAGGTGACGGTCTGGAATTCCCAGACATTGGAAGCCGACCCGGATTTTATCGGACTGGATGGTTCCCCTACGATTGTTACAGAGCTGGCCGAAGCACCTTCCCGTGAACGAAAGCGCATCCACTTGGAAGGTACCCCCCAAGAGACCGCCCGGCAATTAATCAAATTATTTGAGGAGCTGCTATGAGAAAGACATAGAGTCGCATAGCCGTATCGAGAAATGGAGGTACAGTGATGGAGGCCGGATTATTATCACGACCGATTCCCTTTGAGACTGCCGAACAGCTGTGCGCGGAGATCCGTGAAGAGGCCAGGCGCAACTGGCATACCGTGACAGCCCGCTGGTGTTGGAGTTGCCAAAAATCCGCTGGAAATAGATCGGAAAATTACGGTTTTTTGCAGAAGCCTGGAAACCGCGGCTGTATCCTTATAAATAATAAGTATGCCCAAACGTTTGATCAAACCGCGACCGAGTAAAGCATTTATTTCGGCTTTTTAAGACCGGGCAACCAGATTCCTAGTAACAATACCGCCATCAAAGCCATCCCAGCTCCAAAGAAGAAGGGTGCCGAAGGACCAAATCCTGACCATCTGCCAACCCCTTGCCACAACACGCCTGCGATGAGTGACGCCGGAAAAGCCGTCAGTCCAACCGCGGCGTTGTATAAGCCATAAGCGGTTCCACGTTGTTCTGGCAGCACCAGATCAGCTACAAAGGCTTTGGCGGTCCCCTCAACCAGACCATAATATATGCCGTACAGGGCATAAAAGCCCCATACCTGCCATCCAGCACTGGCCCCGGCGAACCCCAGATAAACCAGGCTATAAACGAACCAGCCCCCGATAATCAACCTACGCCGCCCAACCCGGTCGGAGAGCGCTCCTGCAGGGGTGGAGATGAGCGCGTAGATCAAGTTGAAGGTGATCAGCATTCCCATGACCTGCAACACACTCAAACCGCGTTCCTGAGCTCGCAAGATTAAGAAGGCATCCGACGAATTTCCCAGGGTGAACAGTACCAGGATGAATAAGAAAGCTCTGAAGCGGGTATCGAAACCCTGCAGAGATAGGCTCGGTAGCTTCACTAAACCAGGTTTCCTACCAACCTCCTGTGCCCCGAACACCACGCTCAAAACCCCCAGCACGCCAGGGATAATGCTTAGAAGCACGACTTTTTGAAAGGTATCCCGGGTCAGGGTGTGCAGCCCGGCTTGCGCTCCCCAAATCACCAGGGCGGCAATGATCAGGCCAAGCATGGCACCGCCTGTATCTGCGGCGCGGTGCAATCCGAAAGACAAGCCCCGCTGGTTTTCTTTAACGCTGTCAGCGATCAGCGCATCCCGGGGGGCAGTGCGGATGCCCTTGCCGGTTCGATCGGCAAAGCGTACGCCTAGCACCCCCGCCCAGGAAGTAGCAAAATACAGGAGCGGCTTGCTGATGGTGGACAAACCATAGCCGGATGCGGTCAACCACTTGCGCTGACCTATCCGATCGGAGATATATCCAGAGAAGATCTTGAGCAGGCTGGCGGTGGTTTCAGCGATACCTTCAATCAAACCGATCAGGCTGGTTTTAACCCCCAGGACGTTGAACAGAAACAGTGGTACCAGGTTTAGGACCATCTCACTGGAGATATCGGTGAAGAAGCTGGTCAAGCCCAGCGCCCAAACGTTGCGTGGTATGACGCGCAGTCCCTTCTTTCGTTGATCTGGTAATGTAGTCATAGGGATGCCCTCGTTGTTTAGATCCTTTATCGAGAAGTGCAGCAATTATAGGCGAAAGGCAATCGCAGGGGGGTGTCAATCTCCTGCCAGATAAGCGGGTTTATACTATACTTTTTGCGCTGGAAACGGTTAGCAGCACAGCCAATGACAAATTTGAACATGCGGCAGCAGATCATTAACAACGAGGTGATCGATAAATCCCCCTCTTTCTCACCGGACGACTCGAACCTAGTTTGTGCTTCCAACCGCAGCCAGGGTGTCTGGGAACCCTATGCCTATTTCTCAAATCCTGTAATACTTTCATCAAACCAGCGTACTAACATGCAGAACCTTCCTGCCCAGAAAACCCATGACGCTTGACGAATCCGCCCTCGCCATCCAGGCAGCCCAGGACTCGGCAGCCTTCGGTGAACTCTACGACCATTTCTTCCCGCGAGTGTTCAACTACGCCCGCTATCGTTGTGACGACGATCTCACCGCCGACGATTTAACCGCCCACATCTTCGAACGGGCTCTCACCCGCTTGGACCAGTACACCCCAGAAAAAGGCCCCTTCGCCCCCTGGTTGTTCGCCCTGGCCCGAAACGTGGTCAACGATTATTGGCGGCGGGCACAGCGCCACCGTTGGGTTTCGTTGGACTTTCTTAGGAGAGTAGCCTCTCCGGATCCCGACCCTGAAGCCCGGTTGGTGGCAAGCGAAGCCGAGCGGGAATTACTTGCCGCCCTGGGGGAGCTGAACCCGCGTGAGCGGGATCTCCTTGGCCTGAAGTTTGCTGCCCGCCTCACCAACCGCCAGATCGCCAAAACCACAGGCCTCAGCGAGAGCAACGTTAGCGTCATCATCTACCGGACGGTTGGCAAACTGCGGGAAGGATTGACGGAGACAGAAAGATGAACGAGCGAGAGGAAATTGAGCGTTTCAACCAGGATTTGGATGCTCTTCTGGAAGGCGAGTCACGCTCGCGGGAGGGGATTGACCCCGAATGCTTACACACGTTCCGAAAACTAGCATCCGCCAATTTCTCCGCCCGCAGCCGCCTCCGCGAGGCCACTCGCGCCCGACTTCTCGCCCGACATTCCGCATTGAAGAAACCTTCCAGGTTTGCATGGAGAACCCAAATGAAAACCCGTATCCCGAACCTGACAAACGCCTTTGCTTTTGGCGCAGCGATGATTTTGCTGGTATTGTTTTTGGTCTGGGCGTTTACGAATACCACACCGCAACCGGAAATTGCACCCTCTCCTTTCCCTCAATTCATTTCTTCGCCTTCGCCTGACGAAAATTCAATACCTACCCCGTATGACACAAGCTCGACTGGGTTAATCGTTTTTGAATCAAGGCGCGATGGGAATGGGGAAATTTATTTAAGCAATGCAAATGGCCGTGATCAACGCAATCTTACCAACGATCCGGCTGAGGATCGGAATCCGGTTTGGTCTCCCGATGGCCAAAAAATTGCTTTCATCTCCGAACGCACCGGGTCTGGACAGATTTACGTGATGAATTCTGATGGCTCTGGTTTGAAGCAGCTATCAAATTACTCCCAGATTACGGAGATTTCGCATTGTTCACAAATCATACCTTCATCCAAAATTAAATTTCTGGGGTTTGTTCAGTTAGACTGGTCACCTGATGGTAAATATCTCGTCTCCCCACTTGCTATGGATATCGATGGAAACATGATTGAATTCTTGTTTCTGATTAATGCCGATGGGTCGGGAGTCATCCAACTCACAAGCGACGGAAATGACATAAACCCCCAATGGTCACCAGATGGTCAGCGCATCGCCTTTAGTCGTCTTATAAGCTGTGATGGTGAAGTCACACATGATATTCTTAATATCAACCCTGATGGGACAGGCTCAACGAATCTCACCCATACCCCTGCCTCGGAAATCACTTTTTCCTGGTCGCCGGATGGTTCACGAATTGTTTACTTCTCTACAGGCATTCAAGATGAAACCGGCCGTCATGACGAAGTTAAACTGATGGAGGTAGATGGGTCAAACCAGCGGACTCTCGTAAACCTGGGTTCAGGACTTGAATTCGATAATGGGGATTTCGCCTGGCTGACCGATGGAGAGCGGATTGCTTTTATTCCACCTAATGACGGAGGCAATATCGAAATAAAAACAGTAAAAACTGATGGGACGGAGTTAGATTCCCTGGTAGCAATACAGGATAATTTCAGAAGCCTTGATCTGTCACCGGATGGACAATGGTTGGTTGCTAGTGCAGATGTTGAGAATCCAGCCTTCTACTTTATCTCTCTGGTATCACCGTATCAATATTTCCGTGTGCCCGAAGGGGGTTTAACTCCGCATTGGGTTCTCAATAAAGAAGAAGCTGCAGTAAGGATTATCGTAGAAGAGTTTGGCAAAGCACTCCACACTGTTTCACTTCAATCTCCCAACGCCAAAGAAGATATGAAAGAAAAGTATTCACCGTTTGTTGCCCCCGAACTGCTGGAAAAATGGACGAACAATATGTCAACAGCTCCCGGTCGAATCGTCTCAAGTCCCTGGCCCGATCGGATTGAGATTACCTCTGTAACCAAGCAATCGACTACTGAATATTCTGTTGCGGGCGATATCATAGAAGTTACCAGCATGGAGGTTGTGAATGGTGGAGCTGCCGATAAAATACCTGTACGTATCACAGTTGAAGAAGTTCAGGGAAACTGGATGATTATTGAATATGAGCAAGAATGGAGCTATACGTCCAATCTTTCCGGTCCATCAGCTCCTGACCCCCTCACCCTCGATTCCGACTCCGAAGCCATCCGCCAGCGCATCCTGTACAGCTACCAGAACTGGCAAACCATGTGGGTGGAGGCGCAGGTTGACGATTTAAACGGTGCGGTGGCCTCCAGCCAGCGCGTGCAGGTCTGGTTGAACCAGCCTGCACAGGCGCGCATCCTCAGCGGGCCGATTGAAGGCGCGCCCGCCTCCCTGTGGATCAGCGACGGAGAGAAGACCCGCACTGGCGAGGAGGTCCGCATCGACCCTGATTACACGCCTCCCGCGATAGAATCAGACACCGTTTACCCCCACCCGATGACCGGGATCATGCCCACCCCATTGAGCGAACTGCTGTTCCCCAGCGGGATGACTCAGCGCGGCGGGGAGTATCGCCCCATCAACATCGAGACTGTGGCAGGGCGCGAAGCCCTCATCGTCGAATGGAACCGCCCGGATGGATCACTCACTGACCGCTTTTGGGTGGACACGGTCACGGGGGTCATCCTCCGGGATCAAAATTATGGCAAGGGAGGCGATGGTGGGCTGACTAGCGACATAACCGTTATCGCCATCCAGTACGATCTCGAATTACCCTCTGGCACCTTCGACCGACTGGCACCCTTCCCGCCTTCCTTCGCTACCGGCCCAGAAGATATTTTTAGGGAAATCGCTACTCCCAATACCCCTGGAGAACCGGATTCTTCGCTCGCATACGGTGAAATCTACATGTTCCTCGAAACGAAGGGTGGGTACGAAAATGCGGGGTTGGTACACTTCCCGGCCAGCTGCCTGCTCACAGAAAAGCCCTGCCCCAAGCCGGAGTTCGTGCAGGATTTGCCAGCAGGGTTTTTGTATCCGGAGTTTTCCTTGTCTCCCGATCGGCGGCAGATTTTCTTTTCGGCAAACAACCTTGAATCGTACGTATGGATATTCGAGGTGGGTTCAGGAAAATGGAACCAATTGGAGGTTCCCTTTTTCAGCGGCGCGGTCTGGTCTCCGGATGGGAAGTGGCTGGTGGGGCAACCGGTCATCTATGGGGACGCGCAATCCAGCCCGCTCTTGTTGGCACGCGCTGACGGGAGTGAATGGCGCGAGATCATGACCGATATCCCCGGCTTTAAATATGCAAGGGGCTGGTTGGATAACGATCGTATCTTGCTGGTGAACACCCTAGACAACCAAGTGAGCGACGATGATCCGTTTGTTTACAGCGAAATCCAGATTTACGATCTCCAAAAAGAAGAAGTGAAGGTTGTCGCGGGCATCCAGACCAACGCCAACACTTCCATTTTCGGCACCCCGGCGCTTTCACCGGATCGCATGAAAGTGCTGTATAGCGTTCAAGATCGGGAGTCCGGAACTACCCAGATCAATGTCCACAATCTCACTGACAGCACCGACGAAACCTCCTTTCGCTACAATCTACCTGTGGGAGCGGATTGGTCGCCCGATGGAGCCTGGTTGAGCCTGACAGCCGCACTCGGTTATACCTGTGAAATCCATTTAGTACAGACAGACGGCACGGACGACCGTCTGCTTTTCACCGGTGATTGGGGCGGTGCCTGCGGGTACACCTGGAGCCCAGATGGGGAGTATATGCTCATCCCTGGGCTTGTTCAAAACCCAACCATCCCGCAGCTGCATATCGTGGACCTAACGACGGGAGTGTCCCGGTTGGTAACCTTGCCCGATGTAGGTGTAGAGTTCGAATGGCCACGGATGGCCTGGCTGCCGTAGTTTTCCCAATGGCTGCCTTGCCTTTCCAATGTCTCCCTCTGCCTGGAGGGAGGCTTTCTTCCTATGTACCCCAATAACCACGCTGCCTCGTTGCGCAATACCTGCTAGGCGATGTCTTCTAATGCCTGTGGATCCACGAGGTGATCGCTGCTTAGGCTACGCCGGGAGATTGGGGCGCTTTTGAAGTCCTTATGATGGTCCATTTAATGAAACCAGCCGGGAGATCTTCGCCCGCGGGCCGTGCTAAGGAGAAGAACGGAAGGGGGGTATCCCTGACACTGAGCCGCAGCCCATTGGCTTTTACTGGTAAGGCGACTTCGATTGGCACGCGGCTAGCTTCAACTTTAATCAGACTGCCCGGCTTGTGAGAGTTCCCCAGGCGACCAGCTAGCTGATCTCAAATTCCTCTATTAATCTTTTTTCTCTTTCACCTTGCACGATAGCTCGAACTTTTACGTATTGATCAATCCCTGACCCTTTTAATTTCCGTTTTAATAATTCATCAACCTGGAAAAGCCCGGCAGAATTGTTCATGAGGATATTTATTTGGATGGGTTTGTCCTTTCCTTCCGATATCTCTACATTGTCAATGGCTGCGGCAGATATCGAGTAGATACCTACGTTGCCGGCCTGGTAGGGGATGCGTGAGCGTCCTTCGCTCATATCGAGTGCGTCTGCCACCCTGACGATCCCGGCTTCGATGGTTTGGGGTTTCCCATCACTGCGATGAGCGATGATGGCGTGCAGCGTTTCCGAAACGACTATGGTCCTTTCCTCCATCGGTAGAAATTCCAGGGTGCGATGAAGGATGTTATTTGCCAGGAATAAACTGAAGTCCTCGTGCCCCTGTCGACTGATCGACATCCCCAAATCATGGTAAAGACTGGCAAGTAAGACAACCAGCTCAGCATGCTGGTTTGAAAGGTCATAATTCTTGACGATCGACATTTCAACCTTGTTCTTAATCAGGATGCGGGCCAATCTCAAGGCGATGTTGGCGACGATCTGAAAATGGACCGGGCCGTGATCGCTCATCCCCAAGCGATCAATGGCATTGACGTTGATAACCTTCCATAAAGTTCTGACTTCCACGTCTTTATTTATGATTTCCAGGGCTTTACCTAAAAGTTTGTTACCGTAGAGGGGAACGTGGATGGTTATTTGCGATTCTTTATTGGTCTGCATGCTTATTTCTCTTTTCACTAATCCAGGTGGAAGTTACTTTCAAATCGGCTTGGGTTGCTGATCCCTGACGAA
>DAOUET010000074.1:0-26961 GCA_034430155.1 Anaerolineales bacterium
GTTCCTCACGGTAGCTTGCAGCATCTGGCGATAGTGTTCGTTCTTGGTGACGGTGCTCTTGCGTTTCTCTCGGCCAGTTTTCTGGTCCGTGTAGGTCTCTGTCTTGGAAACAATCTCAAAGGCCACGGGTAAGGCGATCTCTTGAGCATAGTACAGGGTTGTGATGAAGTTGATCCCTTTGATGGTGCGTCCTTTGGAATGGTCAAAATGCCAGCAGATGATCTCGTTTTCATCCGTGGAGGGCTTTTCTACGATCGAATCATCGATGATCATCACTCCATCTGCTTGTTCCACTTTGCGCACCGTTGGCTTGACCAGTCGCCACCATTCTTTGCAGGTCATTTTCGGACTAGCCAGCATCCGGGTCACCTGATCGTGACTGACTTCTCGAAGGAGAAGTCTCGCCAAGCCAGTTGCTGTGGTTTTCTCCAAATGAGCTAATCAAGTAATTTGAGTATAGGTCCAGAATGTTTTTCATACTGCTCTCCTGACCTATATTCTACAATTTTTCACCCGTTACGCACTACTCACTGCGTAACATGAGTTAATTAAATAATTGCTTGAAGGATTTGGAGGGTTTATGGAAGATGCCTTTGAAGTAATGGCTGAGTGGCAAGGAGATTCCGTATTCTTGGGGTCTAATGAAGCAGGTGGCTCTGTCCAAATGGGTTCGAAAGAAGGTCGACCAGGAATCGGACCTATGGAAATGTTGTTGCTTGGCTTAGCAGGATGTACCGGGGTAGATATTGTGAATATATTAAGAAAAAAACGGCAACCACTTAAGGGATTAAATATCAAAGCCAAGGGAAAAAGAGCGGAAACACACCCAAAAATTTATACTGAAATCGAAGTGGTCTATCTAATAAAGGGAGATGGCTTAGAGCAAAAGGCAATCGAACAGGCAATCCAGCTTTCTGAGGATAAATATTGTTCAGCGAGTATTATGTTAAAAGCAAGTGCACACATTAAATCATCATATGAAATCATCACTGGCGAATCAGAGGTGATTTAAGGATTTATATTCTTAGGAGATATATAAGTGATTGAAGAACCAGTACACGTAAATGATGAAGCATTTGATAAAACTGTGTTGCAATCGGGAATCCCTGTAATCGTTGATTTCTGGGCGCCATGGTGTGCTCCTTGTCGTATAGTTGCACCCACGCTTAACAAGCTGGCAAAAGAATATGCCGGTAAGTTATTGGTAGCCAAAGTAAACACTGACGATAACCCCAAATGGGCTCAAAGCTATAATGTGCAGGGAATCCCGACTATGCTATTTGTCGCCGGTGGAAAAATAATTCACCGGCAAGTGGGTGCATTACCTGAACCCATGTTGCGAGAGGTTGTGAGTGAGTTTTTAGATGTAGTCTCGGATGCTGAAGTACAAAAGGATTAATTACATCAAAAAAGCAACGTATAAAAGACAGCATAAACTTTTATACGTTGCTTTTTATTTAGATATCGAGAGATCAGATGCTAAGACGCTCTATGTGAGCTCCTAAATTTCTGAGTTTTTCATCGATGCGTTCATAACCGCGGTCAATCTGACCGACATTGCGAATTTCCGATTTGCCTTTGGCTGCCAGGGCTGCTAAGAGTAACGCCAAGCCGGCTCTAATGTCTGGGCTTTCGACATTCTCGCCGATCAACTCAGTGGGTCCTTGGACAATACAGCGATGCGGATCGCATAAGACAATTTGGGCACCCATAGCTTTCAGTTTGTCTGTGAAATACATGCGACCTTCATACATCCAATCATGGAACAGGATACTCCCTTTTGATTGGGTGGCCATTACGATGGCTACGCTCATCAAATCTGTTGGAAAAGACGGCCAAGGCATCACGCTGATCTCGGGGATGTTATCTCCAAGATCTGGTTCGATCACCATTCTTTGCTGATTGGGCACCAGGATGTCATCTCCTATGATTTGCCATTCTACTCCTAGGCGATGAAAAACCAATCGGATCATATCCAAATACTGAGTGCCAGCCTCCCGGATACGGATAGATCCATGGGTGACAACTGCTGCCCCAATAAAGCTGATAACTTCCAAATAATCTGGGCCAATTGTGAACTCTCCACCATGTAACTTATCTACACCATGGATATGTAATGTATTGGAACCGATATTTTCTATATTTGCCCCGATTGAGTTGAGGAAAAAGCATAGATCTTGGATATGAGGCTCCGAAGCAGCATTACGCAAAACGGTAGTGCCTCTCGCCATAACCGCAGCCATAATGGTGTTTTCTGTGGCTGTTACACTGGCTTCATCAAGAAGAATGTTACTGCCCAATAACTTACCTGCCTGAAAACGATATATACGATTAATGCGGTCGTATTCTGCTTGGGCGCCAAGTGCTTGCAAAGCCAGAATATGGGTATCTACGCGACGACGACCGATGATGTCTCCTCCAGGTGGCGGCAGATGGAGCTCGCCAGCCCGCGCCATCATCGGCCCAGCCAATAAGATGGATGCCCTGATACGGCGACATAATTGTGGGTCTAAACCAGCTGGAAGGACTTGCTTCGCCTGGATCTGCCAGGAATGAGCTGCCAGGTCCTTGATTTCAACGCCCAGGCTCTCAATCAGAGCACGCATGGCATAGATATCTAGGATATTGGGGATGTTGTGTAGAACTACAGGTTCTTCCGTAAGGAGACATGCTGCCAGAAGCGGTAAGGCTGCATTTTTATTTCCAGATGGCGTGATCTCTCCTTGTAATGGATAGCTGCCATCAATGATAAATTTATCCATTTGGATTCTGCCTCCTTGAGGAAAGGGTAATGTGATCACCAGTATGTAGGTCCAGCATCACCGCGGCGCTCTTCTGGTTGGCAACGATCTCTATTAGACCACAGCTACCAATAAGTGCAGCACAACCTTCAGGGGGTACCTCGGTAAAAGTGCTTACCAAGGGTAGGGATATCCCGTTGGGTAGATTTATATCAATTAGATTGATTAGAAAAGTTTGTGGAGTTAAGGGCTTCTTTGCGCTTAGAAACCAAGGTGAAAATTTTATTATCTCTTCATTGACATGAGTGAAACAGCCCAGGCTGGTGAGCAGATTACCAAAGTGGTCCGCGTACAGGATTTCACCCTGAAGAGATTGGGCATCGGGAGATCGTAAATATGGGGGGGACAACAAGATTAAATCCTGGATTACACGACCAAATTCAGAGCCAGGAATACCCCTGGCAACAAAGGCAGCTGCCGGAGCAAATATATCCCGCCCGTGAAAAGTATTGGTTGGGTTTGGCAAGGCAAATTCGGGATTCTGCAATTCCCAGGCTTGGAATCCTTGGTCGAGAATGAAAGTGAAAATACCATTATCTGGTCCAATAAAGGTATTTGCACCAGATTGCAGGATGATCCCACGCTGGTCAGTGCCGACTCCTGGATCTACGACGCAAAGGAAAACTGTACCGTCTGGAAAATATGGACGTGATTGCCACAAAGTAATGGCTGCATGGCGGATATCTCCAGGGGGTATCTCATGGCTGATGTCAATATATGGGATACCGGGGGCAATTTTCGCCAGCACGCCTTTCATAATGCCACAGAAAGGATCCTGGCTGCCAAAATCTGTCAGAAGCGCGATTAATGGGGCAGTGATCATCAAACGAATTTTAACTGAAAAACAAAATTGTTATGTCTGAAAGGGGAAATTCCTTCCATTGTGCTGCTATAATTCTTCAACATATGGTAATCTTGGCTTTCCTACTTGGGTTGCTGGCAGGTGAACTGGTGAATTATCTCGCAGACACCCTGCCATATCGTCGCAGAATAACAGCCCCATTTTGCCCGGTATGCGGATCAGAGCTCTCCTGGCACAATTATTTTATTTGGCCCCGAAGGTGCCACGTTTGTGGTACCCGACGTTTATGGCGGATCTGGATAGTTGATGTCATCGCAACCATTACAGCAGTCTGGCTTTGGCTCTCGCCTCCGAATAACTTGAATTTCTTAACCGGATTCCTCGTATTGATCTATTTCGGATTGGTCACGGTAATAGACCTAGAACACCGCCTGATTCTGCATCCGGTCAGTGTCGCTGGTGCAATCCTGGGGTTGATCATTGGAATTTGGTCCCATGGCCTTCTTCCCACCATTATAGGAGGTGTGGCGGGGTTTGGGATCATGTTTATACTTTATATGATGGGGAATTTTTTTGTCAAATTAATGTCTCGCAGGCAGGGAAAAGAAATCGAAGAGGATGCGTTGGGTTTTGGAGACGTCAACCTATCTGGTGTCTTAGGATTAATCTTGGGTTGGCCTGGGATATTGGTGGGGCTTATTCTGGCTATTTTGATTGGTGGTTTTGTCAGCTTGGTCTACATGATAGGGATGTTAGTCACTCGAAGATTCCAATTCTTCCGGGCAATTCCTTATGGCCCCTTCCTGATTACTGGGGCGACATTAATCCTCTTTTTTCGCAATATCATCATCACCTATTTGGGTCAGTAACAGATGATTTCCGGGTTACTGGTTAAATATTTCATTGACTAATGGGTTGATCTTTTCCCAAATCGGGGCGAGCACCTGGGCTCCCCCCGAGGTAGTGAAGGGTGAAACTTCTTCTCTCGAGATTACCCGTGCGTCAATGCCGTCGGCACCCGCCCGCAGGACCGCCAAAGCCAGGCGTGGCCACTGCCATATTGGGATATTGGTGTCAACTGCACTCCTCAAAGCGATCATGAATGCTGGCAGGCGTGGCCATGACGATGGATCTCTAATCTCGTTCCAAACCGCTTTAAAGAAAAGCTGACCATTTTCAATGCGAGAGAAATCATCAGCTCCTTGCCGGTCTCGGACAAAGGCCAAGCTCTGTGTTCCATCCAAATGGTGTAATCCTGCCGTATAGAGCGCAGTTGGATGATCTATTTGGATATCCACACCCCCTAAAACATCAACAATCTGTTGTAAACCATCGAAACGGATACGCACGTAATAATCCATTTTGACATCAAAATTCTGCTGAATGGTCTCCATCACCCTCAATGGTCCACTACCAGGGGCTTCTAATTCAGCGTAGAAATGAGCAGTGTTTATCCGGTTTTCACCAACTCCTGGTACAGAAACCCATAAGTCACGAGGAATGGATAGCATACCAACATAAGGTCTGGGGGGCAAGACGGTCATCATTATTATGGTATCGCTCCTGCTTAAATCAGCTCTCTCTGGGGCACGGTCAATACCTAATAAAAGGATATTTGTTCTTGTAGGCGCCAGAAGATAGAAGATGATGAGCAAGGTCAACAAACCGATCGCAGGTATAACTTTAAAACAACCAATAACAGGACTACTCCTGGTATGCGTGGCTAATTCGATGGGCTTGTCTCGGGAAAATTGATCTGCTGTATCTATCGAGTTCGCTGATAAATGGTGAGAATTAGTATTCATGGACATTAAATATTAAGAGGTCGTGGTTGGCAGTACTTTCTCCTGTCAATCAGAACCCCGAATTTTTTATGAGTGATATTAAGCGACTGATTCTTTACCGTTTCCCCGCTTGAACCAATAGCGCCACTCGTGGTTTTCCCATACCACCAGTATTGGTGAGGCGTTGAAAATAGAGGAATAGGTACCGCTGAAAACCCCCACCAGTAATGTGACGACAAAGTGTCGTAGAGTGACACCCCCAAAGAGGGCTAAAGCTAATAGCGTAAACATTACGGTCAACTGTGTGTTAATAGAGCGGTCGAGAGTTTGAACAATTGAGTGGTTAACGACCTGCTCGTAGGGTATTCGTCGATAGATAGTGGCATTCTCGCGGATACGATCAAACACCACGATGGAGTCGTGCACAGAAAACCCGATAACAGTAAGTAACGCGGTGAGAAAAAGGGCATCTACCTCCCAACCAAGGAAATGACCGAGTATCGCTTCGATTCCAACAACTACCGCGACGTCATGGAACATAGCGACGATAGCGCTTACGCCATATCGAAATGCGTTGGCAACCCCTCTGAATGCAAAAGTGATATAAGCTAATATCCCGACGGCAGCCAGTCCGACCGCACCGGCTGCACGAGTAGCGACTTCTTGCCCGACGGAAGGTCCTACAGATTCGAAACTCTGTACGACGATTTGGCTGCCAAAGCGTTTTTCCATTTCAGAGACAATATTGGTTCTCGTGTTCTCGTCCATACTCTTAGTACGGATAACGATGGAATTTTGCCCGGAAGTCTGGACTAAGGTATCGCTGAAACCGAATTCGGTATAAAGCGCGATGACCTCTGCCGATGGGGGTACATTTCCCGATTCGAAGCGCACATCCAATAAACTACCACCGGTAAAATCGATCCCTAGCGGCAAACCCCAGATGACTAGAGCCAGAAGACCAGGAACGATAACCAGCAAGGAGATCCCGAAATAAATATAGCGTCGTTTTACTATGTTTAACATTCCAAGCTCCTACACACCGAACCAACCATGATGTTCAGAGAAGTCAATATTGTCCAGCACTACATGGAGAAAAGTACGGGTAACGATAATGGCCGTAAACATGCTCACCAGCACACCTAGAGCCAGCGTCAATGAGAAACCTTTGACAATGCTCGCTCCAAAGGTGCTTCCGAACCAAAACAGGATCAGGCATGTGATTAAAGTCGAGAAATTCGAGTCACGGATAGAAGGCCAAGCCCGGCTCCAGCCCAGATCGATTGCTTGCCTTAAATTACGTCCAGATCGTAACTCCTCTTTTAACCGCTCAAAGATAAGGACATTTGCGTCAACAGCCACGCCTACACTCAAGACGAAACCGGCGATGCCTGGGAGGGTCAACGTGACAGGGATAAATTTGAACAATGCAAATGTGATTAAGGCATAGACAATCAGAGCCAGATCAGCCAAAATACCCGGAAGTCTGTAATATAAACCCATAAACAGCACCACAACACTCAAACCAATCATCCCCGCGATAAGGCTCTTCCTGAGCGAATCTTGTCCTAGAGTCGGGCCAACAGTCTGGCTGGTAACAACCTTCAGAGGGATAGGCAAGGAACCGTAACGCAATTGTACGGCTAAAGCATTGGCGCTATCTAAAGTGAAGTTTCCGGTAATAACCCCCCGTCCAGCGGTGATAGCACTATCTACACGTGGTGCGGAGATAACTATTTTGTCTAATACGATGGCCAAAATGTCCCCAACGTGAGCTGAAGTGTAATCTGAAAATATTTTGGAACCCTGGTCGGATAATTGAAAGGCAACCTCATATTGACCTGTGGTACTGGTAGTGACTGAAACAGTCTTTATGTCAATACCCGTCATGATTGTATGAAATACCTGGGCAGGCGGGGTTGCGATTGCCGGCGATGCTGCTGTTGAAGTGATCGTTTGGGTTGGGGTTATGGTAGTTGGAGTAGGTTCGCTGGTAGGGGTTGTTTGCTGCGTGGGGAGTATTGTGGGTTCTTGGATGGGGGCGTTGGTTGGGTTTCCCTGAGGTTGGCTGGACTGCCCGAAATCCGTCTGGATGGTGGTGCCCACCAGAGCTATAGCTTCCTGTTGGCTGATGGTTGAAAAATCCACAAATTCGAGTAATCCGGTTTGTTGGATTGTAGCGAGCGCTTTCTGCGGATCAGTCTCACCTGGAAGTTCAACAACGATACGCCGTTCTCCGGCCTGTTGGACGACCGCTTCATTGACACCCAATCCGTTCACACGGTTTTCAACAATTTGCCTGGCTGTGGTCATGGCTCCGGCGGGTATGGGTTCATTAGGTGGCAAATCCGCTTCCAGAAGAGCCTGTACACCACCCACCAAATCAAGACCTAAGCGGGTTTGGATTAATCGATTGATACTCCCGATGTGGATGCCGGGGTTGTTGGGCAAATCCATCCAAATGGCGATGGCAATAATGACTAATATTATTATTAGAGTCCGGTATAGTCTCATCTACCTTGCTTGGCCTCCGAGTTTGATTCATGAAAACGCCAGCCCAAGGCTGGCAAGTTATAAAGGAGAATCATTGATATCCAACCAGCGGCTAGCAAGCAGGGATTATACCCCTGTTTGCCAGGATTGTCCATTTCAGTCCAATGTGTTTAGGGATTGACAATATTTTCTGTCATTTCCCGTATTTTCTAAGAACGAGAGTACACGGTCGCGCACTTCTCCTATGGTTAAATGCTCGGTATCAAGGTAAAGATCGGCATGTCTGAGAGCGTGTAGGAGGCGCTGCTTCTGATCTTGGAATTCAATTTGGGTCATTTCTGAAGGTCGTCTACGCATTGATTCTTGATAGGAAACGTCTAAATAGATCAAAATGTCAGGATTGGTAATACGTTGCCACATATCAGGAACATAAGAGTGCTCTTGAGCAATGTGCCGTGCAGTGTAACCATGTCCAGACAGACCTGCAATTAAAGTTGATTTACCGGCTGAACAAGGACCAACAATGCCAATGAGTTTCACGGTCATATCGGTAATTGTACGCTCATACGCCGCACTTCATCGCCATCTTTATCTGTCACCTGCAATACAATCACGCTTATATCGTCCGTAGGACGACCACGATCGAGGTCTAATGCATGTTGGAGAAGGTCATCTGCGATTTTTTGACAAGAAGCCCCGCTGTACTCGAGTAAGAATCGCAGTTTATCTTCGACATCCATAGATTGCCCATAGCGTGAACCGGCGTGTACAATGCCATCGGTATATGCCACTGCGACTAACCCTGGAGCTAAGGCTATCTCGGATATCTTTGGGCGGGTATCACGATACAACCCGATCTGCAGACTAGGTTCATCTAAGCATTGCAGGTCATTATCTTGCGAGAGCAGAACAGGCGCGGGGTTATTGCGGGTGATCACCAATGATTTCGTCAGCATATCGATTGAGAGAATGTTTAAAGTAGCGGATACTTTACCTCCACGTTCTGTGTACAAATAATCGGAAGCTGCACGGGCTGCCGCGCCATCTCGTATTCCCTCGGCAAGTAAAGCGATTACTTTGCGGACTACCATAGTAGATATCCACTTGGCGCCTCGACCAGAGCTCTGACCATCCGCCATTACTACAGATAGCCCTCCGTTTGGTCGTTCAACAACCTCGACTGTATCACCACTTTGAGAGGAGGCGTATTTCTTGACCTTGGAAACGGCGATGTGTAATTCCATGATTTAATCCATTTTACCTGGATCTAGTTGTCTGCAGGTTGATATTGATTTGTTTTAAGAATAACGCCCTCCTAAGGTTTTTGAGCGAGTACAATCAATATTTCACTGGAATTCGAAGATTGTCGTTCAACTTGCACCTTGAAACCGGCTGTTCGAACAGGCTCCAAAGTGTGATCATCCCATTCGGGCGCTTGTCCGGAGAAGCGGAAAAGCCAAGCAGCCATACGCTCGAACCATCGGTTGCCTGTAATCCATGCAACGGGTATTACTACTAGCGCGCCACCAGGGGCAAGGACGCGCCAGACTTCATTTAACGTAACGAGATCGAGGATATATTCAGTGGGAAAAGTCGCCACGACCTGATTGAAAACCTGATCGGCAAAAGGCAATAATTGCGCATAGCCATTAACTAATAACGGTAAAAACCCAGTACTTTTCATCCTTTTAAAAGCAACCCGTCCCATATGATAACTGCGATCTAAACCAACCACTTCGACATTTTTCTTTTGTAATTCGAGCTGCAAATGGCCTGGCCCATGTCCCATTTCAAGGATCCGGTGACCGTTTAGGTAGGGGAGGACGGTTAAAACCCAACCCTTCCACTTCCCAATAGATACGATACCTGCGAACCAATCATATATCCAGGCAAATTGGTTATAGAGTAAATAGAAAAATACTCTCAGCAATGCAGGTAATATTCGGCGCTGGAATGATGAGTGTTTGTTTAACTCCGTCATACTAGGGTGACAAGACCCGAAGCTTCTCTGGGATAATTCGATACTCGATTTCATTGATGGATTGGGCGAAAATCTCGCCATCAGCGTGAGCAGGCGTTGGGTTATCTAGAACCACTTTAAGCCAAGGTGAATGAATTTCGTGAATATTTGGATGCTCAACATAGCTACCTGAACCGCTCTTCATCGTTCTCGGGAGTAATTTTAAGATCTGCAGACGGGTTGCCATATAGCCATATACAAAGGTTAATTTCCCATCGAATGGGTCGGCGTGGGGCGCCATATAAAATAAACCACCAGTGCGAGGGCAGTTTCCAACAGTTACAAGGGTGACAGGACCGTGGAATTCCCCACCTTCCCAAGTTAAATGCATTAACCAACGGGGGTTATCACGAATACCAATCAGCGTTGCTAAAAGGTAACGAAACATGCCTTGTACATGTATTATCCGTTGCTGGATTAGGGTGATGTAGGGTTCTAAACCGATAGCAGCGTTGTTATCAAAATATCGTTCTTGGCCAGTTTCTGAAGTAGTGACATGGCACAAATCTATGGCACGATATTTACCGGCAGCGATAATTTTTCCGGCTTCTCCCAGGTCTTTAGGCAGGTGAAGGTTATAGACAAAATCATTAGCAGATCCTAAAGGCATCACACCCAATAGAATAGGCGGGACCGTTCCATTGGAATCTGCCGCCTGCATGATTCCGTTTACCACTTCACTGACGCTGCCATCGCCTCCAGCCGCGATGATTGGGCTATATCCCTGCTCTACGGCCTTTGCCGCTAACTCAATTCCATCTCCATGTTTACCTGTCGAGACCAATTCAAAATCGATACCAGCTACTTCCAAGGCAGTAACCAGCTCTTCTTTGCGCTTGAGAGCCAGCCAACGTCCGGCATAGGGATTGAAAATGACTTTAGCGGTCATGTTTGTCTCCATCCTTCATTGTATTTTCTCAATGGCAAGTTGTCCGCATCCGGCTTGAATGTCCAATCCACGACGGAGGCGTATAGTGCAAGGAATTCCGATTTGATTTAATGCTGCTTTGAAAGATTTGGCCCTTTCCCGGGTGGTGGCTTTGCCAATATAACCGGATGTCGGATTTAGGGGGATCACGTTCACGTGGCATTGCAGCCCACGAAGGAGTGAGCCCAACCTTCTGGCTTGCTCAGGCGTATCGTTGACATCCCTGATCAAAGCCCATTCAAATGTAATTCTACGATGGGTCTTGGCAACATAATCCCGGCAGGCTTGTATTAAAACCTCCAATGGATATTTATGGTTTATTGGTAGCATCGAAGACCTTAATTCATCATCGGCAGCGTGCAGGGAGATCGCTAAGTTGATCTGGTTATGCTCATTTGCAAACCGCCTGATCATGGGTACCAAGCCTACCGTGGATATTGTAAAACGACGAGAGCCCAGATTCAGACCTTCGGGATGGTTCAAGCGGTTGATGGCAGCCATAGTCGCCTCATAATTATGAAACGGTTCACCCATGCCCATGACGACAACGTTGGTTACACGCTCATCGCTTAGTTTAAACTGTCTGGCATAATATAAAACTTGTTCGATGATTTCACCGCTGCTTAAATTTCGATGGAAACCCATTTGACCTGTGGCGCAGAAGACGCAACCCATGGCACAACCCACCTGGGTCGAGATGCAGAGCGTTCGTCTCTTGTGATACTGCATGAGAACCGCTTCAAGCGCTTGCCCATCCGGTAAAAGAAAAAGCGTTTTGCGGGTCTCTCGATCGTCTGATTCTAAGGTTTTGTCCGGCTTCAGAGAGAAAAATGAGAATTCATCGGATAGCTTTCGGCGCAGATCCTTGGGTAAATTTGGAAAATCCTCAGCAGATGTGCGTAAATGTTGATAAAGACCCTTCCAAACTTGGGAAACGCGGTAGCTGGGCTGTCCCCAAGATTCTAGCGTTTTCGCCAGGTCAGTGAAGTCATATTCATAGATAAGAGGCTTCGAAATCATAATTGAGGGTTTCGTGACCCTATTATGGGATATCATTACAAATTCTTAATGAGCGTAGCAACATCTTCGGAGATGAAATCGAGTGCCGGCTTCCATGACCGGGCATCTTCTTTCGAGCTGACTCCGGTTAGTACAAGGGCAGTATGGCAGCCAAGGGCCTGGGCTCCTGCTATGTCCGTTTCTAATCGGTCTCCAATCACAAGCGTTTCATTGGGAGAAGTGCCCAACCGGTCGAGAGCTATACGGTACATTTCCGGTTGCGGTTTACCGATAATGACCGGTTTTATATCGGTGGCCGCCTCGAGAGCGGCAAGTATCGCACCTGTACCTGGGATTAGTCCCTCTGGTGTTGGGAAGGAACGGTCGGGATTAGTGCCAATAAAAGGCACTCCCGCACGTATGAGCAATGTCGCTTGACGCAGCTTTTGGTAGGTTAAACCACGATCCATCGAAACCAAGACGGCAAGTACATCTTCTTCGGCGTGAGAGAAGCCATAAGCCTGGAGTGTGTCAATAAATCCATTCTCACCAACGACATAGACCCTGCCCCCGTTTGGGTGCCCTTTTTGCATGTAATGAGCGGTCGCTTGGGCAGAATTGATCACTTGCTCAGCCTTAAGCACGACTCCGAAATCCTGCAATTTTTCTAAATATTGTACGATCGAGCGGGTAGCGTTATTGGTCGCAAGAATTACTTTCAATCCCCTTCGTCTTATTTCCGAAAATAGGGCAGGAAGGTCTAACAACGGTTTGGAATCCCGCCATAACACACCATCCATATCGACAATAAGTGCTTTAATTTCTCGATAGCTCACTTTTTCCATTCACTCCCTCCAGAATTTATTTTTTAGGAATTGCAGAAAGATTTGGCCGAAGATCGGGGTTAATTATAAAGCCGGACGCCAATCTGCGACATCCGGCCTAAACGTGCGATCAAGGATATGGATGATCACTGCATAAGGATTTAGGCCTCGATTTTTTCTTGAGCTTCTAGAACCTTGTCTACGATTCCGTATTCCACAGCAGAATTTGCATCCATCCAAAAGTCACGATCAGTATCGCGTTCAATCACTTCCAAAGTTTGACCAGTGTGTTTTGCGAGGATGGTGTTCAGATTACTGCGCAAACGTAACACTTCCCTGGCCTGAATCTCGATGTCAGTTGCCTGACCCTCGGCACCACCATGGGGTTGGTGTAAATGAATAGTAGCGTTGGGCAGCGCATAGCGTTGTCCGGGTGTACCGGCCGTGAGTAAAACCGTTCCAAAGGAAGCTGTCATGCCAACTGCAACGGTGCTGATCGGATTAGAAAGCGTCTGCATGGTATCGTAAATCGCCAGACCTGCATAAACTTGCCCACCTGGACAGTTTATATACATACTGATAGGCGCTTCCCGGTCCTCTTGATTAAGGTAGAGCAGCTGGGCAACGGTCAAGTTAGCAACCTGGTCATTTATCGGGGTACCTAAGAACACTAGCCGATTTCTTAAAAGCAACGAGTATATATCAAACGCTCGTTCTCCACGACCGCTTGTCTCAATCACCATCGGTATGAGCGATTGGGGTAATGTTAGATCCATAATTCTTTTTTCAACCTTACCTTTCTTATCAATACTTAGTCTTTAATATTTTAGCTCATTGGCTATTTATCGAGGGTTTCATCTTTCTCGGGAGGGGGTAATGCTTCATCCATGATCGGTGCTTGTTCATCAGAAACAAATTGTTCCTCAGGTAGAGCTTCTTTTAGGGTTTCTTCTGCGATATCGTTCTCGCTTGCTTGAGCTTCAGTGCCTGTGGTTTCTTCGAGTGAGGTCGGTATCTCCTCTTCAACTGACTCGATTTCACCTTTAGCGATAGCTCGCAATCTTTCCAGGGTGCGCTCAATTCTCATCTCAGCCATGATATTCCCGACTAAATTAGAAACCAGCCCCTTGTCGGAGAGTTTTCTAAAATCCGATTCGTTCATATATGAAGCCATCGCTCCCAGCGTTCGCTCGGTCTCAGCTTGGAGATCATCCTTTTCAACCTGAATATCCTCAGATTTAGCAACCTCTAGGAGGGTTAGTGATCGACTTAACCTATTTTCAGCTACAGGCTTGACTTCTTCCCGCAAACCTTCTTCGTCCAAATTCTGAGTTTTCATGTAAGTCTCAAGATCCATATTTTGATCTTGTAAGCGATGTTCTAATTGATGGATGACTTCATCGATTTCTTCTTCAAGCATCTGCGGGGGATATTTTATCGTGGCTCCTTCCAGAACAACTGCGATTATTTTTTCATTGTATTCATCATTGTAAGCTTCGAGGGCTTGCTTTTCTAAGGTCTGGCGGGCGTCTTGGCGCAGATCCTCAAGCGTGTCGTATTCTCCGACAGATTGAGCGAATTCATCATTCAACTCAGGTAATGTACGGGATTTGACATCTTCTATGAGGACCGAAAATTTGGCAGGTACCCCTCTTAGGGATTCAAAGCCAGAATCCTCGGGGAAGGTGTATTGAATTGTTTTTTGATCCTCACTCGATAATCCAATCAATTCCCGGTTGAAACCAGGAAAAGGCCACTCACCATTGGCATCCTTATCAGCTGGAGGAATGATAACCGAGTAGGATTGCTGATTAATCAATGTGGCTTTTTCACCTTCGCTAACATTAGAACGCTCGGCACTCAGCTTTAAATAAATGTGGTCGCTTTCTTGGGCAGGGCGGTCGACGGGTTCCTCGATAGCCTGCCTGTCCCGCAGGTTCTCCAGTACCCGGTCAACCTCATCATCACTAACCGTCTTGAGCTCGTAAGGGAAACGGATTGAATGGTAATCTCCAAGTTCCACCTCAGCTGCCAGAGGAACGATGAATTCTAACTTCAGCGGATCCATGCTGGCAATGTTTTTGAATTTTCCAGGTCCTTGCGGTCGAATTTCGGCTTGTTCAATAATTTTTGGATATAGATCCTTAACCAGCAGTTCAAGACCCTCCTCAAGCACGGCTTCTTCACCCACATGGCGGAGAATGATGTTATAAGGGGCTTTTCCCGGTCGGAATCCAGGTATCTTGGTATGTTTCGAAATTTGACGAGCAGCCCTCCGCTTGGCTTGTTCCAGGGATTCGGCTTCAATTTCGACTGTCAATTTTACTTGGTGGTCTTCTAGTGTGGTCGTTTCAATATTCAAGGTAAGAATCCTTCGACATTCTATTTGGATAACTATGAGATTATAACATCAGGTAACCACCGCAGAAACCAAGAGGTCTCCATATTCAACGCAATCTCCCTTCCAATTCAATTGAGTATGACAGAATCAGTCTCATAGCAGTTTATTGTAGTGGGAGAAAATGACCTGTCAACCTATACTTTTGGTTAGGGATAGGGGCAAGGAATTTTTATTGCGCTCAAATAAATACCCGAATGCACCAATCTTGAAATCCTTCGTTTTATTAGGTCTGTGATAAACCGCGGGGTCTCCTTTAGGGAAGGTTCTAGGACTTCACAGCAACGACATGCTCGACCTCGGACAAAGCGAAAGACACGCAAGGAATCCACATAATACCGCAGGGGTAGTCCATAGGCCTGGATCACGGCCTGGGTAGCCTGGATCTGGGCCCAGGTAGTCTCGTTGGGGAAGAAATCGGCGAATAACAGTTTGCGGCTGTAGTCATCAATCGATGTGATCAGGGTCCATTTCTCTTGTGCAAACGGAGACCACAGGTGAGTGGAAGCATCGTGCTGCACTAAAGCCCCAATCGTAGCTGTCAACACTTCTCGATCGTGAACTTTGCGCTTGCGACGAGGTTTGTGGCAGTCTAACTGTTTGGCTCGCTTGATGATGGTGGTCACGGACACATCCATGCCCTTCTTGCGAAGCCGGTCTCGTAGGGCTGTGTAGTTATATCCCGATATGCGTAGGTCCGGATCTGCCACGATTTCCTTCTCCCGCAGCAGAGCTCGCTCGATCTCCGCCTCCACGATCGTCGGCAACTGGGCTGGCATGCAACGCTGGTAAACCAGGCTAAAGCCAGCTGGATCCCGCCGATACCTTTTCAGCAAAGCAAAAAAGCGGGTCTTACCAATGCCTAACATGTCTTGCAGATCCGCACGTCGCAATTGTCCTTGGCAATAGCCGTGAAAGAGAAGCCGGATTTGTTGGTCGCTGAAGCGTTTGTGTGGCTGGCCCATGGATTCCTCCTTTTGACTTTGGAGAAATCTACTGGAAATCGCTCTGCCAGCCTAGTTCGTTCAGGGTTCACTTTTCAACTGGAAACAGTTCACTTTTAAAGTTTAGATGACATGTCAAAATTTCTGCTGTCAACCCAAAGTAGAGATGTCCCCTTTGCAAAGGGTTGATGGTCTGATACACTCCAGCCACTTGAGCGGAGGGTAACTCAACGCGGCGAGCGACATTCCGCTCCCTTCGCCTTACGATTTCATCGCGAGATACACGCGCAAACGCGCGTGAGAGGTGACCGATGCGAGCTCTGTGGGGCAAAGCGCCTTTCCAGTTTGACTTGCGCGAGGTGCCGACGCCCACGCCCAACCTGGGTGAAGTACTGGTGCGGGTTACCGGGTGTGGAATCTGCGGAACTGATCTGCACTTTTTGCGCGCGATGAATCGCGATTGGACACCGTTGGGTCACGAAATCTCCGGGCGCGTCGAGGAGGTCGGCGCGGGTGTCAGCCGTTTGGGCGTCGGCGATTCAGTCATCATCGAGAACAACACCGGTTGCGGAGTTTGCGATGCCTGCAAGAACGGCGAAAGCCGCTACTGCCGCAGCATCTGGACGTTTATGAACGATCGAGCCGGGATAGGCGATTACGTATGCGTCCCGGAAGCATCGCTACAAAAATATTGCAACCTCACGCCGCGCCAAGCCAGCCTCGCAGAACCGCTTACTGTCGCGATCGACGTAACGCTGTGTGCCGACATTCCGCTCAACGGCGAGGTCGCGGTCTGGGGCACGGGTCCCATCGGGATTATGGCGTGCCAAATCGCGAAACTCCGCGGCGCACGGCGCGTGTTTCTCGTTGGCTCGCCCCGCGACAACCCGCGCAACTGTTTCCGGCTTGAACGCGCGCGCGAGTTTGGCGCGGATGTGACGATCAGCGGAAACGAGAATGCCGTGGACGAAATCAAACGCGCCACCAACGATGGCGTGGATCGCGTGCTGATGACCGCGCCGCCCACCGCAATTCCTGACGCTCTGCGCGCTTGTCGCTTTGGTGGAACTGTTGCGCTGATTGGCCTGGAAGAGCGTGTGGGCGAGACGGTCGAGCTGGACATCAATGCATTTCATTTCCAGAAACTGCAATTGCGCGCCTCGCACGCGATCCCCAATCACTATTTTCCCATCGCGCTCGATCTGCTTGCGCGGTGCGTCATTAATCCAGATCGGTTGATCACCCACGTTTTCCAGCTAAATGAATTTCGCCGCGCCTTTGAAACAGCGAACCATCCGGACGAACGCGTCGGCAAGGTGGTGGTCGAACCGTAGTCTACCGCGTCAAGGTTGATCCATGAAACAACGTCCCTTCACTTTGTCGATCTCAGTGACTGACGGAACTCTATCCGAATACGATAACCACATCGTTCGTCGCTTGTCTGCGATGGAAGGGCAGTATCTGGACGAGCAGGCGTACACGGGGGTGCTCAGCCAAGACCCGGTGCTCTACGAGGTGTATGAAATCAAGCGCCCCGAGTCGGCGGGCGAGTTGATGCACGGCATCACTATCGTCCACCCGGGCAAAGTCGGTGCCGAGTATTTTATGACCAAGGGACATTTCCATACTGTGCTCGACACCGCCGAAGTCTATTATTGTTTGAAAGGCGAAGGCGCGATGGTGATGGAAACGCCGGAGGGTGAGTGGTCGGTTGAAGAATTGCGCCCTGGTCGCGTGCTCTACGTGCCGCCGCGCTGGGCGCATCGTTCGGTCAACACCGGGCAGCGCGAAGACCTCGTCACGTTCTTCATCTACCCGGGAAACGCGGGGCACGATTACGGCTCAATCGAGCAGCAGGGCTTTCGCAAATTAGTTGTGGAAAACGATGGTCGCGCGCAGATCATTGATAATCCACGTTGGAGTCCACAAGAAAGGTAGGTAGATGATTCACGATCTCAAGTCTTGTCGAGTCCTCGTGACCCCGACGTCTTACGGTAAGAATGATCCGCGACTGCGCAACGAGATAGAAGCCGCCGTTGGCCAAGTGATCTACAATCCTTTTGAACGTCCGCTCACCTCGACGGAGGTAGGCGCTCTACTGACCAGATGCGATGGGTATATCGCCGGTTTGGATTACATCGACCGCGCAGTGATTGAAAGAGCTGACCAACTCAAGGTCATTGCCCGGTATGGCGTAGGCGTAGATCGGATTGACCTATCAGCTGCAGCTGAAAAATCGATTGTTGTCACCAACACACCCTTTGCCAACGCAATCTCGGTGGCTGAATTGACAATTGGCATGATGCTTGCGCTGGCGCGCTCGATCCCCGCCCGCGCGGCAGAGACGCGCGCGGGCGGCTGGCTACGCATTGCCGGCGTCACGCTCGAAGGGAAAACGGTTGGGCTGATCGGTTTGGGTGCCATTGGCAAGCAAGTCGCGCTGCGCTTGCGCGCCTTCAATTGCACACTGATCGCCCACGATCCCGCGGCGGACGCGGAGTTTGCCGCTGCAAATCGAATCGAACTGGCGGCGCTCGATGAAGTGATATCCCGCGCCGATTTTCTATTGCTCCACTGTCCGCTCCTCCCGACGACACGCAGCATGGTGAACGCATCGTTTCTCGCGCAAGTCAAGCCCGGCGCGTTTCTCATCAACACTGCGCGTGGTGAACTCATTGATGAAGCCGCGCTGCTTGAAGCATTGCGGAGCGGGCACCTGCGCGGTGCAGCGCTGGACGCGTTCGCCCTGGAGCCGCCGGGGAAAGACAATCCACTATTGACGCTGCCTCAGGTGATTGCGACGCCGCACTGCGGTGCTCATACCGATGGTGCGATGAACGCAATGGGCTGGGGCGCGTTGCGCGATTGTTTGGCTGTACTCCGGGGCGAAAAACCGGCGTACCCCGTCAATCTAAAATAGTAAAAAAGGATCAGGCATTTGTGGTAGAAAATACTGCACAATACCAAATCGTCGCTAAACCGCAACCTACTTTTTATTTTATCGGCGTCACGACGACCAAATCATCCATTATGAAAGTCTTCCCGTTGTGGACCAAAGAACTGGGCCGTCCCGAAGTGGTAATGGAAGGCGTTGATCTGAAATTGCACGACATGTTCAAGGCGTACCGGCAGGCGGTCGCGCAAATTAAGTACGATCCCAACTCACTCGGCGCGCTTGTCACCGCGCACAAGATCAGTCTCTACAAAGCCGCGCGCGACCTGTTCGACTATCTCGACCCATACGCGCAAATCTGCGGCGAGGTCTCGTGCATTTCCAAACGTGATGGCGCGCTCGAAGGGCACGCCAAAGACCCGATCACCTCTGGTCTAAGTCTTGACGCGATCCTGGGTGATAATTATTTTGCGCGCACTGGCGGTGCAGTTCTTTCGTTTGGTCCCGGTGGCTCGACGACCGCGATTGCACTGCACCTCATTAACAAACCGAGCGTGAGTGACCGCCCACGCCGTTTCGTCATCGTCGGCCGCTCCGCGAGCAGCATCGAGCGACTAGAGCGGACTTTGGCAAGCTTGAAAGCAGATATTGTCTTTGAGTACATCCTAAGCGAAGACCCGAAGCGCAACGATGCTATCATGGAGCAAATGCCGCCAGCAAGCATCATCATCAACGCGACCGGGATGGGCAAAGACTTGCCGGGTTCGCCAATTACCGACCAGGGCGTCTTTCCGGTGAACGGCATCGCGTGGGAGTTGAATTATCGCGGCGAACTTGGTTTCATGCATCAGGCGCGCGCCCAAAGCGAGACGAGAAAGGTTCGCGTCGAAGATGGATGGCTGTATTTTTTGCATGGCTGGACACAAGTGGTCGCTCAAGTCTATCACCAGGAAATTGTAGGCGAGCGGTTTGATCGCCTCGCCGCGATTGCAGGAGAGATTGCTCGATGAAACGATTCATCCTTGCGCATGATCTAGGCACCACCGGCAACAAAGCCACTTTGTTTGACGACGAGGGGCGGCTGATGCGCTGGATATTTGTCCGTTCGCCATTCCGCCGGTGCGTGTATTCATACTGCACGACATGGCGGAGATGCTGCGCGCGGTGACCGGTTGGGAAACATCAACGCACGAACTCTGGCGGTTCGGCGAGCGGCGTCTTCACCTGATGCGCGTTTACAATTTGCGCGAGGGTCTCAGGGCGGCGGACGACACACTGCCCACGCGTTTTTTCGATGAGCCGATTCGCAAGTCGGGGCGCTTCGACGGCAAGCGTCTCGACCGCCAACAGTTTGCCCGCGCCGTGCAGATGTACTATCGGATGATGAGATGGGACGACGCTGGACGCCCGCGCTGTGAAACCCTGCTTGACCATCATCTCGAGTGGACAGTCGAAGAAGGACATACGGAACGAACGTGAGAGATAGGCCTGACAGGTTTTGTGAAACATGTCAGGCCGCCTATCCAATCTGTTTTCGCAGGAGGTTACCATGCCCAAGTACGGCGCGCATGCATTTGTCTGGGTTGACGAGTGGACGACAGAAAAAGGCAACCACGCGATTGCTGAGGCAGGTCGGCAGGGATACGATTTTATCGAAATTCCTCTGCTAAAGCCGCACGAGTTTGACGCGGCAGCGCACAAGCAGGCGCTCGCACGTGCTGGCATTTACGCGACCGCATCGCTCGTGTTGCCGAATGACGCACACATGCCCGCCCAGCCCAAGCGGGCAAAGGAATTTTTGATCAGCGCGCTGGATAAGCTTGAAGCCATCGGCGGCAATTATCTCTGTGGGTGCATCGCGTACGCGCTCGGTCTGTTCACTGGCGCGCCGCCAACTAACGCCGAACGGCAGACGGTGATCCAAGTGCTGGGCGAAGTCGCGACAGACGCTAAAAAGCG
The DNA here is from genome assembly GCA_034430155.1 of Anaerolineales bacterium. GTDB lineage: Bacteria > Chloroflexota > Anaerolineae > Anaerolineales > UBA4823 > DAOUET01. The sequence goes on from DAOUET010000074.1 coordinate 20,846, forward strand.
CGGCGTCACATTGGGACTTGAGGTGGTTAATCGTCACGAAGGTTATGTATACAATTCGCTTGCCGATGGCCGTGCGACGATCAAAGCAATTGGCGCGGACAACATCCAACTCCACGCCGATACCTATCACATGAACATCGAAGAGGAAGGATTTTACAAACCACTCATCGAGTGTGCCGATGTGCTCGGGTACATTCACATGAGCGAGAGCCATCGCGGGCGATTGGGAACCGGTACCGTCAACTGGGACGAGGTATTTCGCGGTCTAGCGGATGCTCACTACAAGAGACCGCTGGTGCTGGAAGCGTTTACTGCAATTAATCCAGAGCTGATTGCGGCAACCCGCTTGTGGCGTCCCCCCAAGGATGCCCCAACCGTGATCGCGAGCGAGGGGCTCGTTTTCATGCAACAAGGTGCCAAGCGGGTCAGGCTGAACTGATACCATGAGGGAGAGAATGTACGGTGCGTATTTTCATTGATAGTGCTGACATCCAAACTGTTGAGAAAGCCCTGAAAAGCGGGTATGTTTACGGCGTCACGACTAATCCCACTCTACTGAAACGCGCAAGTGTACACGTACAGCAAGTGATGCCTCTCGCAAAGCAAATCCTTGAACTTGGCGCACGCGAGTTGCATCTGCAAGTTTACTCAGAGGATACGAGTCAAATATTCCAGGATGCCACACGATTGGTAGAAATCGATCCGACGCGCGTGGTTATCAAGATTCCCGCCACAGCGGCTGGGTACGCGCCGAGCGCGCAGCTGGCTTTGCAGGGAGTACGCGTAACTCTGACCGCGGTCTACACGGTCGCGCAAGCCATTCTTGCTCAAAGTGTCGGCGCGCGATACATCGCCGTCTACCTCGGCCGCATGCGCGACGATGGACTGGACGCGCTCGCATTAGTTGGGAAAATGCAATGTACGCTGAACGCGCAGCGCGCGTCAGTCGAAATTTTGGCTGCCAGCGTCCACTCACCGGCTGAAGAAGAAGCGGTTGCCGAGTTACAAGTCGCAGCCGTCACACTGCCTCTCGCAGTATTGCAACAATTGCCGGAATCACCAAGAACAATGGCTGCGGTGGCGGCGTTCACCGATGCCACTAAGTCACTGCAGTGAATTGAGGATACGGTGCCGTTTAATATAGAAATCATTCGCACCGTGCGAGGCGACATCAAGCCATCAGATCTCGGCAGGACGAATGTCCATGAGCATTTGCTGATGCGTTCGCCGCTCTTGCGTGGCGACGAGTTGGATGATGTGGAGCGATCCACTGTCGAAGCCACTGAGATGCGAAACGCCGGCATGGACGCGCTCGTCGAACTGACGCCGATTGGACTTGGAAGAGATCCGCGAAATGTGGCAAAGATCGCGGAGCGCAGTGGCTTGCATATCGTGCTTGCCACCGGTATTCATCAGCAAGCACACTATTCGCCGGAGCACTGGATTCATCGTATTGGTACAGATCAGCTAGCCGAGTTATTCATCTGCGACATCACTGAAGGTTGCGATAGCGCAGACTATGGCGGACCACACGAACACCCGACTACCATTCGCGCCGGCGTCATCAAGGTCGGTGCTGGGTATTGGCGAATTTCGCCGCTTGAACGTCGCGTGTTCGAGGCAGCAGGCAAGGCACACCGGCATTCTGGCGCACCGATCGCTTGCCACTTGGAAATGGGCACCGCGGCGTGGGAAGTGTTGGATATTTTGAAGGCAGGGGGCGTGCCGCCGCAGTGTGTCATGCTCTCACACGTCGACCGCAATCCCGATCCGGGGTTGCACGCGGAGTTAGCAGCCGCGGGCGCGTACATTGGCTACGACGGAATGGCGCGCGCCAAGTACTGGCCCGATTCGACCATCTTGGATTGTCTGCTCCAGGTCGCGTCGCGCGGTGGTGCAGAGCGTATCATGCTCGGTGGCGATGTGGCGCGGCGATCCTCGTTTCACGCATACGGTGGCATGCCGGGACTGGCGTATCTGCCGCAGCGATTCATTCCGCGGCTGCGGGAAAGCGGGGGCGAGGAACTCGTGCAACAGATTCTCGTTACCAATCCGGCGCGTTTCCTGGCATTTGCGCCAAACGCAATTTGAAGGGTCCGTTCATAAGGAGGTATAAACATAACTGGCGTTACATACAATTCAACCGAACAAGCTATTTTCTAAGTGAAGGGTGGATCTCGTGTGATGCTATTGTCGAACCCGAAGAGATTCAAAACGAGAAAGAAGCTGACAATCGGGTTGACCGATTTGTCCTCAGTTTGATGGAGGAATGACTATGGCACGCTTTTCAAGACTCGAAGTACTGAACACTATTGTGGAAACAGGGCTGGTTCCGGTTTTCTATCACTCGGATGTCGCAGTCGCGAAGAAAATTGCCGAGGCAGTTGCCGCGGGTGGTGCACGCGTCCTCGAGTTCACGAACCGCGGTGACTTTGCGCCGCTTGTTTTCACCGAACTATCACAGTATCTCGCCAAAGCAAATCCCAAGATCATTCTAGGCGTTGGCTCGGTCATGGATGCCCCGACCGCAGCGTTGTACATCGCGAGCGGCGCGAACTTTGTCGTCGGTCCGATTCTGAATCCCGAAGTGGCACGATTGTGCAATCGCCGCAAGATCGCCTACAGTCCCGGCTGCGGATCTGCCTCGGAGATCGCCCAAGCCGAGGAGTTGGGGGTGGAAATCGTCAAGGTTTTTCCCGGCGACTCGGTCGGCGGTCCCGATTTCGTCAAAGCGATCCTGGCTCCGTGTCCCTGGACGCGTCTCATGCCGACCGGTGGCGTGGAGACGACGAAAGAGAGCATTACGGCGTGGTTCAAGGCGGGCATCACCGCCGCGGGCATCGGTAGCAACTTGATCAGGAAAGATCTCGTCGCGGCCGGAAACTACGCGGCGATCACTGCCAAGACCGCCGAAGTACTTTCTTGGATTCGCGAAGTACGGAGCGAGATGAAGGAGTAAGATGCGCAAAACCGAGGAAAGGAAGATATGGCTCAAGGATTAGTGCGCTATACAGAAATCAAATCGGCTGACCGCTGTCGTTTTGATGCGGTCGCGCTCGGCGAGGTAATGCTGCGCTTCGATCCTTTCGATGTCCCCACGGCGCGCGCTAAAGTGATGCGCGTGTTTCAGGGCGGAGGTGAAACCAATGTCGCGTGTGGTTTAGCGTATACATTTGGCTTGCGCGCGGCTGTCGTCACGGCGCTGGTAGACGACGACATCGGGAAGAATATCCGGAACCAGTTGCGCGAAGCTGGTGTCGATCTCAGCGAGATCATCTGGTTCAATACTAAAAACGATGGCTCGCGTTTCTCGACCGACCAAAAGGGTACGTTGATGAACGGGATCAACTTCACATTTGTCGGCAAAGGGGTGATCCCCTCGGACACGTTGTACTACCGCGCGCACACTGCAGTTCGGGAACTGCGTGAAGGAGATGTCGATTGGGACGCGCTATTCGCCAAAGAGGGTGTCCGCGTCTTTAGTACGGGCGGCATCTACATGCTGATTTCACCCACATCCGCAGGCCTAGCCATCCAAGGAGCACACAAGGCAAATGAATACGGCACGTTTGTCGCCGCCGACTTGAATTATCGCAGCAAAGTAGAACCGAACAAGAACCGCGCGCGGGAGATCAATCGACAAATCACACCTTATCTGGGTTTCCTGGTCGGAAACGATAGCGACCTCTCAGGCGCCCTGGGGTACGAGACCCCGGTCGCGGCAGACGCGCCGTATGACGAATGGGTCGCTGCGTATGGCAAGACGGTTCGGCGGATCGCGAAGGATTATCCGAACCTAAGTCTGATCGGCACCCAGTGGCGCGGCGCAACGAATGCTGATTTGGTCAGTTGGGGTGCTGTCTTGTACGACGCGATCAATGACAAAATGTATCAAGCTCCGCTGCGCGTTGATGTCCCGATTGCCGACCGGACCGGCGGCGGAGATTCGTTCGCGTCCGGGGTCTTGGCGGCTTTGCTCAAGAGCAAGGATCTTGAGACGGCAGTGCAATGGGGGGCGGCTCATGGCATCCTTGTTCAAGAAACACCCGGCGACATTACGATGGTGGACTCGAAAGCAGTCTTAGCCGAAGTCGCACGCGCGCACGCGTCCGGAGGAGTAAGAGCAACGCGGTAGGCCCTTTTTCCTCACTCCTGATGAGAGAGTGGGAATGGATATCGAAGCCTTGAAGCTCGACGAACTCGCCGCCGAATGACCAACTAAAGGAGGCTGACAAAGGGATTAATACAGCTCGAAAGATCGGTATTCAATAAATTCCTTGAAACAACTCTGGAGGCGTTTCGGATTGCCAAGACTGGCGACGTTCGCACAATTCTCAACCCTGCGCCGGCCGCGCCGATCCCTGAAGAGCTTCTGCAACTTTCGGATATCTGCGCCCCGAATGAAACTGAAACCGAACTCTTAACTGGCCAGCCTGTGGGTACGCTGGCCGAGGCTGAAGTTGCAGCACGCAAGCTTTTGTCTCGGGGGACAAGGACAGTAATTTTGACCTTAGGCGAACGCGGTGCATTGCTAGTTGATAAGGATACGGTGGAAAACATCCCAGCCGTGAAAGTGGATGCCGTGGATCCCACGGGCGCCGGCGACGCGTTCATCGGCAGCCTTGCCGTGTATTTGGGCGAAGGACTCTCGCTATGTGATGCCATTCGGCGCGCTAACGCGGTTGCCGCGCTATCGGTCACTCGAATCGGGACACAGGTCTCTTTCCCCAAACGAACCGAGGTGGATAATTTTCTAAGGCAGCAAGGATTGATATGAACAGACGTCGCGGTGACATTCAGTGAAATCATGTGTACGACGTGCAAATCGTTCGGCGAGGTGGAGTTGGTGACAAATAGGGCAGGACGTAGCGTTGAGCAGGCGCGGCAGATCAGTTTCCACATGTTCACGAACGGTACGATTTGCGCGTACGGCTATTCGAGCATTCCGCAGGTTCACATCCCGGTTCACGTTGGCGGCATTGCCATTTATCCGGACGATCTGATGCATGGCAACTACAATGAGGTGACAACCATTCCGAAAGAAATCGCGGTGGAAGTGGCGGATATTGGCGACGCGCACATCACAGCAGAGAAGATCATCATCAAAGCCATGCGCCGGACCACGAACGATCTTCGATTGCTGTGCGAATTTCAGATGGAATCGAAAAGCCAAATAGAAAACTCCGCGCACAGGTCTCGCGCGCAGAGAAATAGGTTTTGATACAGAAGAGCGCTTTGCCGTGTCGTTTTGTCATCAGATATTTAAGGAGAAAATATGAAAACGGTCTATCTTGTTGCGAGTGGCGACCTGCGTTTATCGGCGAATCAAAATTGTTGGGCGGCGCAAGACGCGATGGAAAAACAAGTCATCGCCGCGGTCGAGCGCGAGGGCTGGAAGGTCGAACGCGGGCATCAGTACGATCCTGTGCTCAAGCACGGCTTTCTCGACTCACAACGACACGGCATCGAAGTATTCCGTTCGATTTCGCCGGATGAGCCACTCATCGTCGCGGAAGCAGTGTGGCAGTACACCCATCATGTCTTGCCCGGGCTGATGACACATCGCGGACCGATTCTCACAGTCGCGAATTGGAGCGGGCAATGGCCTGGGTTGGTCGGGCTGCTCAACCTCAACGGTTCACTCACCAAAGCCGGTATCAAGTACTCGACGTTGTGGAGCGAGAATTTCGATGATGACTTTTTCATCAATGGCTTGCGGAAATGGTTGAAGACCGGCGAGGTCGTACACGACACTTCGCACGTTCGCGCGTTCGACGACGTGCGCGTGCCCGCGAGCGTGGCAGAGATCGGCGTCAAGCTTGCTAAAGAATTTCGAGCAAACAAATCCATTATGGGCATCTTCGACGAAGGATGCATGAGCATGTACAACGCGATCATTCCCGACGAATTGCTAAGCCCAATCGGCGTGTTCAAAGAACGCTTGAGTCAGTCTGCGCTCTTTGCGAAAATGCGCATGGTGTCAGACAAGGATGCGCGCGCAGTGTACGATTGGTTGCTGGTGAAAGGAATGAAATTCAATCTCGGCACAGACGAAAAGACCGAACTGACCGAGACGCAGGTTTTGTTGCAGTGCAAGATGTACATCGCCGCAGTGC
>DAOUET010000075.1:0-12666 GCA_034430155.1 Anaerolineales bacterium
AACTGCTCGCCTATCGGATTTTTGACCCTACTAAAGCCCCATTGTTGGCCAAGAAGCCGCTTGCTCTTACACCGCAGATCGCCACACGGGCCTATGAACTCTACGAGCAGCATGGCCATCAGGATGGGCACGCGACTGAAGATTGGGCTCAGGCGGAGCAGGAAATTCGGAAAGATGACTCCAAAAAATAGACAAAAGCAACCATGCAGCTCGTGACACCAGAAGGATTAAAATGAAAATCAATTCAAAAAATTTCCGTGTGCGGTCAGGAGAAAAGGTTCAACTTAAAAAATGGCCGACGAAGATAAAGCCCTTCTTCAAGTCAAAGAAGCGCTATCACAAACTCCTGAGAGAACACGTTAAGCAGTTAAGCTCGCTGCAACGCCTTCACTACGCGTCGGACCACTATGCATTGCTGTTGATTTTTCAAGCAATGGACGCCGCCGGCAAGGACGGCGCCATCCGGCACGTCATGTCCGGCGTCAATCCGCAAGGCTGCCAGGTTTTCAGTTTTAAACAGCCGAGTGCCGAGGCATTGGAGCACGATTTTCTTTGGCGTACTACCCGCCGTCTGCCTGAACGCGGGCGGATCGGTATCTTCAATCGTTCCTATTACGAGGAAGTGCTCATCGTTCGCGTGCATCCTGAGATTCTCCGCGGACAGGGGCTTCCGGATGAGTTGCTCGACGAGGGGGCCATTTGGGAAGAGCGATATCGTTCCATCTTGGATCTGGAGAACCATCTCTATCGAAACGGAACCCAGGTCATCAAATTCTACCTTCACCTATCGAAAGACGAACAGCGAGAACGCTTTCTCGACCGAATTGATGATCCGGATAAAAACTGGAAATTCAGCCTCGCTGACATCAAAGAGCGGAAATATTGGAAACAATACCGGAAGGCGTACGAGGCGTGTCTGAGTGCCACCAGCACAAAGGAAGCTCCCTGGTATATCGTCCCCGCCGATGATAAAAAGAACGCACGCTTAATTGTTTCCCAAATTATTCTCGATACGTTGAACGATCTCGGGATGAGTTATCCGAAAACGACTAAAGCGCGTCGCAAAGAATTGCTGTCGATCCGAAAACGCCTTTCGAGTCAGATCCAGGATTAGCGACGATCCATCCAAGGAGAGCAAAAATGAGAAAAGAAAATGTGAAAACTTCATCACCCATTGATCTGGACAATTTGTCTATCAATACGATTCGTTTTCTGTCAATCGACGCGATCCAGAAAGCCAACAGCGGTCACCCCGGTTTACCAATGGGCGCCGCCTCCTTTGCATACGTTTTATGGACACGCTTCCTCAAGCACAATCCATCCAACCCCAAATGGTTCAACCGCGACCGGTTTGTCTTATCAGCCGGGCATGGTTCGATGCTGCTGTATAGTTTGCTTTATCTTACGGGGTACAATCTTCCTCTCGGGCAGATCAAACAGTTCCGCCAGTGGGGAAGCATCGCCCCCGGACATCCTGAACGCGGTCTGACACCCGGGGTCGAAGTGACGACCGGGCCCCTCGGCCAGGGGTTTGGCAACGGCGTGGGAATGGCGATGGCGGAAGCCTTTTTCTCAGCCCGTTATAACCGGCCCGGGCACGAGATCATCGATCACTATACCTATAGCCTGGTCAGCGATGGCGATTTGATGGAAGGGGTAACGGCTGAAGCTGCCTCTCTGGCTGGCCATTTGCGGCTCGGTAAGCTCATCTACCTGTATGACAATAACCACATAACCTTATCGGCCGCCACGGATCTCACATTTACAGAAGATGTCAAAAAACGCTTTCGTGCTTATGGATGGCACACGCAATCTGTTGAGGACGGGAATGATCTGGGGGCGATCGAGCGCGCGATTAAAAATGCCCAAAGAAACAAAGAAAAGCCCTCCATCATCCTGATACAAACCCACATTGGCTATGGTTCGCCACACAAGCAAGACACTTTTGAGGCGCATGGCTCACCCCTGGGCGTGGAAGAGGTGAAACTGACCAAACAAAACCTTGGCTGGCCGCTCGAACCAGCCTTCTACATCCCGGATCCAGCATTGGCTCATTTCCGTAAGGCTGTCGACCGAGGAAAGCAAGTCGAAAAGCAATGGGAAAGACGATTCTCTGCCTACTCACAAGCCTACCCAGAATTAGCGCAGGAGCTGCATCAGATGATGCAAGGTGAATTACCCGAAGGCTGGGATGCGGGTATTCCAGTGTTTCCCCCCGATACGAAAGGCATGGCCACGCGTGTAGCCTCCGGGAAAGTGATGAATGCAATCGCGTCCAAACTACCCACGTTTATCGGTGGTTCGGCGGATCTGGATCCATCCACGCATACCGCCCTGGCTGGCAAAGGCGACTTCGAGAGTCCACAGGAAACGATCACCGATCCCCAGGGTTCTGTTGGGGGCGGCTGGAAGTACTCGGGGGACAATCTTCATTTCGGTATTCGTGAACACGCTATGGGGGCCATCCTGAACGGAATGGCGGCTCATGGAGGGACGATTCCTTTTGGAGCGACTTTCCTGATCTTCTCCGATTACATGCGCCCTCCTATGCGCCTGGCAGCCTTGATGGGGCTGCACGTGATCTATGTCTTTACCCATGACAGTATTGCCTTAGGTGAGGATGGTCCCACCCACGAACCGGTCGAGCAGTTGCTGGGCTTACGGTCTATCCCGAATATGCTGTTCATCCGCCCGGCCGATGCAAACGAAACCGCCGCAGCCTGGCGGATCGCCATTGAGCACAAGGACGGACCGGTAGCGCTGGCGCTTACCCGGCAGAATTTGCCGATCCTCGATTTGCAGAAATACCCCCAGCTCCCACTCGGCGTTCGTTCCGGCGGGTATGTGCTGGTACATGCGAGCGGGAACATACCTCCTGATATTACCTTGATCGCCACCGGCTCCGAGGTACAACTGGCGCTGGCGGCACGCGTGAAACTGGAAACTCAGGGAATTAAGGCGCGCGTTGTAAGCCTGCCCTGCTGGAATTTGTTTGATGTCCAACCTGCTGAATATCGAGAAGAGGTCCTGCCGCCAGAGGTACCCATGTTGGCTATTGAAGCTGGGGTTTCCCTGGGCTGGCGGCCGTATGTTGGCCCTGGCATCGCTGTGATCGGAGTGGATCGCTTTGGCGCATCGGCGCCGGGACAGATTGTGATGCGTGAGTATGGTTTTAGCGTCGATCACGTCATCCAGCGGGCTCTTGACCTGATTAAACAACACAAGAAAGCCTGATAATTTTAGAAAGAGGCAAAGAATGCAGATTGGATTTGCAACCGATCACGGTGGTTTTATCTTAAAGGAACCCATCTTGAAGGCACTTCGTGATTCCGGGCACGGGGTGCAAGATTTCGGCGCTTATGGTTTGAACCCCGAAGACGATTACCCGGACTTTGTCATCCCGCTTGCCAGGGCAGTTGCTCGAGGTGAAGTAGAGCGCGGCATAGCAATTTGTGGAAGTGGCGTTGGCGCCAGTTTTACCGCAAACAAAGTAGCCGGTGTACGCTCTGCCCTCATCCATGAGAGTTTCTCTGCCCACCAGGGTGTCGAAGATGATGACATGAACCTGCTGTGCCTGGGTGGGCGTGTGGTCGGTTTCGCTCTGGCCTGGGAAATCATTCAGACTTTTCTGGCAGCCCAACCTGTGAGAGCCGAACGCTTTGAACGGCGTCTGGCAAAGGTAGCTGCAATCGAATGTAAGGAGAAAATAAAATGAACAAGAACCCCTTATTAGGTTTAGAGGCGTTTGGTCAAAGTGTCTGGTTGGACTACCTCAGGCGCAATGCACTTGATAATGGAGAAATCCAGGGGCTGATCGAACAAGATGGGGTCAGCGGATTGACCTCGAATCCGTCCATTTTTGAGAAGGCCATCGCGGGCAGTCACGATTACGACAACGACATTTGTACCCTGGCACTGGAAGACAAAAGCATTGCAGAAATATACCAGACCCTCACTGTAGCAGATATCCAACGCGCAGCGGATCTCTTCCGGCCCATTTACGACCGGCTGGAAGGCGCAGACGGGTTTGTGAGCCTGGAAGTTTCCCCCAAACTGGCGCATGATACCGCCGGGACAGTTGCTGAGGCGCGTAAGCTATGGGCTGCGGTGAACCGGCCCAATCTGTTGATCAAAGTACCCGGAACCCGGGAAGGGCTGCCGGCTATCCAACAATTGATCGGCGAAGGGATCAATGTCAATGTTACGCTGCTCTTCGGACTGCCGCGCTACCGTGAGGTGGCGGAAGCTTACCTGGTCGGGTTGGAAACCCTTACAGCACATGGCAAACCTATTAACAAAATTGCGTCCGTCGCCAGTTTCTTCTTGAGCCGGATTGACGTGCTGATCGATCCTATGCTCGAAAAACTGCGCCTGGAGAGCAAATCAACCGCGGAGATCGTGGCCGATCTGCATGGACAGGTGGCAACAGCCAGTGCAAAAGTGGCCTACCAGATGTACCAGGAAATCTTTGGAAGCGCGCGATTTAATAAATTAGCCAAAATGGGTGCGCGCACCCAACGTTTGCTTTGGGCCAGCACCAGCACGAAGAACCCTGAATACAGCGATGTAAAGTATGTCGAAACGTTGATCGGCAAGGACACCATCAATACCATCCCTCTGGAAACCCTCAATGCTTACCGGGATCATGGTAAACCAGCCTCCCAGTTAGAAGAAGGTACGCAGGAAGCCTATAAAGTACTGGAAGGATTACGCGAGGCTGGTGTGAACCTGGATGCAGAAACGCAACAACTGGAAGACGAGGGAGTCACAAAATTCAGCAAAGCCTTCGAACAGTTGATGAATGCATTACAGGAAAAACGGACTGCTTCATTTCATGAAGCGGTGGACAGGCAGACATTCGCTTTGGGGGATGACCAAAAAATCGTCCAGGCGCGGATCGCCGACCTCGAAACAACGCATTTCAGCACCCGCTTGTGGCGGAAGGATCCGGCCCTCTGGAAAACCGACCCAAAAGATCAGGCTGAGATCCGTAACGCCCTGGGTTGGCTGCATGTCGCCGAAAAGATGGAAGAAAATTTGGGGGAGCTTAACGTTTTCAAAAATGAGATTCTGCATGCCGGTTTTCGGCATGTACTGCATATGGGCATGGGTGGCAGCAGCCTGACTCCCATGGTCTTCGAACGGATCTTTACCCCATCCGCAGACGCGCTACCCCTGACTGTTTTGGATTCTACTGACCCGGCTACCATCCTAAAAATTAAAAAAACGCTCCCCCTGGCAGACACGCTTTTCATTGTTGCCAGCAAATCAGGGACCACGGCTGAACCCCTGGCTTTTGCCGATTATTTCTACCAGAAGGTAAAGCAGATCAAAGGCAAGTCAGCGGGCGATAACTTCTGTGTCATCACCGACCCTGGCACCCCTCTGGTAAAAATGGCCCAGGAGAGGGCTTACCGGAAAACTTTTCTTAATTTTGCCGATATCGGTGGGCGGTATTCTGCACTTTCGTATTTCGGCCTGGTTCCGGCGGCCTTGATGGGCATCGATGTGAATGAACTCCTGGCACGGGCCCTGCGCATGATGCACGCCTGTGCCTCAAGTGTCCCCGCCAAAGAAAATCCTGGGTTGACCCTGGGTGCAGCACTGGGTGAATTGGCTGTAAAAAGTAAAAGAAATAAAGTAACCTTCCTGGTTCCAGAAGCGCTCTCACCTCTGGGAATGTGGCTCGAGCAGCTCCTGGCTGAAAGCACCGGGAAGGAAGGTACTGGTCTGCTGCCGGTGGCTGGTGAGCCCGTCGGCGAGCCAGGCGTATACGGTCCGGATCGGGTCTTCGTTCACATACAGATGAAGGATAAAACAGACCATTCTTTAGAGCAAAGCGTATCTTCACTAAAAAAAGCTGGCCAACCGGTGATCACCATCCATCTAGACGATCTTCTGGACCTGGGACAGGAGTTTTTCCGCTGGGAGTTTGCCACCGCCACCGCCGGGGCGATTTTAGGCATCAATGCATTCAACCAACCCAATGTCCAGGAAAGCAAGGACAATACGAATCGCCTGCTTGGGATAGTACGCGAACGAGGCCAATTGCCGGAAGAAAAACCGTCCCTGATCAAAAATCCTTTGAAACTCTATTTCGATGAAAAAGCAGCAACGGGTCCAGAGATGTTCAAACAGTTTCTGGCACAGGCCCATCCCGGAAATTATCTGGCTTTGATGGCGTATATTCCTGAAAATCCAGCCAATGACAAAGCATTACAGGAAATCCGGATCATGCTGCAAGACCGTCTGCACATCGCAACCACGCTGGGTTATGGCCCCCGCTTCCTGCATTCCACGGGCCAGTTCCATAAAGGCGGTCCGAACACAGGCTTGTTCCTGCAGCTGACTGCAGATGATGCTACGGACGTCCCGATCCCTGGCGCTCCTTACACCTTTGGCATCTTCAAGCAAGCTCAAGCGCTGGGCGATATGGAAGCTTTGCAAAAACATAAACGAAGAGTGGGGCGCGTCCACCTTGGGTCTGATGTAAATCAGGGGCTGTTAATCTTGAAAGAGGACCTTAAGTCGGCTTTGCAGGCTGTTCCGGTGATGCCATGACAACTTCCCCTTCTATCACGACCCTGTTCCTGGATATCGGCGGCGTCTTGCTCACCAATGGCTGGGACCACAATATTCGCAGACGCGCAGCCGAGAAATTTAGCCTGGACTACGATGAGATGAATGAACGCCATCACCTGACTTTTGATACATATGAAGAAGGCAAGCTCAGCCTGGATGGCTATTTGAACCGGGTCGTATTCTATCAAGAGCGCCCATTCTCACGGGAAGAGTTCAAAGCGTTCATGTACTCCCAGTCCAAGCCCTTTCCGGAGATGATCGAGCTGATGCGTGGACTAAAATCTCAACACGGCCTTGAGATAGCAGCCGTAAGCAATGAGGGGCGCGAGCTTACGATGTATCGCGTTCAACAATTCAATCTAGGATCCGTGATCGACTTTTTTATTTCTTCTTGCTTTGTGCACTACCGCAAGCCGGATGAAGATATGTACCGGATTGCCCTGGATATTGCGCAAGTGAGCCCAGAACGAGTTGTTTACATTGATGACCGAGCCATGTTTGTTGAGGTGGCGCGGGGTCTGGGGATAGCAGGCATTATCCATACTGGCTACGACACGACCCGGACGGCCCTTGAAGAATTAGGCCTTTCATTAAAAAACTGAGGTTCAGGTAAACGGTTAAACCCTTAGAAGTAGGTCAAAACACAACAGGCGAAAACTGTTAGGAGATGAAGAGATGGCAAATCAAAAATACGAGATCGGAATGGTCGGTTTGGGTGTAATGGGGCGCAATCTGGTGCTGAACATCGCAGATCATGGATATTCAGTGAGCGGTTTCGATAAAGATATATCGAAAGTTCAGGAACTTAAAACAGAATCAGGAAGCCGAGCTATTTATGGCGCGCTGAAACTGAAAGAATTTATCAACTCACTTTCAACTCCGCGCGCTGTTATGATGTTGGTACCGGCTGGGCCTGTAGTGGATAGTGTCATCCGTGACCTGATACCTTTTTTAGAAACTGGCGATCTCATTATTGATGCAGGCAATTCACATTTCAAGGATACGAATCTACGTGCAAAGACCCTATCGGAAAAAGGGATTCTCTTTATGGGGGTCGGGGTCTCTGGCGGTGAGGATGGCGCCCGGCATGGCCCCAGCTTAATGCCTGGTGGCCCAAAAGAGGCCTATGAGCGTGTCAGGACTATCTTTGAGGCGGTCTCAGCCCATGTGGAAGGCGATGCCTGTGTCACCTATCTTGGCCCAGGTTCGGCCGGTCATTACGTGAAAATGGTCCACAATGGGATCGAATACGGCTTGATGGAGTTGATCGCCGAGTGCTACGATCTGATGAAGCGCGGCTTAGGGTTGTCAGATGAAGAGTTATCGGACGTTTTCGCTGGCTGGAATAAAGCCGAACTTAATTCCTACCTGGTAGAAATCACATCCCACATCTTCCGTAAGGTCGATGAACAAACCGGAAAGCGGTTGGTCGACCTGATTCTCGATGAAGCCAAACAAAAAGGCACCGGGATGTGGACTTCGCAAGATGCAATGGATATTCAGGTGCCGACACCGGTGATCGATGCGGCGGTGGTCGCTCGCAATCTATCCGCCATGAAAATTGAAAGAGAGGCGGCCAGCAAAAACCTCAACTTAGGGATCGCCCACCTCAAAAGTGATCGGGGTGAATTCTTGACCAATCTTAAAGGCGCGCTATATGCCTCAATGATCATTACTTACACTCAGGGGATGGCTTTGCTTCATACGGCCTGTCAAGTTTATCAATACGATTTACATTTAGAGGATGTCGCCCGTATTTGGCGCGGCGGTTGTATTATCCGCGCCGCAGTCCTCGAGGAGATCCGGGCTGCTTTTCATGCGAACCCGGATTTGCCCAATTTATTAACCGACAGCCACCTGGGGAAGGAAGTCCTGGTAAGGCAGGACGATTTGCGAGCCGCTGTAAGCAATGCGGCAAAGCTTGGCCTGCCTGTTCCTTGCTTGATGGCCTCACTGGCTTATTTTGATGGCTATCGCAGCGACTGGCTGCCGGCTAATTTAATCCAGGCCCAGCGGGATGATTTTGGCGCTCACACCTACGAACGTGTGGATGCTAAAGGTGTATTTCATACACACTGGGAATAAATGAATATTATGATGAAAGAGAAAAAATCATGACACAACTAAAAGAACCAACCATTCTGGTTATTTTCGGCGGTATGGGAGATTTGACCTGGCGTAAGCTATCTCCCGCCTTATACAATTTGTATCTTGACCATCAGCTACCTGAACGCTTTGCGATCATTGGGCTGGATATGAAAGAATTAAGTCCTGATGAATTCGACCACCGCATGAGAGATGGCGCAAACAACTTCTGCAGGTGTGGTGGGGTAGATGATGAGCATTGGAATCAACTTGCACCCAACATTTCGTTTATATCGGGCAATTTTTCTGAACAGGCGATATTCACAGCTTTAAGTGAGCAAATCAAGGTTCAGGAGAAAAAATGGGGCGGTCCGGCGATTGTGATTTATTACCTGGCGACACCACCGGGCATTGTCGTAAGTATTGTCCATGGACTGGGAGCCGCCCGGCTGGCCCATGACCGGGAGCACACCCGAATTGTTGCGGAGAAACCCTTTGGTCATGACCTGGTTTCAGCAGTTGCCCTGAATGCTGTGCTCACAGCTGTTCTTGACGAAACCCAAATCTACCGGATCGACCATTACCTGGGTAAGGAAACCGTTCAGAACATCCTGGCCTTTCGGTTCGCCAATGCGCTGTTTGAACCCATTTGGGATCGCCGCTATATCGACCATGTGCAAATCACTGTAGCTGAGCAAGTGGGTGTGGAACACCGGGGCGCCTATTATGAGCACGCGGGAGCTTTGCGTGACATGATTCAAAACCACCTGATGCAGATCTTTTGCCTGATTGCCATGGAGCCAATGGTCTCGTTCGACGCGGATGAGATTCGCAATAAGAAAGTGGATGTGCTGCGAGCCATCCGTCCAATCGCGGAGGATAAGGTATTCCATTACGCAGTGCGCGGGCAATACGGCATGGGTTGGATGGAGGGGGATAAATTTCCCGCTTATCGCTCTGAACCGGACGTAGCCCCAGATTCACCTTCCGAAACATTTGCGGCAATCAAATTGTTTGTGGATAACTGGCGGTGGCAGGATGTTCCATTTTATCTGCGAACTGGAAAGCGGTTACATGCATCGTTTTCAGAAGCAACGATTCAATTTCTCCCCGTTCCGCACCAGTCCTTCCCAACCTCCGCTACCCTGGCGTGGCAGCCAAACCATCTGACCATCCGCATTCAACCCCAAGAAGGAATTGTCTTACGTTTTCAAGCCAAGAAGCCCGGTGCAATCCTGCATCTGAGCCCCGTGGATATGACCTTTTCTTATCAAGAAACCTTCAAATCAAGGTCACCAGAGGCTTATGAAACCTTGTTGACAGACGTCATAGCAGGAGATGCGACCCTCTTTATGCGCGCTGATCAGGTGGAGTGTTCGTGGTCAGCCATCATGCCTATCCTAAATGCCTGGGAAAATACCCCACCCGTAGAATTTCCCAATTATCAGGCAGGCACCATGGGGCCGGAAACCACCGAGGTATTAATCGCGCAGGACGGCCGGAGTTGGCTGAATCCTCCTTAGGAAGGTAGGTGCTTAGGTGGTTGATGGGCAACCCACTTTTGTTTTTCTAAGACAAACTCACTCTTTTGCTTGTTCGATTAATACAGCGCTTTCATTGTCCTTTAGCTAATATCTAACCCGCTTTATTATTCTTATACCAGTCTCGCCAGATCCATTTATAGATCTTTATCCACTTTGGAATCCGGTTCAGGATTGGCACGAAGGGAGTGAAAAGGGTAATTAAAAACACCACTGAAATGATTGCAACTACCTGCAGGTCACCGTTAGGAGACGAATTCATGGGTGGAATCTGGTAGAAGAAAGTATAGGGCCAAAGCCACCATGCACCAGGATATTGCCCGGTTTCATTGCTAATCCCCCATAAGCTGCCCAACATATCCAGTTTTTCGGCCACACTATGGTAAACGTCATCCTCAAAAAATAACAAGGCGTTGGTAAAATCCGTATTAAAAGGGAGCTGGCTACTGTTGTTCAGTGCCCCTTCGAGAAGGCCAGACTTGCCCAGCGCCAGCATACCGTTCATCATCGCCTCGACCGGTCCATAATCTCCGCCAGGCAGTGATACCTTTCCAGTAGAATCGGTGGTAGCTTGATCCAACGCAGCCAGGTAATTCTTGAGCCAGGTCTGCTGCTGGTCAGACGAAGCAGCTTGGAAGGTGGACAATGCGCTAGTAATCCCTGGATTGATGACTGCGGCCTTTTCCAGGGGTTTAATGACAAAGTCCTCTGGTGGATTGATCGGATCAGTCACCCCCATTACAGTTGCTGGAGCAATTCCAACCAGGTTCTGCGCATTGCCGGTATCGTTGGTATAGGGTGGACCGTAAGTTTGAATGCTGCTGTTGCCAGCCAGGATATTGGCGCTGGTTTGCAGGAAAGCCACCGGTTGGTCATTCGCAACATCCTGGGCCTTCACCGTCGGATAATCCGGTGAGCTGAAAACGATTGACAGAACCACGACCAGAACAAAGGTAACGCCAAATACGATCAAGCCCTCCCGTACCAGATCGTAGCGCTTCATCGGGACGCCTTTCAAGTTCTCATCGGATCGCTCACTCATTTTTTACTCTTCTCCTTATCTTCAGGTATGGGTTTCACGGGGCTATCTCTTCGGATCTGATAGATATGGTATCCAACAAGAATGCATATGACCAGAGGTAGCACCACGATATGGAGCATCAGTACTTGACCAAGATTCATGGTATTGAAGAGTTGACCTATTCCAGCCGCATTCATGGCATCTTTAGCCTGGGTTGCGATCCACTGGGAGTCCCAATTGGTTTGCGAGAGGAAACCGGTCAACCCGGTGAACATGCCAACGCCGAATGCCAGCCCTCCCACAAGCCAGGTAATCCAGCGTCCTCCTCTCCAGGCAGCCATGAAGAATTTAGTGATCATGTGCATGATGATCCCAGCAAAAAACACCTGTACACTCCAGAAATGCATGGAGTTGACAAAGCGTCCAGCAGGACTAAAATGATACCAGGTCGGTCCAAATAACGCCATTACCACACCGGTCAGGATAAGCATGACGAGGGCGCATAATGTAATCACTCCGAAGAGATACGCCATCGAATTCACATAGATTGGCATCCTGGTTGGAAGAGCATCTTCCAGGCTCAGGTTTTTCTTGAGAGAGTTTTGGATACCACGCGTCAGGTTCATTTCAAACCTCAATATCACTTTCTTCAGGCTCAAAAATTTTGGGCAGGCGCAGTACACAAGCAAGCAGGAATAATATAATCACTAAGGACCAGACAATAATGTTAGGGATGGCCCAATTGAAAATGCTGAAAGCAATAAAACTGGTTGAGGGGAAGGTTTCGGGAGGTAAAGGCAACATTTCACGCTCCTTATCATGAAAACATTGAGAGAATTTCGCATCTCATTAAATTCGATTAAGTTTATCACAAATGTATTTATAGGCATTAAGTGTTTTTTCGGCTCAATGGGAATTGCCGTGATAGAGCCATATATGGTGGTCATGAAGCGAACAGGCGATAGCCTTCCAAATCCAAGAAAATACGTTGAAACAGATGCGTCAGATTAAAGATCCCATAACAGCGCCGTTTCAAAACCTTGATCTTGTTGTTGAATCCTTCGACAAAGCCACTGTTGGCGCGCTCGATAAAGAAATTAGTGATTTCTTCCCACCAGTGCTCCAGGGTCCGCAAAAACGCATCGAAGCAGTGCATCCCACTGTGCTGGGCGTCATCGGGGTCGTGGCCGCGTTTGGCCTGTTTTATCTTGGCGAGCGTGTCTTTCACCTCGACCGGGCGCACATCCAGACGCTGATGTATTTGAAGCTGTCTGTGGCCGGACAACTGACTATTTTCCTTACGCGCACGCGCGGCCCGTTCTGGTCCATACGCCCCGCGCGGATTTTATGGGTGGCGGTGCTCGGCACGCAAACGTTGGCGACTCTGATTGCGGTTTATGGGCTGTTTATGACACCCCTCGGCTGGGGCTGGGCACT
>DAOUET010000076.1:0-6553 GCA_034430155.1 Anaerolineales bacterium
CTATCCCATTTTTTTGGAAAAATGGCTGGTCAAATACAACCAACCGCCGCACAGTACCTATCATCTGATTTCCTACGATGCTGCTCATCTATTGTTTGAAGCCATCAGCAAAGCTGCTGATCTGGAATCAAATGGTAACTTGCTCATTGGTCGTCAGGCATTGCGAGAAGCTCTGGGCGAAATCAAGGGCTATTCGGGGCTCAGTGGTTCAATAACCTGCACGAAATCTAACCTTTGCACGACCGATCAGCTCCTCGAAATCTACCGCAACGATACTTCAGACGATTTCCGAACAAAATGGCCCCCGCAACCTGTTTGGGAATCAGACCAGAGCCAATCCGGGAGCCAGTAAATAAATAAACCATAAATAAACGAATTTTGGCCCCCTTTTCGAAATGTAATACCCGATTTTTGGATCGTACCTCTTGACCATCTATGTGCCCTCCGGTAAAATCAAGCCTTAATTATCTCGAGGGGCAAGGTACCAGGATAGTTGAGTATCAACCAATTCTTCCATCGGTACCATACAAATACATATGTTCCATTAATTAGATAGAGAGGAGGTGTATCCGGGTAAATCTGTTATAAACAACATCTCGAAAGTCAGTTTTTTCCAACCCGTTCAAACGGGATTATCTTTATCTTTTCCGGAGGAGGAAGAGAATGAATAAACGTATTTTTTCTATATTATCATTGCTGGTGCTAGCCAGCATGATCCTGGCAGCTTGCGGGGGTCAGCCAACCACTGCAGCGCCAGCCGCGACCGAGGCTCCTACCGAAGCCCCGGTCATGACCGAAGCGCCCACTGAAGCTCCAATGGCGACCGAAGCGCCCACCGCCACTGAAGCGCCAGTGATAAGCGCTGTTCCAGCAGAATGTCAGGACAACCCCGACCAGAAGGTTTGCGCTGTATTCGCCCCCGGCGATACTATAAAAATCGGCTATGCTGGCCCAATGACCGGTGATTATTCAGCCTTTGGTATAGACATTTCCCAAGGCGGTCAGATAGCTATTGACGATGCCGAACCCTTGGATGGCTGGAATTTCGAACAGCTGGTCGAGGACACCCAGGGTAGCGGTGAAGGAGGCGCAGCCGTCGCCAACCTTTACTCATCTAACCCCCAGGTCGTCGCCATTGCTGGCCATACCTTCTCTGGGTCTACTGCGGCAGCCATCCCGATCTACAACGCTGCACGTATCCCTATGCTATCCCCTTCAGCAACTCGCGCCGACCTGACCCAGGGTGACCAGGATGTCTTCAACCGCATTCCATTCACCGACGATACTCAGGGCAAAAATGCTGCTGATTATCTATACAACAACCTCGGCGTAACCAAGCTCGCCATCATGCACGATGGTGACGCCTATGGCAAGGGTCTGGCTGAAAAGGTTCAGGAAGTGTTTGTTCAAGACGGCGGTGAAGCCGTTGCCTTCCAGGCCATCACACCTGGTGAGACCGATTACACCGCTCCCTTGACCGACATCGCTGCCCAAGGCCCCGAAGCCATTTTCTACGGTGGCTACTATGCTGAAGCAGCCGTAATCGCCTCCCAATTGGGCGTGGCGGGCATGCCCGACGCTTTTATCTTCAGCGATGACGGTACCTACGGTACAAAATTCATCGAACTGGCTGGTGCTTCGGCGGAAGGTACTTATGCTACCGCCGCTGTGCCACCATCCTCCGCGGCGAAAGATAAATTCGTGGCGGAGTATATGGCCAAATACGGTGTAGAACCCGGCACGCTGTCCACCTTCACCTGGCAGGCCTATGATGTCGTATCGGCTTTGATCTATGTCATAAGGCAAGTAGCCATAAAAGGTGGCGATGGCAACCTGTATATCCCGCGTGAGGCGATGGTACAGGGTGTCCGCCATCTGTCCGGATTCCAAGCCCTTACCGGTGAAATTGCCTGTAACGACGTAGGCGAATGCAACACCGCCGGCCCGACCTTCTTTGTAGTCCAAGATGGTGCTTGGGTTGAGGCACCAAAGTAAACCCTACTATCCAAATAACATCATGACCCTCTGGCGGGGCAAGCAGACGCCCGCTTGCCCCGCCAATACTTAGACGAATACCACCCCAGCTCTTCAAGCGCTAAGATCCGAAAAAGGTCTATCATGGAAGATTCCGCTTCACCCCGAATGCGTATGCCGCTGGATACTTACCGAATTGCTCAGGTCATCCTGGGCATATTGTTTGTTGTTTTCGTCAGCTGGCGTCTCTTTGAGGTATTAAAATCGGGAGTTTATGGGCCAGATACTTGGCTTCGCTTCGCCATCAGTGGGTTAATCGTTGGTGCAGTCTACGCTGTCATTGCCATCGGTTATACGCTGGTCTATGGCATTTTGTTTATGATCAACTTTGCCCATGGTGAAGTCATGATGATGGGAGCTTTCAGCGGTTATTTTGTGTTTGAAGCGCTTAAAACTTGGGTGGTTGATCCCTCAAATAATCTGAACTTTTTGAACGCCCATCCCATCCTTTCAATTATCTTGGCTTTTCTGGCAGGTATGACCGTCTCCACGGTCGCCGGTATCTACCTGGAACGCATCGCTTACCGCCCGTTGCGCAATGCACCCCGTCTGGTTCCTTTGATCAGTGCCATTGGCGCCTCGATATTCCTGCAAAACGCAGCCCAATTAATCTTCAGCCCGCAGAGACGTAATTACACCAATCCAAGCATTTTGGAGCGCGGTAACGGTTGGACGGTCCTGGTCAACAACAGCAAAGTCATCATTACCTATACGGGTGTGTTTACTTTTGTCCTTTCCATTTTGCTGCTCATTGGGCTATTTATCCTCGTCCAGCGCACTCGTTTTGGACGAGCTATGCGTGCTGTAGCTGAAAATAAACAAACCGCAGCCCTGATGGGCATCGATGTGGACGGGGTCATCAGCGCCACTTTTGCCATCAGCGGGACGTTGGCTGGCGCAGCTGGCGTCATGTGGGGCATCCATAATGGCATAATTTACCACTTCATTGGTTTTATTCCGGGTATCAAAGCCTTTACTGCAGCCGTTTTGGGCGGCATAGGCAACATCCCCGGTGCCATGCTCGGGGGCATGTTTCTGGGGATCATCGAATCCATCGGGCCAGCAGCTCTGGGTATCGACTTTCAGCTCAAGGATGTGATCGCCTTCTCCATATTAGTGCTGGTCTTGATCTTCCGCCCATCGGGTCTCCTGGGTGAAGTTTTGACCGAGGAGAAAATCTGATGAACCAATCTCTCCGCAATGGGCTGCGTGCTGGAACGATTTTCAGCATTGTGATCATTTTCCTGGTAATGATCGGATTCTTACTTACCATTTCGGAATTGATCCATGACATGCTGGGTGGTGTATTTGTTCCTGGCGAGGGGAGTATCCCTGGTTTATTGATTGTACTCACCTTGTTAGGGCTATGGGGGGGAGCAATGGGCGCCAAGCGACAAGAACCCGATACATGGAAGCGGGCAATCCTTGGTGGTTTTACATCAGGTCTTCTCTGTGGGTTTATCGTTGCGACCTTCGCCGTCATTATGGGAATCATCAATGAAAAGGGTATCGACCTTCGCCCATATCTCACCCAGATGTCATCCACCGCCATCGATTTCATGCTGTTGGGTCAAGGTACCCTGCTGGGTGCCTTGCTTAACCTAGGTTTGCTGGCTCTCACGGGAGCCATAGGGGGAATCCTAGCCCGCGGCCTCGGTCGTGGCTCCTGGCGGGTGAGCTTTGCTCAGCGCCGAGAAAACGCTGGCCACTCGATTTCCAGCCTTCCGGTGTTTAAGCAGGTCCGCAATAACCGTTACGCCCAATACCTTCCCTATGCCCTCGTTCTTATGGTGACTTTACTCATGCCGTTATACCTGGGGCAGTATTGGAATTTCACCCTAGGCACGGTGGGCATTTATGTATTAATGGGCTTGGGGTTGAACATCGTGGTCGGTATGGCCGGCTTGCTCGATCTAGGATATGTGGCTTTCTTTGCCGTCGGGGCATATACCATGGGTCTGATGACCTCCCCCCAACCCCTTGGTATTATGTGGAATTTTTGGATTATCCTGCCTATGGCAGTGCTTTTTGCTGCCCTGACAGGTTTTCTACTGGGCATACCGGTCCTGCGCTTGCGTGGCGACTATCTGGCCATTGTAACCCTGGGTTTTGGCGAAATCATCCGCGTGCTACTCAAGAGCGATGCGCTCACCCAATTTACCGGTGGTCCTCAAGGGGTGCGTGACATCTCTGGACCTATTCTGTTCGGCCGGCCATTCTCCAACGAACGAGATTTCATGTACCTGATTATTTTGGGAATCATGCTGGTCATCTTCGTCACTATCCGCCTGCAAAATTCCCGAGTGGGTCGAACCTGGATTGCTATGCGTGAGGACGAAACGGTCGCCCGCGCTATGGGCATCGATACCTACCGTTCCAAGCTTTTAGCCTTTGCGATCGGTGCAGCCTTTGCCGGTCTAGGTGGCTTGCTCTTCGCCTCGCGCAACCAATATACGGGACCTGAAGACCACAATCTGTTGGTTTCTATCAACGTGCTTTGTCTGGTAATCGTGGGGGGCATGGGTAGCATCCCAGGTGTAATCGTCGGGGCATTCGCTCTCAAGGGCTTACCTGAAATCTTGCGCCAGATTTCAGACTACCGTATCCTTGCCTTTGGCGCTCTACTGGTTGTCATGATGATCTTGCGACCGGAGGGGTTATGGCCATCCAAACGTAGGAGTCTTGAAGTGCGCCATTTCGAGGAGGAAAGCCCTCCCCAAACGGTCTCTCAGGAATCCACCAGTGTCGCGGTCGCCTCTGGTAGCAGCACTTCAATTGATGCACCCCCATCCACGGACATTTCTCAAAAAGGGCGGGGTATTGAGTGAGCCATGGACATTACCCTTGAAACTCGCCAGCTTACCAAACGCTTTGGTGGTCTCGTCGCCGTCGATCATCTTGATCTGGTAGTGCCCGAACACAAAATCGTCAGCGTGATCGGTCCAAATGGCGCCGGGAAAACCACCTTCTTTAATTGCATCACCGGTTTTTACCCGCCCGACGAGGGAGAGATCGTGTTTGATGGGGATCAACCGCTCGTGGGACTTTCTCCTGATCGCGTTGCGCATTTGGGTATTTCACGCACTTACCAGAATATACGCTTATTTGCCAATATGTCTGCGATTGAGAACATTTTAGTCGGCCAGCACCCAAGGTTAAAATCTTCATGGCCTGAAGCTATCCTCCATACTCGCCGTATGCGTGCTGAAGAGCAAGCCGCCCTGGATGAAGCCCTCCGTCTGTTGCGTTTCGTCGGTTTGGCAGGTATGGGTGATCAACTTGCCAGAAATCTGCCATATGGCGCCCAACGACGCCTTGAGATCGCCCGTGCGCTGGCTAATAAGCCCAAATTGCTGCTGTTAGACGAGCCCACCGCCGGTATGAACACCCACGAAACTAGCGGTATGATGCGTTTTATCCAGCACCTGCGCGATGAGTTGGGTATCACCATTCTACTGATCGAGCACGATATGCGCGTGGTGATGGGCATCAGCGAGCAAGTCTCTGTATTAGACTACGGGCTCAAGATCGCAGAGGGGACGCCGGTCGAGATCCAGGGCGACCCCAGAGTAATCGAAGCTTACCTGGGACGTGGAGCCGCCTCCGGATTGGATCGGAGTGCTCCGGCTGTCGCCTCCCTTTGATTTTATACCGATTCGCAAGAGATAACCTTCCATGCCAATGCTGGAAATTGAAGATATCCACACATATTACGGCAATATCCATGCCCTGAAAGGGTTATCCCTTTCAGTAGAAAAGGGCGAAATTGTGACCCTCATCGGGGGCAATGGTGCCGGTAAGACCACCACGTTGCGTTCGATCACTGGTTTACACAAACCTCGCCAAGGAAAAGTGTATCTGGATGGCGAAGATCTCGAAAAATATCGCGCTCACCAGATTGTTTCTAAGGGCGTATCCATGGTTCCTGAGGGGAGAGGGATTTTCTCTCGCCTGACAGTCGCCGAAAATCTGGACTTGGGTGCCTATAGCCGCATAGACCGCAGCAACGATAACCAGGATTATGAGCGCGTTTTTAGCCTCTTTCCCCGGCTTAAAGAACGCCGTAAACAAGTTGCTGGTACGTTATCCGGGGGAGAGCAGCAAATGCTGGCGATAGGTCGCGCTCTGATGGCTCACCCCCGCCTGATGTTGATGGATGAGCCTTCCATGGGCTTAGCTCCTATCCTGGTGGAAAGCATCTTCGAAACCATTAAAGAAATCAATGAGGAGGGCACTACCATACTTCTAGTAGAACAGAACGCGCTGATGGCTCTTTCCATCGCTAACCGGGGTTATGTGCTACAGACCGGCGAGATCGTGCTGCAAGATACAGTCGCTAATTTACAGAAGAATGAAATGGTTCAGAAAGCCTACCTGGGAATGGAATAATCCATCGCCCTCCTAATTCATCGAGCGCAGCGGGAAGAAATCATCTAACCCCTGCGCTCTTTTTGAATTATTTGGCTCTCTGGGATTTGCCGTGATGGGGTAGACATGTGGGGGTGTTGGGCGGGCGCAG
>DAOUET010000077.1:0-22428 GCA_034430155.1 Anaerolineales bacterium
TAGAAAAAGCTTTCCGTTGGTATCCCCAGCGGGAAGCTTTGGTATGGCATGCGGTTGGGCGGGGCTTGACTCCCAGATCCCCGGGAGTAAAGTGCCGGGGTTGAATAGCATCCCAAGATCACCTGGCTTGCATCTCAGTGATACAGGTATCGTCCGGAGCCGTGGTAGGCTCCTCCAGGAAAGCCGTCATCATCTGGCGAGGACAACCAACCAGCGTACCAGCGCCGTGCCCAACGCCGGGATATACGTACACGAAGGCGGTCTCCAGGGTTTCGGCGGCATGCTGCCCCCAGGCAGGCGGCGTGACCGGGTCAAATTCACCATTCATCACCAGGGTGGGCACCTGGCTGTAAACCGGTTGGTTTGCGCTCGGATCGGCCTGGCCTACCTGCCACTCCTGGCAGATTTGGTAAGCCAGCCCACCTAGAATCGAGTTGGTGTACATGCCGGCTATTTCAGGGAATTTGGCCATTTCGGCCTGGTATTCAGCGTAAGAGCTGAAAGCCAGCTCATCCTGGCAGAGCACAGAGAAGGTCATCCCCCGGCTGGAGAGACTCATTAGTCCAATCATACTCCCACGCGCCAGTTCAAAGGAGGTGTAATCCCCTTGATGGGCGGCGTAGATGTATTGGGGTATCAGGTACCGGATTTTGCTGTCGTAAAGCAACTGAAAGGTCAACGCCAGGAGGGTGTTTCCATTCATCCAGGCTTTGTAACGCTCCCCGGTGAATGGATTGATTACTTCTCCGACGACCGGATCGGCGTTAAGCCGATCCACAGTATCGAAAAATACCTCCTGCAGGTTTGGGAAGGCCTGGCTGCAAACCTGGTTATCCTGGCAGGCTGCAAACATGCGGGTTAATGCCTGTTTGAAGTTCGCCGGAGCCTGTATATACAGATCCACATCGGGTGGGTAGACCGCGTCTAGCACCACGCTGCGTAAACCTTGAGGATAACCGCGCATGATCTCCAGGGCCAGTCTGGTTCCATAAGAACCGCCCCACAGGTTGACCTGCTGAAAGCCTAAAGCCATCTGGAGATCCTGAACGTCGGCGGCATTGGCGGCCGTGCTGTAAGCCCTCAGGTCAGCGCTTTGAGACAACCTTTCCCGGCAGGCACGCAATACATCCGGGATTATCTCGCTGGTCTGGGCCTCTGAGACTTCCTCTCCGTTGACCTGGTGATCGAGCAAATCCAAGCTGAGTCGGTCGTATTCCGGACAATCCAGGGCAGGTTGGGAGAGGCCTACACCCCGCTGGTCAAACACTATCAAATCTCGTCCGGTGGCGAAAGCTGCTTCCGAAAGTATATCGAACTGGTAACGAATCATCTCCAATGCGCTGACCCCCGGTCCGCCGGAGAGGTAGATGACCGGATCGGGTTGGGTGGCGCCACCTGGAGGGTGGAAAATGGCTACCGCCAGGCGAATCAGGCGCGATTGGGGAGCACCGCGGGTTTCCTCCACCGTGAGATAGCCGCACTGGAGGTCTTCGCCCTCCACCAAACCATCTGGAAGTACGAAACGGCAGGCGGCAGTTTGGAACTGCCCGGGGATTCCGGGGCTGGGCAAGTAGGCCGGTGGGGCGGCCTCCCCAGGAGGGGTCGCTTCCGGAGGAGTAGTGGTAGGGATTTTATTCCCCGGAGTGCAAGCCACCAGGCTGAGAACCACCAAGATCAAGGTAAGACGAGTACGCATTTTATTACCTGTCTGCGGTTCGAACTAAGGCGAAGATCGCCCCATAGACCCCGGCTGCAGCCACCAGCAAGGCGATTGCATTGGTCCACAGCAGATCGAAGGGGATATTACCAGCCATGGAAATCCGGAACAATTGGATGATAGTGGTGCCTGGCTGCCATTTGAGCAGGGACTGAAGGATGGCGGGCCATTGGCTCATATCGAAATCAAAGGCTTCAAGAATGGCCAACCCCATGAAGACGATGATCAAGATACATTCCCAAAGACCAGTCGTAGCCTGGTTGTCGGACAGGTAACCAACCAGCAGGCCAACCGCAACCGCAAAGAAGGAGCTCAGCAGGATCGCCAAGATGACTACTTCCCAATGGACAAACAAGTAATGATTCAGCAGGACGACCACCACGGCGGCTAAAAGGCAGTAAAACCCGCCCGCCAGAGCCTTGCCGATCACCACTTGGGCTATGTTAGCCGGGGAGATCAATAAGGCTTCCAGGGTGTGGGCTTCTTTCTCCTGGAGGAACAACAGGGGTACCAGCGTCATACCGATGACCATGATAACGATGATCATCAAAAGTGACGTCATGGAAACCTGACCGCCGGATCCCACCTGGGGATACAGCGGGGTTCCGGTGGTTTCGATCTTTACGGTTCCCCAGCTGGCCAGGCTGAGCTGTTCCTCGAAGAAAGCGATTTGCTGGTTCATTTTCTCAGGGTTGGCCCAATGGGCGAAGTATCCCTGCAATTGAAGGTCTCCTCCACCCCCAGCTTGTTGGTCGAAATCGGTGGGGATGACCAAGCCAAGCCTGGTCTCGGTCGAATTGCTTACGGCTTCTTCCATATCCCCCTGAGAATCCACCAGTAACAGACGAAAATCTTCACGACCGGTCAGCGCTCGTAGGATGGTCGAGCTTCCCTGGTCGTAGACGATCACAGTGGGTTTATCTCTAAGTCCAAGAAGCAGGGGCATCAGGGTCCCATTCAGCACCAATAGACCGGTACCTATCATGATCGACAGCACCAGCTTGCTCTTGATTGCCTGGACGATGTCCTTGATGGCGATAGCCCATATGATCCGCCTACCATCCTTGGAGCGATCTACCTCGAATTCCTCCTTGGTTTTCACCCTAATATCTACCTGGGGAGGGGTCTCGGGCGCGGTCTGGGATTTGGGCTGGCGGGTAAGGTTATCCAGAAGGGGAGCAAGGCTGAATAGGTTCCTTTTAGCAACCGGCGCGGCTGATCGGGAAGTTGACCGCCCGAAGGACAGCATGGGTTCCATTTGGCGATCCCGACGACGTAACCGCCAGGTCACCAGCAGTAGCACCCCGGCAGCCCAAATGAGGGTATAGGCTAATTGAAGGATGGAAGGAATTACAGGGATCGGGCCGGAAAAAGCGGTCCGCAGCTGGTTAAATACCGCCACTGAAGGTAACAGTCGAAAAACCCGAACCAATCCGGCGGGGATCATGTCCTCCAGCAGGGTAAGGATCACCGGGAAGAACAGCGGGATGACGAATGCCGAGGCCCACAGGGTCAATTGCTCCCGGTTTTCAATCAGGGTTCCTAGAAGCAATCCCAGTGAAATGGAAAACAATGAGCCGCATACTAAGGCCAGAACCATGAGCCACCAGTGCACCACCAGGTTGTAAAATATCACGGCTCCTACGGCCGCACCCACCAGGCAGTAGGTCAATCCGGTTAAGGCTTTGGCGATCACAACCTGTCCTTCGCTGGCGGGTGAGACCAGCAAAGCTTCCAGGGTGTGCGTATTTACCTCTTCCACCATCAAATGGGGTATTAAGACCAGGCCAATCATGGTGATGACGAAAATCAAACCCAGACCGGCGGTAACCCCCAGCCCGCCGGAATCAGGCGTGGGAAATACCAGGTTACCCTGGATCTGGATTTGCACGGGCCTTCCTACCAACCCGCTGATTTTCGCTTCTATAGCCTGCTGAATCTCAACCGCCTTCTGCAGGTTTACCCAATTCATGAAGTAGCCCTGTAGCTGCGGTTCCCCTCCCGATTCGATTTCCTGGTCGAAATCCGCTGGGATGACTAGGCCGAGTTCGGGCACATCACTGTTGGCCAGGTTTTCCTTCATTTGCTCCTCAGAAGGATAGGTGGACACATCCACCCTATCGCTGTTCTCCAGGAAAGCCACCAGTGCGGAATTTCCAGGATCATAGATCCGCAAGTGGGGAGGATCTGCCCTGCTCTCCAGGATGGGTAAACCCCGATAGAGCACCAGCATCAGGAGACTGGTGATGACCAGGGCGATGGTATTTTTGTTTTTCAGGGCCTCCACCAAATCTTTGGCGGTGATGGCCCAGATGATACGGGAGTTTTCACGCCACTTAGTACCTTGTGCGTTCATGAGGACCTCGCTTGAATCCAGTTCTAAGAGACCAATTCCTTACCGGTCAAATGAATGAAGACATCTTCCAAAGTGGTCTTTTCGCCCAGGCTGAACTCCGCCTTCAAACTTCCGGGATCTCCCAGGGCAACGATTTTCCCGAGATCCAGGATGGCCACCCGGTTACACAGCTGATCGGCTTCTTCCATATAGTGGGTGGTCAGGAAGACGGTGACGCCTCCTTTAGCCAGCCCGGCTACGAAGGCGCGTATCTCGCGGGCAGCTTTGGGATCCAGCCCCCGGGTGGGCTCGTCCAAAAAGAGCACTTTAGGCCTGGGCAGTAAAGCCCGGGCAATAAGCAGGCGTTGCTTCATGCCGTTGGAGTACTTCTTGAGCGGCTCACGCGCCCGGTCACGCAACCCCACCTGTTCCAAGGTTTCGTCCACCCGGATTTTGGGGACTCCGTACAGGCTGGCGGTGAAATTCAAGTTGTCCCGGGCAGAAAGGCGCTGGTAGAGGTTCTGGTATTCGAAAACCACGCCGATCTGGGGTTTCAGCACCTGACGTTGGGTTACCACATCACAGCCCATCACCCGGGCTTGCCCGGAGGTGGGGCGCAACTGTCCGGTCAAGATTTTGATGGTGGTGGTCTTGCCGGCGCCGTTGGGACCCAGGAAACCAAACACTTCACCTCGATCTACAGAAAAACTTATGTGATCCAAGGCCCGGAGGCCATTATAATCACGGGTCAGATCCTGCACTTCAATGGTTTTTAGGTTCATGATACACCTCATCGATCCTTTCTAATTCCCGTCCAATGCGGGGCCTTCGCTCAAGAAACGGAGCAGGACGAACAGCCCGGTTATTAAGAGGATTGCTCCCAGCGTTGTAAGGGTGATTTCAAAACTGAAGTTGAAGAGAAAACCGATGCTGAAGATGGCCAGGGAGGCCAGGGCATACAGGTAAAAACGCCGATGGCGGATTACCGCACCCACCGCAAGGAAAAGCAGCGCTGCCAGGCCTCCTAAAAACAATAGGAAGTAGTCTCTCAGCCAGGTGTGGATTCCGGGCATTAAACTGGGCAGGGCCATTGTGCCAAATACCAAGAGCCCCAGGATGAAGGTGAGCCCTCCAAGCAGGGCCAGCATGATAAAGGTTTGCCTCTCACGATTTACTTGAGGGGCAGATGACTGGCTACCCTCGATCCTACGGCCTCGTATCCGGGCCTTGGCGTCCTTCCAAACCGGGTAGAGCACCGGCACCATGATGCCACCAAACCAGGGCATATCGATGGATAAACTCAGGCCGGCAAACAGGATACAAATCCCTGCGAAGATATCACCAAGCCCATCCTGGCGATCGTATGTGGTAAGGTTTCTCCGAATTCCATTAGTGGTGTTCATGGTTTATTCCTTTCTGTGAAAAACTGAGTTTCAATTTACTCTCGTATTTGTATCAATCTTCACGAGAACTTTTGAGATCAGTATATATTAATGAAAAAGCCATTGCAACAAAAAAGCGCCGAACGGCGTTTTCCGGCGCTGAATGGTGCAAAAGAGGGCATGAATGGAGCAGTTTTCTATCGAAATTAATACCCTAAAAGCTCTTTTAATTCACTGGCTGAAGACTTGCTGAGGGGAATTTCGGTATTGGTGGGGTCGTCTATCCGCAAAGTAAAGCTGTTGCGGGTGTAAGGGATCACCTCTTTGACGTGCTGCAGGTTGACCAGGTAGCTGCGGTGGGCTCGGAAGAACCCGCTACGGGCCAGGCGCCCCTCCAGCTCTGATAGGGTGAATTGAGTGGGCAGGCGACCTTCGGCGGTCACGATGTAAGCCCGCCCTTCTCCGGCATCGGCGTACAGGATATCCGAGGGGTTGAACAGGATGACTTTGTCGTCTAGGCGGATAGGAATTTTAAAGGGTATGCGTCCCTGATCTTCTTCCTTTGGCTGAGATCGCGCCACGATCCTACCCTGGTTCAGGTCGTAGATCGCATCACACAAGGACTCCAGGTGGGTCGAGTCGGAGGCAAGGACCAACAAGGCGTTACCCGCTTCGGCACGCCGGCGCATCACTTCGCTCAACAAGCTAATGGTGGTCTCATCACACCGGTCAAATGGCTCGACCAGCAGCAGGGTTTCAGGATCATGGATCAAGGCCCGCCCAAAAGCCAACCGGCGGGACAAACCTGAAGGTAGCTTCTCCAATTTAGCCTGGGCTTGATCCGCCAGACCAACCTGCGCCAACATCTGGCTGGCCCGCGCTTTGGGGAGATTGTACAATCGGCAGCTAAATTCGAGGTTCGCCAGTGGGGAAAGCCCTTTGTAAAGGCCATCTTCGGCGAAGAGCACGCCCACCAGGTGCCCGAATCGGTCCTTTTCCTGGAAGGGATCCAGGCCACCTATTCTCACCCTGCCCATGGTGGGGGGGGTCTGGCCGGTCAGCAACGCCAGCAGGACTTCGCTGCCGCTGCCTGCCAGCCCGACCAGCGCCACGATCTCACCACTCGGCACTACCAGAGAGGGGATATCGATGGTGGTACTTTCCCCGATCACCTTTTGTAGGTCTTTGATCTCGATCATGCTGGCATCCGGAACGTATCAGAAACGACAGGGTTTCTTTTTTGTCCCTCCAGATTATTTTAGCATTGAAAGTGATTCGGGGGAGAGACTTTTTTAAAGACAATTAACAAACAATTGAATAACTGAGCAGGTATTTCTCATAGAATTCTAATTCTAAATTTACCAAATATTGATATAATATAGATAATGATGGTCTTAAAAGTATAATAAATGTATTCAGTTGCTGACTATGTATATTTTCCCGGTCAATCTATAAAATAAGCAGATTGGATTGCCCCTTTAGGGAGAATATCAACGAGACGTTATCCGGGTTCCACCCAACAAAAAATCTAAATTTTGAATAAGGAGAAATAATCATGGCAAGTATGTTAGTTCAACATAAGGTAAAAGACTTCGCAGCGTGGAAGCAAGTATTTGATTCTGCTTACGATTTGCGCACCTCCAACGGTGAACTTGCTAACCAGATCTACCGCGATGCCAGCGACCCCAACAGGTTAACCGTTATTTTTAAGTGGGATTCACTGGCAAATGCTCAAAAATACGCTAATTCTCCCGAACTGAAGGCGGCGATGGAGAAAGCAGGTGTAGAGGGACCACCTAATGTCCATTTCCTAAACGAAGTGTAAACACAAACGGATTTGACCCTGATTAAATCCTGCCCTTCCTGACTTCAGGAGGGGCATATTTTATTAATCTTGGTGTAATCAACGGCTAACACCCGAAGGATGTTCTCCAGGCTCTATTTTAGAAGAATTTCTCTCATCTCAATAGATCCAAATATGTTTTTCAATCAGGGGATAAGAATGCCAGGGCCTGGCTCTCTTCATCATCCATAACGATTTCGAGATGATGGCCCGGGCGGTAAGCGGATACATCGATCAGGTGGAGAGATTTCTGCAGGGCTGGGTCGGCCTCCATCCAGGCGGATAAACAGTTGGGGGTCTGGTAGAAGAAATCCCGGTTGAAGACCGCTTCTGGATCGTCCAGGCGCAGCGCCAGGGGATAGATTTGAGCTTCCATCAAATCCTGGAAAAAGTGGGTGCCCAGGGAAGGCTCAGGCGCCAGCCCGAACCCCTCCCCGGATAATTCCACCAAAGCGCCGGCGTGATAAATGTCGGCATAGCTGACGAACACCCCCAGATCCGGGTTGGCGCTTCCCCAACGCCCGGGTCCCACACAGATGAAGTTCTTATCCCCCAGGATGGCGTTCAAACGCGAGATGGCCAGGGAAACCTTATTCCGGGCAGCCGGGGTGGGCAAGGAATAGTACCCATCGGGATCCACGAAGAGCACATATTGGATGCCCGATAGGTAACCTCGGGGGACCATGAAGCGGGTGGAAAAAATGACCTCTTCGGAGGGCAATCCCCGGGGCAGCCTGACCGCGTATACATCTCCCAGGTGGGGTTGCGGTCGACATTGTAAGAGGGAGATTTGCACCTGAGGGTTCAAAGCCCCCTGGTCTTGAATTTGAACGGTGAATTCCATATCTACGGCGGCATGGTAGTTGGCCTCAACCATCCTCAATACCTTCATTAAAATAGTAGTGAAGGGAGTCCGCCTCAGAAATTCATTATATGTAATGGCCAAATGAGGGATATCGTCCCGGCGGACGCGCATCCGGGGCGGGAAAAAGGAGCCAGCTTGGTCCAGCTCTGCGATTAAGCGTAAAGGTCCGTATTGGGGAGTGAGGACTGCATGAATGGGCAGGGTCTTGAAGGCGTTGTCTTGCAGGTCGATAAGGTCAACCTTATGTTGAGAGTACCGGCGGATAGCCTCGGCAGAATCATCGGGGAGCAAGGTTGGATGGCTCAGGGCTACCAGGCGCGGGTAGTCATCCGCCATGCGCCCGACCGCCCGGGTCCCTAATCCCCAAACCAGGCGTACAAATCCGTCCTCCTGGTGGATTTCTGGAGACCAGCGATACAGATTTCGGCTGAAAGCAACGCCAGCTCCGTGGGGGAGAAAATAGTGACCAAACTGCTCTCCCTGTACCACCTGGAGGAGGATCGCCATGCGCTCATCGTAATCTTGCAGGTTTTTACTGCGGCGGTAAAGCAATGCCTCGGGTTTCAGCGTGCTGGCATAGGTGCGGGCGATGGCATTGGTCAACGCTCCCAGGTTCTCTTCGGGGGAGCCCTGGTTGGGACAAAAGAAACTGTCGTACTTGCCGGCGAAAACCGTGCCGAAATTATCTTCCAACTGGCTGGAAGAACGTACGATCAACGGTTTGGGGCCAATCCCCTCCAGGATCCCTCGTAATTCCATGAGGACTTCTGGAGGAAATTCTCCAACCTGGAATTCTTCCCGAATTTGAGCGTATTCGGCTCGAATGCTATCTTCTGGTTTGTATTTTTGATCGTTCCAGTGCATCAAGCCGTTCATGGCCATGAATATGTAGATCAGATCTGAACCCAAGAAATAAGACTCGGGGATTTGTATGCAAGCCCGGACTTCTTCGTCAGCCACTTCTTTCAGAATCCGGTCTGCTAAGATCATACCAGCAGCTTTACCGCCGATTTTGCCGTAGCCGATGCGCCTCTGGTGCAGATCGGCCAGGTCTTCGGTGGTGAACCACTTCTTGGCGATGTTGATGTAGGACAGCTGATCGCTGATGATCTTACGGATGAGCGCTACCTTCAACTCGGTCAGGTGATATTCCAGAGGGCCGCGCTGTTCCGGGGGCACCTTTTCTATGGCCAAGGCGTGGTCGATGATCCGGCTTTCAGGGGCAAACTGCGGGTCGAAAGAGGTCAACAATTCCAGGAGGGTATCTTGGGTGGATTCCCGAGGTTCTTGAGGGGCAGGGCGTGAAGCCTGCTCAGGGTTGGGCCAAACTTGAGATGAATGGATGAGCTCACTACTGGCGATGACGCCATAACCTCGACCTTCCTGGACATCTTGGTTATCCACCATGACCACGTTGAGAGGGATGTAGGGGACTTCGGTTTCTCCCAGACCGAATTTCTTTTGGCTTTGGTTGAGTACGGTTTCCATGGTAGCCACCAGGGCGCTCAACGCGGCGCTCTTACGATCCACCCAGGCTACCAAGTTGATGCCCACCTTTTGTGCACTGGTTACGTCCTGGTTGAAAGCGCGCAGAGAGGTAGGATCGATCTCGTAATCGTAAACGGCTTTCACCGTTCTATCCATCTGTCCCAGATATTCGGAAATTTGCCTTCCGATGGCTTGAGTGAACTCCAGGCGGACATCCCGGCGACCCTTGCGTAAGGCTTCCAAGGCCAGCTGAATATCCCCCTCAAAATATCTGGCGGCGCATAGAGCGATGGCATCCTCAATCAT
The DNA here is from genome assembly GCA_034430155.1 of Anaerolineales bacterium. GTDB lineage: Bacteria > Chloroflexota > Anaerolineae > Anaerolineales > UBA4823 > DAOUET01. The sequence continues at coordinate 9,937 of DAOUET010000077.1, forward strand.
CCTATCTGCGGTAGCCTGGGTAATCTGTTCGGTATTCATATGTGTTTACGTCGCAGCGCAAATCATAAACTTGAGGCCGCAACGGTCCTCTTCCCCGGTAGAAAGGCCTACCGGCCGGATATGAGAAGCTTTAGCCAGCATTGGTTTGGGGGTTATGCTGGCTAAAGCTCAATCCAATATTCTTATGATCGCCGTTCCGGCCACTCGCTTTAAGAACGAGAGGCTCCTTAAAAATGCGATTAAATCACGCCGTAAGCCAGCATGGCGTTGGCTACTTTGACGAAACCGGCGATGTTGGCGCCCATCAGATAATCACCGGGCTTGCCATAGGTCTCCGCAGCCTCCAGACTGGCCTGGTGAATGCTCTTCATAATGCCGTGCAACCGGTGATCAACCTCTTCCCTGGACCAGGACAGGCGCATGCTGTTTTGGCACATCTCGAGCCCTGAAGTCGCCACCCCCCCAGCGTTGGCCGCTTTGGCGGGGCCATAAAGAACCCCGTTTTCCTGGTAGACTTCGATGGCCTCCAGGGTAGATGGCATGTTGGCGCCCTCAGAAACACAGTAACAACCGTTCTTGACCAGTGCCTGGGCATTCTCGGCGTTGATTTCGTTCTCGTGGGCGGAGGGGAAGGCTAGATCAACCTTTAGACCTTGATCTTTAACCACATCCCAAACGCTTACCGCGGGGTAATAGGGCACCTTGTATTTCTCGGCATATTCCTGAATACGTCCCCTGCGGATATTCTTCAATTCCAGAATGTATGCCAGCTTGGCACGATCTATGCCTTCTTCATCCACGATGACACCATTGGAGTCGGACAGGCTGATAATTCGTGAACCCAGATCGAGCAGCTTCTCAACCGTATATTGAGCGACATTCCCAGAGGCGCTGACAACCGCCACTTTACCTTTCAGATCCAAGCCTCGAGTTGCTAACATTTCTGCGGCGAAATACACAGCCCCATATCCGGTGGCTTCCGGCCGGATGAGGCTGCCGCCGTATTCAAGACCTTTTCCGGTAAGTACGCCGGTGTGATCGTTCTTGATCTTCTTGTAATAACCAAACAAATAGCCTATCTCACGACCACCCACACCGATATCGCCAGCGGGAACATCGGTATCCGGACCGATATGCCTGAAGAGCTCCCGCATGAAGGCGTAGCAGAATTTCATGACCTCGTTATCGGTCTTGCCCTTGGGATCGAAGTCCGAACCGCCCTTACCTCCACCCATGGGTAGGGTGGTCAAGGAATTTTTAAAGACCTGCTCAAACCCCAGGAATTTGATGATCCCCAGGTTTACGGATGGGTGGAATCGCAATCCACCTTTATAGGGACCGATGGCATTGTTGAACTGGACCCGGAAGCCGCGATTGACCTGGACATCGCCGTCGTCATCCACCCAGGGGACCCGGAAAATGACCACCCGATCGGGCTCCACGATCCGCTCATAAATCTTGGCCTTCACAAATTCGGGGTGTTTTTCTACGGTAGGTTCAAGGGTAGTAAGCACCTCTTCAACGGCCTGGTGAAATTCAGGCTGAGCAGGATCTTTTTCTTTCACCTTTGCGATAACATCTTGAATTACGGACATTGTCATCACCTTGTCTATAGAAATGAATGGGTTGGCTTGTGATAAAGCTTAACGATTTTTGCTCCAGGTGGTTTGAGGAATACCAGCCTGGCTGCAGGGCTTTCCATATTGGCGCCCGAAGAAGGGATAGTGCCCTTCTTCACATATAGTTTAGCGAAGAACACGTGAAGAACTGGTTAAGAAAGCCCCCCATTATGTGAAAAATACGTGAAAAAACCTAGAAAAAGACTTATGTGAATTAGTTCCAGAACTTGGGGGAGGTGTAAATATTTGTGGAAAAGATGTAAACTCAACTTTGTGATCAAGGATATAATTTCCTCATCCAGAGGATAAACGTTTTTGCAGAACTTTCTGTTTAATTATCTATTTTGGCTCTTAGACAGAAACTGCTGTTAAATTGTAGTTGGGTTGCTTGCATCATAGAGCCGCTTCGCGCTGCTCGGTTAAAGCTCATTGATTGTCTATTTCAGATGAAGAATTTCACAACGCCCAATGCCTCCCCGAAGACCCGACGCCAGCTATGTATGTTGGCCGCCATGTGGCAATGGCTGACCGAGCCTTCCGCTTCAATTGATAAGGAAGAGAGCCGGTATCAAGTCCGCCTCTTAATGGCAATGTTGCTCGTGATTATTATCTTTGGCTTGCTTGTATTTATCTTGTCGCTGCTCGGCTTCTTAAGCATAGTGGGGGAGCAAGAAATAGTAGGAATAGTATTCCGTTGGATCAATCTGGCCATGATTCTGCTGCTGGCTGTTGCGTATGGCCTGAGTCGAACTATATACTTCCCGTTGGCGGTAATGCTGGCAATCGGCACCATGTTGAGCGGAAACTTTGCGATAATAATCCTTGACCCGGAGAAACTACAGTATATTAATTTTCTGATCCTGGGAGGATTAATCGGCAGCCTGTTCCTCTCGGCGCGCGCTACGGCAGCCATCTTCTTCGTCACGATGGTTGGCTTGTTGCTGCTTTCCATATTTGTAGTGGGTACTTCCTCATCGAACAACATAGTTGGGTTTGTCTTCATCCTGACAGTTGGCGGGCTGGTCGTGTTGGCGACCGCCCTCCGTCAGCGCTACCTCGAGCAACTCGATTGGCGGACACTGCAACTCGTTGAGAGTGGAGCGCTTCTACGCGAGTTGTCCATCCTCGACGCGCTAACAGGACTTTACAACCGGCGTTACATGGAAGAGATCTTGGCGCTCGAAATAATTCGGGCCATGCGCAAAGGACGTCCGATCGGTATCATCATGGTGGACATCGACCATTTCAAGCGATTTAATGACACCCATGGCCATGCGGCGGGCGACGCGGTCTTGGTTCAAGTGGGCAACTTATTACGAACATGCGTCCGTGCGTCAGACCCTGCCTGTCGCTACGGTGGTGAGGAATTCATTTTCATTCTGCCCGAAGCATCGCAGAAAATAACGAAAATGCGCGCCGAGCATATGCGGGAGGTTACCAGCCACACCCCTGTGCAATATGAGGGGCAGACTCTGGAAGCGGTTACCCTCTCGCTGGGTGTTGCCATATTCCCCGCTCATGGCTCGACGAAAGACATAATCCTGAGAGCCGCTGATACTGCCTTGTATCGTGCCAAACAAGATGGGCGCAACCGGGTGGTGGTAGCAGACTAGGGATCAGGTGATCGCGCCCGCAAACTCTTCTTACAGAGTGTCATCTTCCACACTGATGTGGCAGTAATTATTTTTTTCACCAGATCGCCGCAGCATTGTAGTACATAATATGGTCGAAGGCGACCAGTGAATCCGAAGCAAGTTTATTCTCAAGAACTCAAGACTGGCCCAACACCAGCTCCAGCGGACAGCGGTTCTGCCGCTCGAAACCGGCGGCGGCTTGCCAGAAATGTGTAATAATTGAGGAGTAGTCTTGTCAGCCCTGCCCGGCGGCTGAGCTCTTTCGTTGGGTTGCTTGCATCATAGAGCCGCTTCGCGCTGCTCGGTTAAAACTCAATTGATTGTCTATTTCAGATGAAGAATTTCACAACGCCTAATGCCTCCCCGAAGACCCGACGCCAGCTACGTATGTTCGCCACTATATGGCGCTGGCTGATAAAACTTCCGGTGACATTCTCTGAACCGATGCGCCGCCGGTCGAGTGTGTTGACGATACTACTCCTGACGCTGGCCTTCAGCGCTGTGATATTCTTGGTGTCCCTATTCATATTCACCAGCGTCAAGTTTGATGGGCGCATCCCGTATTCTATCCTAATTGGGATCTTGTTGTGCTTCTTAACCCTCGCGTTTGGCCTGAACCGCGCCGGACATTTCTCAGCTGCGGCGGGCTTGATCGTTGCCTGTATGGTCCTTGCTTCCTGGATTTCAATCCTACTAAATCTTGCATCCTTGGGCAGTGATGTTGGCAGTGATGTTATGCTCTTATGCTACATCGTGGCTTCAGTGATCGTAAGCAGCTTCTTGCTCTCGACGCGTGTAACCTTCATTCTGGCTGTATCGCAGCTTGTGGCTCTGTTACTGGTGTCGTTCGTCAGCCCGGGTCTATCCGTTTCCACTTGGACCAGTCTGCTAGGTTTTATCGGGTTCATATCGCTGTTAAGCATCATCTCCAATCTTATCAACCGCAGAGACCTCGATCAGATTGACCGGCAGACCCACCAACTCCATGAGAGCGAAACACTGTTGCGCGAACAATCCGTCCGTGATCTGCTGACTGGGCTGTTCAACCGGCGATATATGGAAGAGACACTGGACCGCGAACTGAGTCGGGCCGCGCGCAAACAACTTCCTCTCGGCATTATCATGCTGGATATCGATCACTTCAAGCAATATAATGATACCTACGGTCATGCGGGCGGCGACGAGTTGTTGCGACTGGTGGGCATTTTTTTGAAAGAGCACAACCGCTTGGCAGACGTTGCCTGCCGTTATGGGGGTGAGGAGTTCATACTCATCATGCCTGAAGCCTCGCTGGAAGTAACACGCGAGCGCGCTGAATATATGTGCGAAGAGATCAAGAACTTGCACGTACCCTTTCAGGAACAGATCCTCGAGGCGGTGACTATATCTATAGGTGTGGCTGTTTTTCCCATGAATGGGTCAAACCGGGAAGCCATCTTGAGAGCCGCCGATGCCGCTCTGTATCAAGCCAAAGATGCAGGCCGTGATCGAGTAATAGTAGCGAACTAAGCATCAGTCCACTACTTACTTCGAACAAGGATTAGAAATATAACAAAGCACTGAAAACTGATACCGCAACCCAACACCGGCTCCAGCTGACCGCCTTCGGCGTAGGGATGGATGCGGCGGCTATTTGGCAGAAAAAGTGGTTTTATGCAGTCTTGTCTTGTTCAAATCGGCGGCAGGTGAGCCAAATCGTTAGGCGCTAGTTGATAGGTACCAATGCCCCACCTGGGTAAGATAATCCAAAGACAGGGTCGGAGAATTGGGCAGCAATTAGATGTCACATTTAGATGATAAGCGGGGTTAATTAAGAGTAGATTGTCAAATTTTATGGAGAAACAATGAGCAAACTAATCAGATTAAAAAAGGTACTAATTGCCATACTCCGTTGGATAGGATGGATATTTTTGGCGGGGCTGCTTCTCTTTTTGGGGCTAATTATCTATTTGCTTGTTCGAGAGTCTATCACTCGAAACAAGTACCGGGCAGATTATCCACCACCAGGCAAAATGGTGAGCATTGGTACACACGACATCCATTTGAACTGCGTGGGGAGTGGGAGTCCAACGGTTGTTTTTGAAGCCGACCTTGATCAGTATGGCTCGTTAAGCTGGGTGCCAGTCCAAGAAAGAATCGGGGAATTGACCCGCGCATGCAGCTACGATAGAGCTGGAATCCTGTGGAGTGAACCAGGGCCACTTCCCAGAGATGGGGAGACAATCGCACGTGAACTTTCTACCGTTCTAGATGCTGCAGGCGAAGAAGGTCCATATATCCTGGTGGGCCATGCATTTGGTGGTGCCTATATCAGAATATTTGCGGGAAAATACCCTGACGATGTGTGTGGTATGGTGCTGATTGAATCAAGCCATCCTGAAATGCTCACGCGCTTCGGTGAGTATGGCGTTGTACCAGAAATTCCAGACAGAAATATCAGGCCCTTGATCCTGTTTTTGTCTCATCTAGGATCGCCAGGTCGATATAAAGGGAATGTGTATAACCTGCCACCTGAAATCTATGATCCAGTACAGGCATTCTTACCTGAATCAAGTATGACATGGTTTGATGAGAAAGTTGAAAGCCCTAACACACTGGCACAAGCGAGGCATTATGAATATTTGGGCGACTGGCCATTGATTGTGCTTGCTACTTCAGGACCTTCACCTTCCTTGGGAGATCTAGGACAGAAACTAGATGATTTATGGCTCGAAATGCAGCGGGAGTTACTTTTGCTAAGTGAGAATAGTGAGTTCAGATCATACGAGATAGGACATTATCCTCAACTTCAAGACCCCGAGGTGGTAATTGAGGCAATTCAGGATGTGCTCGGAAGATGTGAAAAAACATTGCCGTTACCCTGAAGAGTGAACTGGAATTGCATGCCAGGATGGTTGTTTCATGTCTATGCAGATTAATGGACGCCTGGAAACTTGTCGCCCAACACAGCGTTCTTCTCAGAAACAGCTCATGTTGAGGTGAGTTGGAAACCAAACCTGGCCGCCTTTTTCTCAAGGTATTTGATCTGTTGCTCCCGATAGTGTTTCTCGTATTCCTGCACACTCAAGGGTTCATATTCCACCTGGTACTTTAACATGCGGTACACCACGCGCGCAATCAGATGTGCGGTAGCCACGGCCGCTTGCGCAGGCCCCAGGCGCGCTTTTTGTCTTCGATAAAACGCTCCAAAGGCACAATCCGCCCACATCACCGAACCTGCCGCCATCCGAAAAGCCTGCCCGGCGCGGTTATGGGTCTTGAGCGTACGGCTGTGGATGACTTTCCCACCGGTGATGTCGTTGTGCGGCGCCAAACCAAGCCAGGAGCAGAAGTTTTTCTCAGTGGGAAACCTGGACATGTCGGTGCCAATTTCAGAGATGATGATTTGGGCGAGCGAGGTGCTAATGCCATGCACGGCCACGATATCCACTCCAGAGATGCGCTTGAGATGGGTGCGCACCTGGACGTTTTCGGGGGTATTCTTGCTGTGGGAGCGGGGCTTTTTGGAAGGCAGCCAGAGCTGATCTTCGGGGTCTGGATTACCCCAGTCCGGACGAATGGCAGCATAGGTGCGCTCGATTTGCTCATCACAGGTCTCGATCTGCCAGGTGTAGAAGTCGAAGAAGGCCAGCGATTGACGCGGGACGAAGAGGTGCTCTTCTCGCCAAGTGCCGGTAAGTGCTTTGGCGATCTCGGCTTCATCCTTCTTACAGCGGTAGTTGCGCAAGGCAGCCAGCTTGTACGGGTTGCGTTCTCCAGCCACGATCGTCCGGATGATGCGCTGGCCGGTCTCTCCGGTGATGTCGCTGAGCACTTGGGAGAGTTGAATGTTCATGTGTAACATCGCCTTCTGCATATGCAGGATGTGCGGGCTGCGATGCTGGATCAGTTGCGCCCGGTGGCGTAGCAGGGTGCGCAGGGTAACCAGGTCGGCTTCCGGACGAAATGAACTCTCCAACAGCCCATACGAATGCAGCGTTTGGATCCATTGGCAGTCGAGCACATCCGTTTTGCGACCCGGGAAGCGCTTGATAGCAGTGGCAGCGATCAGACAACACTTGAACCCATGCGATTCTAGGGTCTCGAAGAGCGGGATCCAGTACACTCCAGTGGATTCCATCGCCACACTTTGGATGCCGTTCTCCAGGAGCCATTGAGCGATATCGTGCAGGTCGGCCGTGTAGGTTCCAAAGGCACGCACGATTTGAGTGCTGTCCGGTCCTGGAACACAGATAACAATTTCATGCGCCCCAATATCCATCCCGGCGGCGTGTGGTTGGATCCGAGATAGTCCGTCGAAAGGGCGAACTTCGATTTGAGCACCAGCTTGTGAGCTGGGCTTACGTTGACTGAGTTTGCTCATGGGATACTCCTGGGTCGAAAAGATTACATGCCAGGCCCTGTCACCAGAAAGTATAGCTTGCTAATCGGGGTCATCCAACATAGGTTGTTGGCTGCCACCAGTGAAAAAACCATCGTGACCGGAAACCAGATTGCAGCACGGGAGGTGTATCACCAATGCGTGTGTTCGGCTTGCTTGCCTGGCTTGGACGGGAGTATACTCGAATTGCTTCCCTGTTTCTTGTGGATTGAAGGCTGGCCCCGCCAGCCCGGGGGATTGCTAAGGACCAGCTCCGGCTGGTTCATGCAGATTGAAAGATAGCCGCGCTATCCTGGCGGATTGCAGCCGACCGGGCTGTCGCCCGGGGGCACCAAGGGCGAATTGCATAGTTCACGTGGTTTTCGGGAATGATCCGTCGGTTGGTCCGCCCGGCGGCTGAGCTTTTTCGTTAGCTCGTCAAATTGATAGAATGAGCACAGTGAATCTATATCAACCTCCTAGCCCCAAAATATTATAGGAAAGAATAGATGAAGATCCTTCTAATCTCCATTGGGACTCGTGGCGATATGGAACCTTTTTTGGCAATTGGGGAGATATTAGCGGAAAAAGGGCATCAAGTAATCTGTGCTTTCCCAGAGCAGTTTAGATATCTGACTGATGAAACAAGTATGGAATTTGCAACTTTGGGGACAAACTATATTGAGATGTTGGAAAGTGATCTTGGAAAAGCAGCCATGGGAACGGATGGTTCAGGATTGAAGAAATTCTCTGCGAATCTAAAACTTGCCAGCCATCAAACCGAAATCAATAAAGAATTAGTCCATCAACAGTATGAAATAATTGAACGCGAAAATCCTGACAGAATTTTATACAACGGAAAGGTCACTTACCCAATCATTTGGGGATTAGATCACAGTGGAAAGCATATTCTTGTCTGTCCTTTACCCTATATGCACTATGTGAAGAATCATGCGCATATTGCTTTTAACAGCAATTATGGTCCTTTTCTTAATAAGCTGACCTATTCCTTAGCAGATTTTGGGGTGATCATGACCCTTAGGATATCCGCAAAGTGGTTGAAACTAACGAAAAAAATAACCCGAAAACAATTGAAAAATGCCCTTTTATCGAATAAGGCGATCTATACCATTTCGCCTTCTCTTTTTTCAAGACCGGATTACTGGCACGAGAATCTTAAGATATTGGGGTATCACAAAAGGAATAAAGCCACAAATTGGCAACCCGACAAAGACTTATCGGATTTTTTGGAAGCACACAAAAACGATCGAATTCTCTTCATTACTTTTGGCAGTATGACCAATCCTGAACCGGAAGGTAAAACGGAAACAGTCCGTGAAATACTTGAACGAAATAATATTCCAGCCATCATTAATACTGCCTCTGGGGGTCTGATCAAACCGGAAAAATATGACCCCGAACGATTACACTTCGTTTCTCAAATTCCTTACGATTGGATTTTTCCAAAGATCTATGCCGTAATTCATCATGGCGGTTCTGGGACCACGCATTTAGCACTTCAACATGGATGTGCAACCATGATCATCCCCCATATAATTGACCAATTTGTATGGGATAAAATTATTTATGCTATGGGTGTGGGACCAAGGGGAATAAAAGTAAACAAAATTACTACAAAAAACCTCGAGCCTAAAATCCTTGAATTAGTTAGCAATAGTTCCTTCAAAAAGAAAGCTGAACAAGTAGGAAGCCAAATAAGAAAAGAAAATTTTAGAGAAGAAATTTATAAATCAATAATCCAAGAGTGATTACCGGCTTTGGAAGAACGGTGTTGAAGTAGATTATGCATAGCTGGTAAGATAAAGTTGAGCGGGCTTCCCCCTTAGAGCTCAACCTGCTACGCAGCGGAGGGCGGCGCGTAAAAAGCAAACTTTGGCTCTACTAAAGCAGTAATCGGAGCTAGAACGCAGGCGGCTCATGTACTCGTTAAGGTCCCACGCTATGACCAAGAGGATTCCATGATATGGATCCGACATATGAAGCAAGAATTCCACGAGTACCTGTCGACCTTATTCTCCTCATTTCAGCAGCCGGTTTCTTATCTTCGGGCTGGCGTACTCGATGGTCTTACCAAGCCGCCTCCGCCTGAGCATCAACCAGCAGGTGGCGGTAATCCGGGGCATCCAGGTAGGGGTGATCCTGGGTTCGCTTGGGATATCCCTGGCGCTTCGGGAGAATTCCAGGATGAAGCAGTACTGGAGATTGGCGTTCGCCTACTTTGTGGCTTCCTGTGATATCCTGCAGAAAACTTGATTTATTCAAGGAGTATGTCAGCATGAGTCAGTCGTTACCCTCAGTGATGCGTGCGGTTCAATTGGATGAACCAATGGGTGAATTAACCTTACGCGAAATCCCCCTGCCTCGTCCTGGCGCGAATCAAGTGCTGATTTGCATGGCGGCCGCACCGTTCAACCCATCCGACATTGGCGCTATGGCAGGTTCGACCTTTAGTGGGGTTCGTAAATATCCCTTTACACCGGGGATTGAGGGTAGCGGTAGGGTAGTTGAAGCGGGCACAGGATTCATGCCGCGTTTATTGAATGGACGGCGGGTTGCCTGTTCAGCAATGCCTACAGGGGAGGGCACCTATGCCGAGTACATGGTTACCTCGGCCAACTTGTGCGTGCCGCTTTTCCGCAATGTGAGTATGGAACAAGGCGCAATGCTGGTAGTGAATCCGTTGACCGCGCTCGCCATCTTTAAAATTGCCCAACGCGGCAAACATCGAGCCATTGTCAACACTGCCGCCGCCAGCGCCTTAGGTGGAATGATTTTACGTTTGGGTAAACGGTATAACATTCCTATCATTCATATCGTACGACGTCAGGAACAAGTTGATCTGGTCCGCAGGCGCGGTGGTGAATTTATCTTGAACAGCGGGGACAATGATTTTGTCGAAAACTTGCGGGTGACCGCCCACAAATTACAGGCGACCCTTTTGCTGGATGCTATTGGCGGTACTATGACGCAACAACTTGCTGAAGCCGCGCCGTATGACAGCACCATCCTTTTGTATTCGCACCTTTCCCGGAAGAACATTGAGACCGATTCGCATGTGTGGATTGCCAAAAACTTGCATGCCCATGGGTGGTTATTGAGCAACTGGATGGCGACGAAGAATATGATACAAAAGCTAGGTCTCGCACGACAGGCGCAATCCCTATTGGGGACCGACCTGGGATCTCCGGTTCACAAGCGCATTCCGCTTTCCGCCGCACAGCAGGGCTTCGAAGCGTACATCCACAACATGACCGCTGGGAAAATTTTGTTGGTGGCAAACCCACAGGAAGTCGCGCTCGATGGCTAAAACAATCTTGTGACCGCATCATCGGTTTAGCACTGCGTCACCCAACCAAGCAGGCAGGCGACTGAGCTGCGGGATAATTTCAGCACACACAGCCTATAGATCAGCTTGGTAGCATCTCACCAACATACACTCCGGCAGTTGGTCTAAGAACTCAAAATACCGGGGTTGGAGGGGTCTTGTCATGATGAGTTCTGGAAACCATCAGTGCGTGTATCCAATAAAATTTTTACACTGTGTATAAGTAGATATACTACCAAGTTGGGTTATATGCACTAGTTAGCCACGCAAAGGAGAGAATGGATGAAAGAACTGGTACATAGACTGGAACTGACCGCCTCAGAGACAGGGTTCTCAGGTGTCATCTCGGTATTCAAAGATGCTTCCACTGTGTTCAGTAAGGCATTTGGATATAGGGACATAAAGAACAAGCTGCCCAATACGATCGGCACGATATTCGGAATTGCCTCAGGGACTAAAATCTTTACCGCGTTAGGAATTGGTGTGCTTGTCGATCAAGGATTGATATCTTTGGGGACAACCATCAGAGAAATCGATCAAGAATATACGGGCTTTGTCGACGAACACGCCACGATTCATCATTTGCTGACTCATACCTCAGGTATCTATGACTACTACGATGAGGAAATCGAGCAAGACTATGAGCACTTTTTCGTAGAGATCCCGTGGTGTGAACTAGAAACACCATCGGATTATTATCCCTTATTCAAGAACAAACCAATGAAGTTTCCCTCCGGAGAGAGATACGCCTATTCCAATGGCGGATATGTATTTTTGGGAATGCTCATCGAGAAATTGACAGGCATGCTCTATAGAGATTTCGTCCACGAGCATATCTTGAAAGCAGCCAGTATGCACAATTCTGGTTTTTATGCCTTCAATGACCTCCCTGAAAACACTGCAAACGGCTATCTCGAAGACCGAAGAACAACCAATATCTATCATCTTCCGTTGAGAGGCGGCGGAGATGGTGGGATGTACACCACGACAGATGATCTACGCTCTTTTTGGGACAGCTTGTTTTCTAACAGAATCCTTTCCGCAGAACTCACAGAAACATACTTGAACACGCACTGTAGGTTCAACGAGGCTGACGGATATGGCTACGGCATCCATAAGCGACTGGACAATAGCATGTTTTCGATCGTGGGTGGCGATGCCGGGGTTGGGTTTGATTCCAGGTACCTCGTGCAAGAAAAACTAACCATCAACATTCTTTCAAATATCACCAACGGAGAAAATGGCATAATAGAGGTAGTCCTGGGTTTCTTCTAAGAGCTCATGAATTCAAACCGACGCCGCGATAGCGGCGGTTGTATCGTGGCATGATTGGGTTTTAAGCGCTGTTTTGAATAGTAATGCATGGCGCTAGATCCACGGCAAGGCTGATACCAACCGTTGGGTTGCTGTTTCGAATTGCTTGTAAAAGGGAAGTAGGATAATGTTTATCATCAAGAATGATTCCGGTGAGGTCAGGTTAGCATGGAGACTGATACTGATCATTCTGCTCTACGTAGCCGCTGCAGTTCTTCT
>DAOUET010000078.1:0-18845 GCA_034430155.1 Anaerolineales bacterium
GATGCATGTCAGTTTTGATGCAACGGCAGATAAATCTGCTCCAACAAGAACGCAAAACCTGAACTGCGCCAGGTTCTAAATCCACCGAAGGGCGGATTTTGCGCTTTTGTCCCAGTGACTTCAGTCACCAGGCCAAACCTGCCTCCAAATTGACATACACCCATACCCGACTTGATTTCTCCAATTCTATCGGTTAGAATGGGGCAATCATGCCCAAAAGGTTTTCAAGGCGCGAATTTTTAAAACTCGGGGGGTTAGCACTGGGCAGTCTGGCTTTCCGCCCGGTATTCCCGCGCCAGGGAGATCAGGATTACGGCCAGATCGCCCGGGTAACAACCCGCGAATTGGATCTATTAGGCCAACCCGATTTCGAGAGCCAGATCGTGGGCAAGCGTTACCGCGATCAGTTGGTCCAAATCTATTACGAACTGAATCCTCCCACCGGACCGGTTTATAACCCGCGTTGGTATCGTGTATGGGGTGGCTATCTACACAGCACCCATCTCCAACGTGTAAAGATTAACTTCAATGAACCGGCAGGACAAATCCCGGCTGGCGGTCAGCTCGGTGAAGTCACCGTGCCTTATACCCAATCCTACCGCTACACCCGCTATGATGGCTGGCGGCTGGAATACCGCCTCTATTACGAGACCACCCATTGGGTAACAGGAATTGATCAGGGACCCGACGGCAACGCCTGGTACCGCCTGACCGATGAACTTCAACCCGTGGATTACCATATACCAGCCAGCCACATGCGCCTTATTACCGAAGGTGAAATATCACCGCTTTCCCCCGATATCCCTGCCAATGAAAAACGCATCGAGATCGACCTGGCGCAACAAAAGCTAACCGCATACGAAAGAGATCAATTAGTTTATCAGGCAAAGGTTTCCTCTGGAATTCCCAGCAGCACAGCTACTAGGAACCGCGCTCCAACCGAGACACCCAAAGGACGCTTTCATATTTATTCAAAGATGCCTTCTAAGCACATGGGCGATGGCCGGTTGATGGGCGGCGACTTAGATTTAGAAGCGTATGAACTTGTGGGCGTGCCCTGGACCAGTTTCTTCGCTGAAGGAGGCTATGCTTTACACGGCACTTACTGGCACGATAATTTCGGCTGGCCAATGAGCCATGGATGCGTTAATTTAACTAACCCTGACGCTAAATGGCTATTTCGTTGGAGTACTCCTGTTAATGCGCCTCTCGAAGTGGAAAAGACCGGTTATGGCACCCTTGTTTACGTCTATTAGCAGGAGGGATGCCTTATCTCGTCGCGATTTTCTGAAACTTAGCGCGTTATCATTCGGCTCATTGGCTTTCCACCCCTTGCGCGCCATGCTTCCCCCAGAAGATAGGGTTGAGAAAATAGGTGTCGCCCGGGTTACCATCTCTAAAATCGGCGTCTTCCAACAACCTTCCTTGGACAGCGATCGCCTTTGGTCCAGGCAACGAGACGAATTAGTGGGCATTTTCGAGGAAATCCTTTCTCCTTATGGCCCAAGCTTGAACCCACATTGGTACAAGGTTGTAGGGGGCTATTGTCACAGTGCTTACTTACAACGCGTTGAAACTGCGCATCTAAACTCCCCCCTAAAGGCAATTGCCAAAGGCGGTCAATTGGCAGAGGTCACCGTACCATATACACAGAGCATGCGTTTCACTGCCCATGAAGGGTGGACCCCTCTTTACCGGCTATATTTTCAATCGGTTCACTGGGTCACCGGGGTCGACCCAGGACCAGATGAAAAACCGTGGTATCGCCTGACCGATGAGTTGTTACATATCGACTATCATGTTCCTGCGACCCATCTGCGTCCTGTTACTAGCCAGGAATTGACCCCTATTTCTCCTGAAGTACCTCCGGGGGAAAAACGTATCGAAGTCTCCTTATTGGATCAAACCCTAACCGCATACGAGAACGAAAAAGTCGTCCTACATACATTTGTCTCAAGCGGTTTGCCCAATCTGAGCGGAATCCAAAGCGAAATTCCCACGGTTACCCCACGCGGTAATTTCACCATTGACTTAAAAATGCCTTCAAAACACATGGGGGACGGGCAACTTACCGATGAGATCAACGCTTACGAACTTCCCGGCGTCCCCTGGGTATGCTTTTTCGATCCCACTGGTATAGCTTTTCATGGCACTTATTGGCACAATAATTTTGGTTCTCGTATGAGCCACGGTTGTGTTAACATGCACATGGAAGATGCAAAGTGGTTGTACAGATGGTCGACACCGGTCGCCGAACCGCATGATTGGGAACGCAAGGGCTATGGCACCAGGGTGACCGTGTATTAACGTTCATACAAATGGCATGAATCTGGCTATCTGGTACGAGTGACGAGATGCCTACCGACCTTTCCAGGCGCGCTTTTCTCAAGCTCTCGGCTTTGAGTTTCACCTCATTGGCCTTTCACCCATTGCGCGCCATCCTGCCCCCAGAAGATCAAGAACAGCCAGTGGGTATCGGGCGAGTCACGGCCAGCGTTATATACGTCTATCCTGAACCTTCCTTCAAAAGCGAACGCTTGGACCGACGTCAGCGCGACCAGCTGATATCCATCATCGAAGAGATCCATTCGCCCCATGGCCCTCAGCACAATCCTCTGTGGTACCGCACCGTGGGGGGCTTTGTGCACAGCGGCTACCTACAACGTGTGGAAAGTTCCCACTTGAACTCGCCACTATCTAGGCTATCTGAGGGCGGCCAGCTGGGCGAGCTGACCGTCCCGATCGCCCAGTCTTACCTCAGAACTGGCGACTCAGGTTGGCAACCACTTTACCGCCTCTATTACTCTTCCAATTATTGGATCACACACCTGGAAGAAGGTCCTGATGGCCAACCGTGGTACGGTCTGACCGACGACCGGTTGCGGGTAACCTATTATGTGCCGGCTGCCTATCTTCGCCCCATTCCTGAAACCGAGATCAGCCCGCTTTCCTCCCACGTCCCTGAAGAGCACAAAAAGATCGTCGTGTCGCTAGAACGCCAGGCGTTGGTCGCCTGCGAAGGCGATCAGGTGGTCTTCCGCGCCCCCATCTCCTCCGGCCTCCCCAGCCACGCCCCGACGATCAATGGCATCCCAACCGATACACCCGGCGGAAATTTCAATGTCTCGTTGAAATTGCCCTCCCGGCACATGGGCAATGGAGAGCTGACCAGTGCGTTCGCTCCCGCTGAATATCCTGGTGTTCCTTGGGTGAGTACCTTCCACGCCACCGGTGTGGGTTTCCATGGGACATACTGGCATAACAATTTTGGGACGCGCATGAGCTCCGGCTGCGTCAACCTGCGCAACGAGGACGCCAAATGGATTTACCGCTGGACCACCCCCGTGGTTGGCGGTAGAGATTGGTACAAACTGGGCCGCGGCACGCTCATTCAAGTTACAGAATAAAAGTGAGCGGGTTTTAACCACCTACCTACTTGCCTATAAGCATACATTTATCCATGTTCTCGGCGGCGTCCTCCCCGCCGTTGATTGGGCTACCCCCCAATCATCGTTCATTCAAATATCCCATCGCGCCAGATTATTACCTGCAGGAATCAGCTTTGACACGGACAAAACCAAGATGTCGAACATGCAAGTGTACGTGCAAGGGGCTTCCAATGGTGGTGAAATCGTAATCCGGGACCTTATTGTTACTGGTTACCTAAACCTTGAGGAAGGCATGGTGACCGGTGGGGGCCGGTTCATTGCCGAGGACAGGGGCAATTTTATCGGCACGATCCCTAATGGTATAGCCACCCTCGGATTTATCGCCAGGCAGAAGGATGGCAAATCCTGCGGTGAAATCGCGCCTGCCCCTCCACCGATAACAATATTCTGGACCGTAATCTTCTTCAGGATAATGCTATAAATCAATACATATAGGACTTACGCAGTTGGTGGGAGGATGGCGGTGGAAAAAGCCGTCCAAACGAAGATAGGCATACGGAAGAGGTTCATCCCGGGCGCCCGTAATCGCACGAGTGAAAAGTGGGTGGGTGGATTGCAATTAAAAGCTACGTGGCTTTTTCCTGGTCATACCTGAGGCTAACTTCTTCCCTGACAATCATCTTTAGAGACTCGTATTATTTAGCGATTTTGGGTATTCTGTATTCTTACTATCTACTTAATCTGCCAAAATCGAAGGGGAATGTCATTCATCAACCTCATTCAAAATCAAGGATTCTTTAAACACAAAAAGAGTGATTGTGAAATCACCCTTTAATCATCCATCCCCGGTCTAAATTTCTGCTATTGGTGGATTAATCCTAACTGGATGGCTTTGCTGACCGCCTCTGCCCGGTTAGCAGCTTCTAATTTATCCAATATATGGCGTACGTGAGTCTTTACGGTGTTCTCCGAAATAAAAAGGTGGGAAGCGATTTCAGAACTGGTCATGCCTTGAGACAAACAATCCAAAACTTCCATCTCGCGCGTGCTCAAATTGGCATTCAAGGAAATCCCTTTTCCTTTTCCAACCACCTGGAGGACCCGTCGGGTTACCTCAGGTGTGAGCACAGATTTTCCCTCCGCAATCAATGAGATCGCACGCTGTAAATCCTCTGGTTCAGCGCTTTTGAGTAAATAGCCATCCGCCCCAGCGGCAATGGCACCAAACAAATCTTCATCATGTTTTGATATCGTAAGCATCAAAATTCGACACGCTTCACTTTCTTTCAAAGCTTTTACAGTCTCGATACCGCCCATTACTGGCATATTCACGTCCAATAAAATCACTTCCGGTTTGGTGCGACGAACTTCTTCCAAGGCGGCGCGGCCATCCTCGGCTTCCCCGACAACCTCCAAACCAGGGATCTGGGACAGCAAATTGACTAAACCAGCTCGAAAAAGGGCGTGGTCATCGACAACAACCAGCCGGATCTTCTTCATTCGACCATTTCTCCACTCAAGAGGGGCAGGCGTACTCACACGGTAGTACCTTCCTGAGGGCAACTAATTATCTGAAACTCAGCCCCAATTAATTCTGTGCGCTCCCGTATACCTTGCAAGCCGTGGCGAGAAGACCCGGGCACATCTTCAGGAGTAAATCCACGTCCGTTATCACGGACCTCCAAGAGCAGATCTCCACCTACTTCTCGGCACGAGACCCACACTTGAGTAGCCTGGGCGTGTTTGCGGAACAAGCTCATCCACTTCTTTTTCATCGTTGGCTTCAACAAACTTCTGTGAGAGGCGAAACACAGCCGCTAGCCTGCGGTTGGTATCTGCTGCGATCTGTTCTGCCCTATCCATGCGATCGAGCAAAGCGCGACGTTGGTTGAGCAACCCCTTTACCTGGCTGCCTAAGAAAAATGCCAACACCACACCCACCAATATCCCTGCCAAAACTAAAGATCGAGGGTAGCCAGGCAGAGAGCCGAACCAGGTCGTCCCTAGAATTATCTGAAAGCTAGCAAGGATAAGTGCCACACACACCAGGGCCCATGACAACCAGTGAGGATATGAGAAACTTCGAATACGTCCAAGGATGGCTTTCACAAAACTCATTTTAACTCAAAACCAAATTACACGCATTAATCTCCAGGTGGTTACCTTTAGTTCGGAATAAAAAAGACTAAGGATTTAGAGATGTGATGGACACTTGTTGACTGTGATTAAGGATGACTACTTTTTAACCTCTTCCTATTCTTCAAAATCACCCTTTTTGATGAATACAATATTAGTGAAATAAGATATATTTTCACTGAATTAAGCCCGCTTGATCAAGGAATAATAGTAAGTACTAGTTAAAATAAGTGCAATGGTGAAAAAGAAGGATTCAAATCATCAGTTATTTACTGAATCAGATTTCAGATCGCAAAATATTTCGTTTGAACTATATCGAATAGATTGAGGAGAATTAGTGAGTATGAACGCTATGAATAAAAAACAGTTTATTGCAATCGCTTTGATCGTCCTGATAGCCGGGTTAGCTTTATCGGCGTGCGGACCTAAAAAAGCTGAGCTCACCGTCGAATTGAAGGATTTTGCCTTCGTTCCGGATTCATTTAGTGCGCCAGCCGGTGGGGAAGTGACAATCAATATGAGTAATTCTGGTACCCTGGAACATGAGTTCGTCATCGTCAAGAAGGGCGAGCAAATAACGGCACCTTTCTCACCTGAGGATGAGGACAAAATATATTGGGAGCACGAGCTTGATGCTGGTGCAGCGGAAACGATCACATTTACTGCGCCGAGTGAGCCGGGCGATTACCAGGTTGTTTGCGGGCTTGCCGGTCACCTCGAACAGGGAATGGAAGGCACTCTTACGGTGAAATGAGCTGGTATTACCGGTGGATATCAGCCTTTTAAGGTGCGCAGGTAGGTGATCACTTTCCAGATGTGATCTTCACTTAAGAGACCTCTCCATGCTGGCATAGCCGAATAAAATGGTGCTATGGCGCCACCTACAGAAATTCTCCAGAAAAGATAGCCATCGCTCAAGTAGGCTTGTTTGCTTGCCAAATCTGCAGGCTTTGGATCGAGAGAAGTCCCGGCAAGACCATCGCCTTTAGCCTCCTGGCCATGGCAGGAGGTACAATCCGCTTCAAAAATCACTTCACCCTTGGCTGCATTCTCGGCACTCCCCGCCATAGGGTTGGTCATAGTTTTGAATTCTTCAGGCGGTTCAACAAGCTGACTGCCTTGATAACCGGCCTGTCCTTGGATCGCGCCTGGGACCGTTTGCGTTGGAGAGGTAATACTCCCCCCGCATGCAGAGAGAATCGTGGCGCTAAACACCAAGAAAACCCCTAAAAGAAAGGCGGGGGTTCTCATATCTCCATTCCTAAATCAGGAAAGCGATGGATAGAAATTATGAGCCTATTACCGTGTTTAACGACTCCAAGATCTCGGCGGAATGGTTTGCTGGTTTGACATTCTCAAATACTTTGAGGATCTCACCCCGCGGGTCGATCAAGAAGGTCGTACGGAAAACCCCGTCATATTGGCGCCCATATGAAGTTTTCTTCCCCCAAACTCCATAAAGATTGCATACCTTCCGCTCGGTATCAGCTAAAAGTGTAAAAGGTAGATCATATTTGTTCTTAAACTTGGTATGAGATTCGGGAGAATCCGGGCTAACTCCCAAGATCACAACCCCAGCTTTATCATAAGCACCATAATCATCTCGAAAACCACAAGCCTCCTTAGTGCAGCCCGTGGTATCGTCTTTGGGATAAAAATAGAGTATGACCGGGGATCCCCGATAATCCGAAAGCTTGCGCGGCGTCCCACTTTCATCGAATAACGTAAAATCAGGTGCAGGCTGTCCTGCTGGAATAGGCATGTAAACGCCTCCTTCTTAGAAAGATAAAAAGCCCAAGTTTTGAATTAAAACTGATAATTATTACCATACCAGAGTAAAGTTAAAAGGTCTAGTTTAACTCAGCGATAAGATTGCCCATGATGCTCGTGTCGTAGCCGGGTAATCCAGCAACAGTATGGCGAAAAGCGGCCTCCTGTAAGACTTCCAGCAAAGGCGCCAAGAGATCGCTCTCATAATATTCCCGCGGGATTACCAGATCGTAACGTTCGTCAAAAAGAGGTACGAAATCTAGATTCAACGCCTGTGCTGCTGCTGCAATACCCAAACCACAGTCAGCCCTGCCCGAAGCCACCGCCGCTGCTATTGCCAGGTGAGTGTATTCCTCCTGATTGTAACCCTGAATATCATCAGGTGAAATCCCCAAGGATTCCAATTGATAATCCAACAATACTCGTGTGCCTGCCCCCCTTTGGCGGTTCACAAAAATTATTCCGGCGCGAGATAAATCATTCAGAGCTCGGATTTCTTTTGGATTTCCTTTATTCACCAGCAAACCCTGTTTTCGCCCTACCAGCGCAATGACATTAATAGGCATACCAGGGAGATATTGGCGTATATACGATAGATTATATTCACTGCTTTTAGGATCAAACAAATGCGAGCCTGCCAAATGCGCTTCTCCACGGCGCAAAGCTACCAAGCCGGCAAGACTACCGACATTGGCGGAGGAAAAACGGCGGTTGCGAGCTGCCAAGAACTGCGCTAAAACATCTAAAGTAATATCATGCGAGCCAATCGTGAAGATAGTGTTCTCAATTTCTGCCGGCGACCGGTAAAGACGCACTTCGACCTGCGCGCCAGCAGGCAGCCCTTGAGAACCCCGCGGAAAAATCACAAGTCCGTCAGCCCGCACCAGTGAGGTGATCACCCCCGCGCCACGCGCCAGAGGAGCGGCTAATAATCGCTCTCCTACCTTTCCCACAGCCACGCGAATGAAATCATCATCACCCCCTGGTGAGGTGGTTTTGCGAGTCAAGGTGGCGGTGACTTTGGCAGCTTTCAAGGGCTGGCGACCCAACCAGCGCGCCAACAGCGGCTCAACAAAAATTTCGCCGGTCAAAGCCGCCGAAACCGGGTACCCGGGAACGCCAATGACAGGAATTTCACCAGCTGACTCTGAGCAACGGATCATTCCCAAAATCACAGGATGGCCAGGGCGAACAGCTACTCCGTGCACCAGCAGGTCACCCAGGGATTCAATCACTTGAGCTGAAAAATCCTCTGACCCGGCTGATGATCCTGCGTTGAGCAGGATTAAATCATGATCCTTGGCTGCCTCCTTCACTTTATTATAGATCTCATCGAAATCATCAGAACTGATTGGAAACCGGTTTGACTTCCCACCCCAGGAATTAACCTGAGCTGCTAAAACCAAGGAGTTATACTCAATGATATCCCCTTCCTTGACTGATTCCCCGATCGGAACCAGTTCATTACCCGTTGGCAAAATTGCTACACGTGGTCGGCGAGCCACGCGCACACTATCGTGCCCGCAGGCCGCGATAGCCCCCAGATCAACAGGCCTGAGGCTATGACCTGCTGGAAGAACCAGCTGGGTAGCTACCATATCCTCACCCATCGTTCTAATATGGCTCCAGGGGGTTACAGCAGCCCGGATACGAATTGCATAAGGTCGCCGTAAGTCTGGGGCAGGCTGACCGAATTCATCCAGAGGCTCCACATTCTCAATCGGTATTACAGCATCGAATAAAGATGGTAGAGGATCTCCGGTGTTTACGTAAAGTGCTTGAGATTTATAAACCAAAGATCGTGGTGAGGTGGGCATAGCCCCAACCGTCTCGGTGGAGCGTACAGCAAATCCATCCATGGCTGCAGCGTGATAATGGGGAGAAGATATCCTGGCCCATACAGGCTCGGCCAATACGCGACCTAAGGCGCTTTCATCCAATTGGATCTGCTCAACACCCAGGACTCCCCAGCGTCCCGCATCTTTCAGGGCTTTTTCCAGACGAGCTTGCGCCTCTGGTAGGGGGATATCGTGAAGATAGATGCTCATGAGTTTAATTCATGCCTTATCTGGTGACCTGCCCGGCGAAGCGCATCTACCGCGCACGCCAGCCACTCACCCTTGACCAGAATGTAATCTGTCTCAAAAGTAGAGAGCACAAAGATGCTCACCCCGGCCTGCGCTAAAGGAACTGCCAGAGAAGCTACTACGCCCACTTGTGAAAATTCCAATGGCCCCTGGACTTTCATAGCTCGCCAACCCTTCTCTGCCTGTACGTCAAGTGGTGGATATTCTTCTCGACAGACAATCGAGAGCTCCTCAGATGTACGGATCAAGGCAAGCAAACCATTTTCCTTAGCCCAATCTGGGGAAGGCGTCTCGGCTGGTAATCGACATACAGCGAATGGTTCTTCGAGGATAAATAGCGTATAATAAGCGCTCACGCTGCTGACTATCAAAACAGTTGAATCTCAACCTCTTTGCCGGCGCTCAGGCCGGTGGCATCTGGTGGGATGCGCAGTAAACCATCCGCCTGTACCAGATTGAAGATAAGGTTGCTCTTACCGAAAACCGGATCGACCAGATAACCTTCTTGTTCGACCGAAAGCCGTACCGGCACCCAATCCTCCCGACCTGCCTGGGAGGCTAGGTTTGTAGCCAAGCGTCCATGGATCACTGGCTTCGGGCGTCGCCGGACAAGTCCCAGCAGGGCTTCGATGACAGGAACGATGAACAGCCCAGCGATCACCAAAGCACTGACTGGATTACCGGGTAAACCGATGGCAGCTTTTCCATCACAAACAGCCAGAATAGTTGGCTTGCCAGGTCTGACATTGACACCATGAACCAACACACCCGGAGGCGCTAGCTGGTTAATAACCTGAGAGGTTAAATCCCGGGCGCTGGCCGAGGAACCAGCTGTAATTACAACCAAGTCACATTCTTCTAATGCCCTTTGCGCTTGAGCTCTTAACAAACCCAGCTCGTCCGGAATAATTCCATAGCATAGCGCCACACCACCAGATTCTTGAACTAGGGCAGAAAGGGTGTAGGAGTTAATATCGCGGACCTGTCCAGGCTTCAATTCTGCTTCTGGTGGAACAATCTCATCTCCGGTAGAAAGGATGCCCACAACAGGGCGTTTAGCTACCAAAACTTTGGTAATCCCCAAGGCCATTAATCCGCCAATGTCTGCCGGTCGTAAGCGCTTTCCGAGCGGGATAATTTCATCATTTACATCAACATCCTCCCCAATTCTTAGTACATTTTCTGCTACTGCAACCGAGCGCAATAATTCTATCTCCCCTGGACTGACGCTCTGGGTATTCTCCAGCATTACAACTGCATCTGCGCCAGCTGGCATCATACCGCCCGTATGTATCAGAGCGCATTTTGCCGGTCCGAGCGAAAATTGAGGCACAGACCCCATAGGTATTTCACCTTGGAGGGAAAGATAAGCCGGCAGGGATTCGCTGGCCCCATAGGTATCAGCAGCGCGCACAGCATAACCATCAACCGTACTCCGGTCAAAGGAAGGCAAGGCATGCGGCGCCAGCACCGCAATTGCCGTCACCCGGTGTAATGCCTGGGGTGATCCAACTTCTTCAGATTGTGGAATAGATTGAAGATGGTCAAGAAGCTGCTTAAGCGCCTCGGATGGGGGAAGTAAAGTCAAGAATTCTGGCATGGCTGACCATTAATAGATCATCTTGTCCAAAAGGCGAACGTAAGCAGATATGCCGTACTGGCAAATACCACCACGGCATTCAGAGTGAGCGTGCGCCAATTTGGTTTAGCGCCTGCGGCGATATTTCTCATCTGCCATATTTGAAGTATACCTAATGGTAATGGTAAGAAAGCGGGAAGAGCAATGGTAGTTGGCAAACCAAAAACCGCTGCCATCCCAAGGATTAAGAATCCAATCAAGATAAGCAAATTATGCAGTGCCATCCCATTTTTCCAGCCAAGTCGTAACAGCAAGGTTTGCTTCTTATATTTTATGTCTGTGGCATAATCGGGAAATTCAAACGACATCATCATTGCCAAATGTAAGGCGGTAAGTGGAAATGTGCTCATCGCCAACAAACGGTGTAGATTGCCATACTGTAGAAGAAATGCAAACGCTGGAACCAAGTTTGCGACCAGGATCGAGGTAGTTAATTCTCCATAACCAGTAGAAGCTAATTGTACCGGTGGTGTAGAGTAAAAAATCGCCGCCAGAACACTGATAAGCCATAAAAGGATAAGAACAGGAGTCAGCGAGATTTGCTCCGACAAAACCACCGTCAGCGAAGCAGTAAAAGTGAGCGTGGTGGCAGCTGCGATCAAGGGCGTATTTCGGGATAATTTACCTGGCCCGACGGTTCCGCTTCCACCCGAGATAAAGGTTCGGTTTGAATTTTGGACATCACGGGTAGCGTCGAAATATTCATTGAGATAGTGAGCACTAAGTTGCAAGGTCATCACCCAAGCTTGGCCTAAAAGGTACAAGCCCCAATCTATAGCCACTCCTAAATAGCGGGCAATGCCCGCACCCAGAGCATACAACAATACAGCACCCAATAAGAAAAATGGTCGCGAAAGACGTATGAAAAGCCAAATTTTTTCTTTGGTCATATGCTATCTTATTCTGATTGGTATGTTGGTCAGCCCTTTTGTCGAGTTTCAACAATCCTTGGAAATTTTCCTCCTAAGGCTCTACCGGGTAACCAGCACGAGTCCATGCTTGAAAACCGCCTAATATTGGGTTTACCTTAGAAAAGCCATTGTCCAGGAGGATGCGCACCGCACGGGCGCTGGATTCTTCGGATGGTCAGGTGCAGTAAGTAATGATCCAATTGCTTGGATCAAGTTCATCGAGGCGGTTTACCAGATCTCCCAGTGGGATGGAAAGAGCTCCAGGTATGTGGCTCTGAGCATAGAATTCATCTCCGCGCACATCTACAAAGACAGCTTTGCCCGAATCATAAGCGGATTTGGCATCCGGAAGATTTACACGCAGTATCTCTGGGTAGCTCTGCTCCGCCACTACGCCCGTGGGTATATCTTGGGAAGGTGGAACCGCAAAGTTCCATACCAATACTGCCAGGATCGCAGCGATAATTAATAGAATCCCCCCCACCAGTAGAACAATCGGTCCCAAGGACCGATGTGATCTTCGCGCCATAACTCCTCCGTGGGTCAAGCTGATTCATTTAACTGTATTGGTTTTCTGATTGAAAACCCGTTTTAAATTAAATAGTACCTTTAATGATATCTTTCCGAGGTTGCATCATATCATAACTCAAAGCTGGTATTTCAGTAACCGCAGGGAGTTCAATACCACCAGCAAAGTGCTGCCTTCGTGAAACAAGATCGCTGTTCCGATTCCGACAATACCACTCATGGCAAAAAAGACCAACCCGGCAATCACGCCCAAGGCGATGATCAAGTTTTGGCGGATTATGCGCCTAGTCTCCTGGCCAAGCCCAATAGCGAAAGGGAGTTTGGAAAGATCATCCGCTATCAAGACCACATCTGCCGTTTCGAGGGCGACATCCGTACCAGCTCCGCCCATCGCAATTCCAACCGTGGCACTTGCTAATGCTGGGGCATCATTCACACCATCACCCACCATAGCGACAAAATGATGCTCTGCTACCAGCTTCTGAATAGCATCCACCTTGTCCTGAGGCATCAAGTTGGCCAGAAATTCTCGGATGCCCACCTGCTCAGAAATATGTTCCGCTACCCGGGAATTGTCCCCCGTCAACATTACCGATCGTTGCAAACCCAGAGATTTGAGGGCACTCAGGTACTGGTTCAAATTAGGACGGATCGTATCAGCAACCGCGATTAGACCGATTATCTTTCCATTTCTGGCAATCACAATAGAAGTTTTACCCTGACTATCGAAATCCGCCACCTGCCTTGAAAGGTTACCTGGAACTTCCCTTAGGGATTCGTTCGGTGCTCCCTTATCATCACCAGCACTTCCTTCGATGACGAGATCCAGGCTCCCAACCCACACCTGAGCTCCAGCTACCATGCCTTTGGCTCCCAGACCGGGTAATGAGATAGCCTGGGTAACTTCCTGGATTTTCAAGCCAGCTTCTTGCGCAGCCCGAATGATCGCCTCCGCCAATGGATGGGTAGAACGACTCTCAACCGCTGCCGCCCATCGGAGCACCTCTCCTTGAGTAATCTCGGGTTCAAAAACCGATATATCCGTAACTACTGGATGTCCACTGGTGATGGTTCCTGTTTTATCAAATGCAATAGCCTTTAACCTACCCAGGTTTTCCAGATGCACGCCACCTTTAACCAAGATACCGTTACGGGCTGCTTGGGCTACCGCCGACAGAATGGCAGCAGGCGTACCCAGTACCAGTGCACATGGGGAGGTTGCCACCAGTAAAGTCATGGCGACGGTAAAGGATTTGGTAAATGGGACTCCAAATACAGGAGGGATAACAATTAATAACAAATCGCTTATTAAGACAATAGGGACAAAATAGCGCGTAAATCTCTCGGTGACCCGTTGTGTGGGAGATTTCTGGGCTTGAGCTTCAGCCACCATGCGAGTTATCCTAGCTAAGGTACTGTCTCTCGCCAACTTGGTAACTATTACTTCCAAGGCTCCGGAACCGTTTACCGAACCAGCAAAGACTTTATCCCCCAATTTTTTATCTACCGGCATCGATTCGCCTGTTACAGGGCCCTGGTCAACACTTGACTTCCCCGCTACGACCTCACCATCCACTGGGAGCCGCTTGCCAGGCTTTATGATGATAGTATCTTCGATATTAAGTTCATCCGCTGGCATTTCTACCTCTACCCCGTTTCGGAAAACCAGGGCTGTATGAGGAGCCAGTTCAGACAGGGATCGAATTGCATTACGAGCGCGATCCAATGTGCGCTCTTCCAGGGCATGACCTAGGCTAAAGAGGAAGAGTAGCAAGGCTCCTTCAGCAAAAGCGCCAATTACAGCAGCGCCCAATGCCGCCACGATCATGAGAATGTCTGTATCGAAACGATGCAGCTTCAAGGCCCTAAAAGCATGCTGAATCACATCGTAACCTGTGAAAATGTAAGCTGCCAGATACAAACCCAAATTCAATCCAAATGGAATATTCAGATACCTTTCCCCAAGCCAACCAGCCAATAATGCCAATCCCCCTGCCAGGCTGAAGAGTAATTTTCGCCTCTCATTGTACCAACCATGGACGCCCCTTGGAGGGATGCGATATCCAAGGCTAGCGATGCGTTTATCGATTACGCCTCGATTGATCTGGTGAGAATCATACGCTATCGACATTGTCTGCGCGGCGTAATTAACACTGACATGCATGACGCCTTCCAGTCGGGAAAGGCTGTGTTCGATGACCAAGGCACAATCCGAGCAATCCATCCTTTCAATTGGTAGGATTCTATGGTGGTAGCGATTGGTGATGCTCGCGCCGGCGCGTTTGGCGATGCGCTCAACTTCTCCAAGAGAGATGATATCGGGGTCGTAATGCAAACAGAGTTGGATGGGATTTTCACTTCGCTTCATATGTGCCCGTTCAATCCCGGGCTTATTCTGCAAGAGAACTTCCAGGCGATCCAAACAGCGATCGCGTTCGTCATCCACCCCCGGTAGTAAGATATTGGTTTCCAACTTTAAAATGCTCTCGTTCAAATTTTATACTTACCTCCACTTATCCAAGAATAAATACTTGCCTTGAATTATCAACCATGCTGCACATGATCCAAACCACGATTATACAAATCGGCGATGTGATCATCATCTAAGGCATAAAAAACTTGTCGGCCTACCTTTCGTGATCTCACCAATCGCATATGACGTAAACCTCGCAAATGGTGAGAGATAGCCGACTCGCTGATCCCAACTTTTTCTGCCAAAGGGCTTACGTTCATTTCACCTTGTGCCAAAGCTGCAATGATCCGCACCCGGGTAGGACTACTCAGAGCGCCAAAAAGGTCAGCTATACGATTGGCAGTGTGCTCATCTGGAATGGTTTGACCGGATTTCATGGTATTAACTAAATATATGAATATATGTTCAATTATTTGTAATATTATAAGCCAAAACCACTTGTTCGTCAACACCCAGCGAGGTCATGCAAAGCAAGAAACGATAGAATACCATCGCTAATTGCTGCTGCCTACTGAACGATATTGAGGCTTATTTATGGAAGAGGTTGCTGAGAAAGAACCACAGGTTCGCGGGCCTTTCAGCCAAACGCCGCGTGAAATAAGGATACCATTCGGTACCAAATGGCACATAAACACGAACAGGATATCCTTCGCTGGCCAATTGCTGCTGCAAATCACGCCGAATGCCGTGGAGAAGCTGGAACTCGAGCGCAGTTACTGGCAATCCAACTTTCTGGATGTAATTCTTAACGAATTCGATGCGTTTTTCATCATGAGTAGCGATCGCTGGGATTGGGGGAATCTTACCGTCATTGCTGATTTCGGGTGAACCTGCCGCTAGGGCACCTTGGATGAGCATGGCTGCCAGCTCATCATAATTGGCATCGACGTCACGTTTCTTAGGAAAAGCGATTTCAGCGGGTTCGTCATAAGCCCCTTTACACAGGCGTACCCGGGTCCCTTGGGTTACCAGAGAGGCGGTATCTTTTTCGCTGCGGAATAGGTACGCCTGGATGACTACGCCCACATTCTCACAGTTACATCCTTCGTGCACATATCGAAAGAGGTTTATCGTCTTCTCCGTCCAGGGAGAATCTTCCATGTCAATACGTACGAATGTAGCATGTTTTTCAGCGCTCGCCAGGATGTGTTCCAAGTTTTGTCTGCATAGGTCCTCATCCAGGGCCAATCCGATTTGAGTGAGTTTGATCGAAACATTAGACCTAACACCGGCATAATCGATCGCTTCAAAAACATTAACGACTTCTTGGGTCGCCTGAAGTGCCTTATCCGAATTAGTGGTGTGCTCTCCAAGCAAGTCGAGGGTGGCGTTGATACCTCTTTCATTCAGTGATTCGATAACACGGATAGCGTCTTCCAATTTTTCTCCAGCCACAAAACGAGAAGCCGCTCTCCCCGCGAAAGACCACCTCGTCACCAATTGCCGCGCCCAAGTGGCTCTAGAAAGGTAAATCAGAAAAGAACGAAGCATTGTTGGAAACCCTTCTCAAGTTTCTGGATAAAAAAAGGCGATCAAATCACAATCTGATTTGATCGCTGAAGTTATCAGGATTCCTAATGTTATCATTCGGGATATTTTTAGAATCGAGGCGAGTTCGAACGATCATGTATACAATTCCGGCTTCCCGAATTTTCCTACACATTTAAATCCCAGCCTCATGAGGCATTAGAACTCAAAGTACGGTCCATTTTAACATAAATCACAGATTGTGATATACTAGCCAACCGTCAATGGGTGTATGTCAGTTCTGAGGTAAATAGGGTTTGGGGTGTTGTGCGCAGCGCAAAACGCTGGACACAACACCCCAATTTCTCCCCAGATTGGGGGCAGGTTGTAAACTCACCCCCATCTGACATGCACCCCCGTCAATGGTGAGATGGCTATGTCTATACTCAAGGATATTGTTTACAGCCTACCTTGTGTTTTATCAGAAACATACTGAACAGGTATGGTGATGAGAAATCAAAGTACCTTCTCAAGCCTGCGGTGGATTTCTCTGGTTTTCATACTTGGTGCAGTAATCTTGGTTACGCTGCAACTCATCCGGTTCAGCAGAATCCGGGCAAGTTTTCCGGCTGGAATGGAAATCGCCGGCGTACCGGTTGGGGGATTAGACCATCAAGATAGCGCAGAGCGCTTATTGGAGGTCTATACTACGCCGGTAGAAATACATTATGGGATTGATATTATCCATCTTAATCCATCCACGGTTGGGTTTGAGCTTGACCTGGAAAGTATGCTAGCTGCTGCCGTTCTTGCCCGTAGCCAACAATCTTTTTGGGTAGATTTTTGGAATTTCTTGTGGGGTCGTAATATCCCACCGGCTGAAATTCCATTACGAGCCTCGTATTCAGAAACCCGCTTGCGTGCCTTCCTGGCAGATGAAATCGCGGCCCGTTACGACCAGCCACCTAGCCCTGCTAAGCCTGCAGTAGGCACGATCAACTTTCAACCAGGTACCCAGGGCACTGCTTTAGAGGTTGACCGCTCTGTCCTCTTGATCGAGAATGCGCTACATTCTACGACTCAACGAGTTGTCGAATTACCCTTGGAACGAACCCAACCCCCGCGACCTTCATTTCAAAACTTAGAGGTGCTGCTTAAACAAACTGTTGACCTCTCCGGGTTTGATGGATTGGTTGGCCTTTACTTGCTGGATTTACAAACAGCCCAGGAAATTCACTTTATTTACCGCCAGGGAGAAGACCTTGCGATTGTTCCCGATGTGGCATTCACCGCCGCCAGCATCATTAAAATCCCAATCATGGTCTCAGTATTTCGGCGAATTGGAGAGAATCCGGACTCTGAAACAGTAAATCTTTTGGAAGAGATGATTGAAAAATCAGGAAACGACCCGGCTGATTGGGTAATGGAGCGGGTCATCCATAAAACCCGAGCACCTCTCGAGGTAACTGACGACATGAAATCTCTGGGATTAGAAGACACTTTCTTAGCCGGAGAATTCTATCAGGGCGCTCCACTCTTGGCATCTATTAAAACCCCTGCAAACCAGCGTGCAGATGTGAACACCGATCCGGATATTTACAACCAAACCACCCCATCGGACATTGGTATGTTGCTCGAGGATATCTATCAATGCAGCCAAACAGGTGGCGGTGCCCTCGCGGCGGTTTTTCCAAATGAGATCAGCCAAGATGAATGCCGGACTATGTTAGATTATTTGACAAAAAATTACTTGCCCTCGTTGATCTCCGCAGGTGTGCCGGAGGGCACTCGAGTAGCCCACAAACATGGTTGGGTAACATATTTCGGCATTATGTATACCCTCGGCGATGCCGCCATCGTTTACACCCCGGGGGGCAATTACGTCCTGGTGGTATTTCTCAATCATCCTGAACAGTTGCTTTGGGATCCAGCCTCAAAACTTGTGGAAGACCTCTCACAGGCAGTGTATAACTATTACAACTTACCGCAGTAGTATACCCAACCTACCGAAAAAATACCCAAATACCTTCAACACAACGCTGTAAGGACGATTAAGCGGTATAATTTTTATAGAAATACTTGTTGTCCAATAATCCGCCCCCGTAGCTCAACGGATAGAGCGCCTGACTTCGAATCAGTAGGTTGTGGGTTCGAATCCCGCCGGGGGCGCTAATAAACCCCCATGACTGGGGGTTTATTGGTTAGTTGCGCCAAATATGGTGCTATTGGAAGTATTTTCAGAAATGATAATTCTGTATTGACAGTAACCTGACAGTAACCCAAATCATGGCCCCCCCACTTCTTCCATATCCAAACGGACATCAATTAGCCTGGTGATCTCATCCATCTTTTCCGCTACTTCTTCCTGCATGGCTGGTAACACGTGCGAGTAGGTGTCCAATGTCAGAGTGATAGTGGAATGGCCTAAGCGCTCCTGAACAATCT
>DAOUET010000079.1:0-89835 GCA_034430155.1 Anaerolineales bacterium
ATATCAGCACCTCGTTAGAAATGGAACAGGACTGATTGGGAGTTTGATTAATCCATGCCTCAACCTATTGATGTTGTGCTTATCGGTGCTGGCGAGCGCGGTGCGCAAGCCTACGGGCTTTATGCCCTGACAAATCCAGATCAACTGCGTTTTGTGGCGGTGGCAGAGCCTATCCCGGAACGGCGCGTCCGCTTCTCCGCACAGCATCATATCCCTTTGGAAAATCAATACGAATCCTGGGAGGGGTTGTTTGAGCGCTCCCCACTCGGCCAGGCTGCGCTGATATGCACGCAAGACCAGCAACATACCGCTCCAGCTCTGGCAGCCCTGGCAGTTGGCTATGACGTGCTGTTGGAGAAACCCATGGCTACCACACCCCGGGAATGTCACCTGCTCGTGAAAAAAGCGGAGGGGTCCGGCCGCCGGCTGCAAGTCTGCCACGTTCTGCGATATACTCACCATTTCCAGAAGATGCGCCAAATCATCCAATCTGGCGTCCTGGGTCAAATCGTTAACGTGGCACACCGGGAGAACGTCTCCTTTTGGCATATGGCGCATAGTTATGTGCGAGGCAATTGGGCTAACAGTAACCAGAGCAGCTCGATGATCCTGGCAAAATGTTGTCATGATTTCGACATCTTGACCTGGATGTTGGGACGCAGGTGCCAGCAGCTCAGCAGCGTCGGGAATCTGATCCATTTCCGGCAGGAGAACTCCCCGGAAGGCGCCCCCGAGTACTGCCTGGATGGCTGCCCTGCGGCGGGTAGCTGTCCCTATTACGCGCCTTTCATATACATTGATCTGCTGCCTCTATGGCGTTCTTTCGGGGAAACAGCCACAGGGTTGTCTCGCCTGGTGGCGATTGCCCAGCAACGCGCTCCTGGATTGCTCAAGGCGCTGTCGTGGATCGCAGCAGACTTGCGCCAGGCTAGCGATTATCGTGGCTGGCCACGATCTGTGGTCGCTATGGATCCCACTCTGGAAAATCTCAGCGCTGCCCTGAGACGAGGGCCTTATGGTCGCTGTGTCTATCGCTGCGACAATAACGTTGTCGATCATCAAGTCGTGCTGATGCAATTTGAGGGAGGTTTTTCGGTAAGCCTGACGATGCACGGTCATTCTCACGTTGAGGGGCGTACGACCCGCATCGAAGGATCCCGGGCTACTTTGCTGGCTCAATTTGGCTTGGGAGGGTCATGGATCGAGGTACAAGAACATCGCGGCGAGGACCATCTACGCTACGACACCAGCGGACCGGTGGGCGGCCATGGTGGTGGAGATGAAGGGCTGATGCAGTCTTTTGTGCAAAGTCTGCGCGATCAGACCCGAAATAACATGACGACTGCCCAAGAAGCAATCGAAAGCCACCTAATGGCTTTCGCTGCCGAACAGGCCCGGCTGGAAGGTAGCGTGATACGAATGAGCGCATTCAG
Source organism: Anaerolineales bacterium (assembly GCA_034430155.1). Taxonomy (GTDB): domain Bacteria; phylum Chloroflexota; class Anaerolineae; order Anaerolineales; family UBA4823; genus DAOUET01. The sequence continues at coordinate 1,434 of DAOUET010000079.1, forward strand.
GGACGCCCAAGAATTAATCCTTCAATAACCCTTTTTAGCACAATCGAACGGTGGGAAATGTAGTTCCAACCCCTCTCAGCAATCTGCTGGCAGCATTCCTTCTCCCCGGTGATCCCAAACCTGCTCGAATTTCAGGATGCGCCTACGGATATACCAGGCACGCGGGTCCGCTTCTGAGCGTTTCTGTTCGATCAAATCCATAGCTTCTTCAGACGAATATCCCTGAGCGATCAAGATTGCTGCGCCCATTGCCACCCCGCGGTGTGCTCCCGCGGCGCAGTGTACATACACTTTACCTCCCTGTTTGATGATCTTATTGGCTTGAACGGCACCTTCACGCAAGGCTCGCATTGGGATCGGGATTAAGGGCGTGTCAAAAGTAGGTAACCATAGAGAAGTTATGGGCTCATCATGAAAATCAGGATAAGGGCGGCGTTCAAAACGCATATTGATCACCAGGCGCACGCCCAGAGACCGCAGCAGGGGATAGTCTTGTGATTGGGGGGTTTTACCGATAAATAAATAATCCGTGATCTTCGAAAAATCCATACAGCAATGTTACCACAATCAGCATGCCTGACTTGCTTGCATCGATTGAAGTGAGTGTTTCTTAAGATCACCCCACCAATTTTGCGGGTAAATCACCCTAACCTCGATTTACGATCTCAAACCTGGCTCCCCCACTCGCCTTGCAAGGATAAACCTGGGGGCTGTGCCCGACCTTGGCTCGGTATTCCGTACTCAAGCTCTTTATGAAGCCTGGCGTTTCAGATTCTTCGACCAGATTAACTGTGCATCCTCCGAAGCCTGCGCCAGTCATACGCGCCCCCAGGCAACCAGGCAGATGGTGAGCGATTTCCACCAAAATGTCTAACTCAGGGCAGCTCACTTCGTATAGATCACGCAAACTGGCGTGACCAGCAAACATCAATGCCCCAAAGGTGCGCTTGTCGGAACGTCGCAAAGCTGATACGGCGGTTTCTACCCGAGCGATTTCTCTTACGACGTGCTCGGCACGCTGGCGAATAGGTACGGGCAGGAATTCACCAAAGGCGGCCAGCTCGACTGGCGAAACATCTCGCAGCGATTGGATCTCTGGAAGGTGCTTTTGCAAGATTCTTACAGCCTGCTCGCAAGCCGTGCGCCTCTCGTTATACCCAGAGTCTGCCAGGTTGCGGCGTATCCCGGTGTCAGCGATGACCAGAGATGTAGCGGGCGGTAAGGGCAACGCTTCCCAAACCAGGCTGCGGGTATCAAAGTACAAAGCGTGATCTTCGATCCCATGAAAACTGGCAAACTGATCCATCAAACCGCTGGCAACACCCACATAGCCATTCTCAGCCTGCTGGCACAGGCGTGCCAGCTTCATCTTATCCCCGTCCCAACCCCCACTCGCCGACCAAGCCGTCGCGAAAGCCACTTCCACTGCTGCAGAAGAGCTTAAACCCGCGCCGATCGGTATGTCTGAGTCATAAGTTGCCTGCAATCCAGACACATCCAGACCGGCCTTTTTTAAAGACCAGGCCACACCAGCCGGGTAAAATGCCCATTTGGGCAAGGGCTGTTTATGAATATCGCATTTGTATTCCAAAGATTGCAGATTAAAGGTTACCTCTTCTTCGAAGTCTTTGGCGTATAGGGTAATGACCTCTTCTGGGGTCGGAACGGCAGCCAGGGAGACGGCGCGGTCAATGGCAGCTGGCAGCACTGGACCATCATTGTAATCAACGTGTTCTCCCAGAAGGTTCACCCGGCCTGGGGCCTTGACGAGCAACGCAGGCGCCTTACCAAAATGCTCTTCAAATACTGTGCTAATCTCCACAGAAATACTGCCTCTAGCGCGTAAGAATGGCCAGAAGATTGCCCAAAAGGACTACTCCAATTAAGCCCCAGATCCAGCCGGTAGCCCCATTCCGGGCTGCAAAATACAGCGCTAACGGCGGCAAGGTGATCAACAAGAAAGCAAGCAAGTGCATTTGAAATTTACGGGTTGATAGCCAGTTTAAGAAATTTGTCATAGCGACCCTTATACTTACAGCCTATTTGAGTGCGCCAGTTTGAAAGGCGATCAAAGATTCAAATGAATCCAAACGCCGATAATTGTCAGAAGGCTGATCAATAACACCAGAAGGCCGGTATAAACCACCAGTTTTCGCATCACGTCGCCTTCGCGCCCGGCCATACCGGCTGTGCTTGCTCCCACAACCACTTTCGTGGGTGCCATCACCGATGCCAAGGCAGCGCCTGCGGTCTGGGCTGCCAGGATAAGCGCCGCGCTGTATCCGAGAAGCTGGGCCGTTCGCAATTGCAGGGCGCCGAAGACCACATTAGAGTTGGTATTACTGCCGGTCATGAATGCGCCTAGAGCCCCAATCCAGGGAGCCACCAGTGGGTATAGGCTTTGAATCCCCTCCGCCAGACCGCGTGCCAGGGTGTCAGTCATGCCCGCGTTTTCCATGATTACAGCCATGGCTACCATCGAGGCGATGCTCACGCTTGATGACATCACTCGCCGGACAGTACCACTGATAATTCGTCCCGCTGCACCAGGGTGATAGAGTCCTGCCCAACCATAGATCAGGTAAGCCAGGATAGAGGAATAAGCCAATACGGTCCCGGTATGGCGAAACAACGGGATATTTCGACCAGGGCCAGCCGGCGTGATGAAACCTTGCGAAGTGCTTACCTCTGGGAAGTTCACCTGGATCACCACCTGACTCAGGAAAGTTTTTATCGCCGGAATCAACTGCACTGCCAGAATTATGATGACCAGCACGCCGTATCCTGAAAGCGCCACAGCCAGGGCGCGCCCGTCCAATTCCCCGTTATCTTGCTGCTCCCCACGGACGCGCCGGGCTAATGGGTATGCCACCAATAGACCCGCCAGCCCTCCACAGAAGGAGCCGATATTCCAAAATCCCGAGGTCACAACCACATATTGAACTGTGCCCATAACGGTTCCCAACACGACCACCGGTCCAAGTAACCTTCGAACGGCCTTCCAGCCACCGGCAGCATGAGCAACCATCAACCCAACCAACAATCCCGAAATGCTTAAGAACAGCACTGAGATCGGCGCTAGGATTTCACCGGGCAGTCCGGTCGCAGCCATTAAAGCCTGAAAAGAAGAGCCCAGCGATCCAAAGGTCACTGCCCAACCGTGCCCTATAGAGGGGATGACGACAGCTGCCAGCGGTGTGAAACCCAATCCAACCAATATCGGGGCAATTACAGCCACCGGAACGCCAAAGCCGCCTACGCCTTGCAGGAAGGAAGCGAACGCCCAACCAATGATCAGGGCTTGCATACCGCTATCAGCAGTTAAATGAGGGAGAGCCTGACCGATCATGTTGATTGCTCCAGCTTCGTCAGCAACCCGGTAGAGTAAAAATGCCGCCCAAATGATCATCAAAACATCTACACTAAGCAGCAATGCTCTTACATGTGCGTAGGCTAGCAGCTCTGGCCCGGCACCGAAAAAGAACCTGGCGATCAGTAAAGCGCTTAGGTAGCCAACTCCTCCGGACCGGGATGCTCCCCAGCGAAGCCCTACCATAAGGAAAAGGATCAGTGCAATCGGTATGAAAGCGATAAAGAAATTCATAAAGTTCTCGGGACTAGTAAGAAGATGAGATCAATGGTATTGTCCAGTCGAAAGTCGCTGTGCTCTTCAAGTTCCTACTATTTTGCGCTGGCGGGTGTACCAGTGAACCAAGCCAACCCCAATCAACAGGATAGGCAACAAGATAAAGCCAGCTTCAGGACCAAAGGCGCCACCGGTGAAAAAATCCGGGCCGGAATCGGTATGGTTGATTAATTGAAAAGTCTTTAAACCACTGACAGGAAAACCAAAGACGGCACCTTCAAAGAAATTCCATCCGATGTGCAGACCGATCGGCAGCCACAACTGCTGGGTCCGCAGGTACCCGTACGCCAGGAATAAACCCGCGGCGACCAGTCCGATCAAAGCCGACCAAAAGTAATTAGGGTTGCTCATATGTAGTACGGCGAAAATGATGGACGAAAGCACCAGACCCCCGATTAAGCCAGTCCCTTCAACCAAATTTTGTAGCTGATAGCCACGGGTAAGCAGTTCCTCCTGCCACCCAGTCAGGATAAATATCCCCAGAATGATCAACATGCCGCTTATCACTGCTGGCCAAGGTTGTGTATCCCAGGCAAAGCTTTCAAAGGTCAACCAACCTGCCGCCCATTCGATTAGAAAGACCATAGCCATCATCACGCCAGACAATGCAATGCCGGAAAGCAGATCTCGCAGTGCCTGCGAGCTCCAAACCAACCCTAAACTCACCAGGGACCGCCGGTCTAAATAACGACGCGCCAGGTAGACTGAAATATTTACGGATAAGAATGTCACAACTTGAACAGCTAATAAAGTGCGATTTTGAAGAGGACTGAGAAGAAACGCGTTTCCTAAACTGATGGCGAAGATAACGGCAATGACCTCTAAGAGCAGGAACTGCCCCAATAAGCGCCAACCTGAACGCAGTCGCCGTTCATCAGGAGAGATAAAAATACGGGCGAGCAGGGAGCGATCAGGGGTTGGTGGGCTGCCCATAATGATATTCAATAAAGTTGGTTGTTGGGAAGCGGTCCTTGGTCACTTAGGCTTTTAAATAGACCCCTAATGGGTCAAGCTCCTCTCGCAAGATACGCAGCTCTTCATCACCAGGAGGATCGCTGGTAGATAACTCCGAAGATACCTTTATATCCCACCCGGTGTTTTCTTTGACCATTTCGATGGTTTTCCCGGGATGGAGAGCGGTTAGAATCAATTCACCACTTTCATCTGGTTGCAGTATACCCAGGTCGGTAACCACGGCTTGAGGGCCTCCGCCGCGCAGCTTGGCTGCTTCCCGCTCGGGGCGGCCTCCTAAGAAACCCGCGGATGTCCTAAAGTCAACCTTTTCTGGAAAGCGACGCTTCTGGTGGGGGGTGATTATGTAGCACCGGTTTGCCCAGGCGGCTATCTCCATAGAACCCCCTGAACCCGGTAAGCGGATCTTGGGATGCTGGTAATTTTCTTGGAGGTCAGGGAAACCCCTACCGATTATAGTTGCGTTGATGTTTCCAAACCGGTCGATCTGCGCGCCTCCCATGAAGCCCACATCAATATTGCCACGCTGCAGATACAGGGCAAAAATCTCGTACATGCTGCATACCGCCAGCGAGCCGCTTACCAGGTTCGGGTCGCCGATGGATAGCGGCAACCGAGCTGGTTGTGCTCCGATAACACCTGCTTCGTAAATCATGACCAGATTAGGAGCATGGGTGTGTCGTGCCAGATTACAGGCCAAGTTTGGCAGGCCTACGCCCACAAAAACAACATCTCCGTCTTGCAACAGATGGGCAGCGTTTATGGTTAAAAGTTCAGCAGAAGAATACTTTGTAGTTTGGCTCATGACTATTTGATCTAATACGATCCATAATTAACTGGAGAACTGAGGCCGCTCCTTACTTTCAGACGTTCTTTTACTTCCAGCGCCAACCTGTCCCAGTACTCGGCACGGTCTTCGACGCCATAAACCCACTCGTCCAGGTAAGCCTGCACATCTTCTCGGCTCTTACTGATCTCGTCCCACTGCAGGTAGAAAGCATTATCCCTGTCGTAGTAACCTTGGGTATAGGAGGGATGGGCGGCGAAAGGTTCATGACAAACCGCATCGACAATGAACCCCGGAATCAAGGTGCGATTAGGGTCGGAACGGATGATCTCTTCGCTGACGATTTCCTCGGCGGTTACGATTAGGCGCTTTGAAGCGAAGGCGGCTTCTTTCTGTTCCCCAACAATGCCCCAGATTTGAGCGTTGCCGTCTGCGTCGGCCCGCTGGACGTGCACGATAGCCACTTCGGGGTTGAGTGCTGGCACTACCACTACTTCGCCTCCGGAATAAGGGTCAACGAGGTGGCGATACTGGGGATTTACTTGTTCTAAATGTCCAGCGGCGGTGGGGTTCATCGGCATGAAGGGAATGCCAGCCGCCCCGGCCTGTAAGCGGGATATCATGCTGAAATGGGAGTATTCTTCCCATTCAAGATTTCCCGCCTCGATCTGGGCGCGCACGAAGCGCAGCGAACCCACTCCGGGATTGCCCATATAAGAGAAGATCACTTTACGGGCGCAACCCGCAGCTACTATCTGGTCGTATATCAGGTCGGGGGTAGCACGCGCCAGCACCAGGTCATTGATGCCTTGCCGTATGATTTCATGCCCAGCAGCAAATGGGATCAGGTGTGTAAATCCGGCGGCATATACGGTATCGCCTGGGTGCACGTGACGTCTGATCGCCTCAGAAAGTGAAATTAATTTATTCATCGCTTAATTTATTCAGGGGTATCCCAAATGATAGGTTTGATGCTGTCGAAAGTTGTCGTATGATGAAATTAGGAGGATAGCCTCATCCCTCGCTCACTCAATCTCAGTTTGAATCTGTTCGTGCATGTAAAGCGGCAAATAATAATGTCCGCCCGCATTCTTACCAGTCGAACCGGAGCCTTTCCAACCACCAAAGGGTTGGAAACCTGGCCAAGCTCCCGTGGTGGCTCCCTGAGGTCGGTTTACATAAGTCACCCCGGCCCGGATGTTTTCGAAGAACCACTTGGCTTCCTGTTTAGTTCCATAAAAGCCAGCTGTCAGGCCATAGGTGACGTTGTTGGCCATGGCCATGGCCTCCTCCAGATTTTTCACTTTTGCCAGGGTAGTTATTGGTAAGAACATCTCATACTGCCATAAGCGATGGTCAACCGGTAAGTCAGCAACCAGTGTGGGGGCGCAGAAATAACCTTTGGCATAATCGCCTTCGGTGAGCACTTTACCGCCGGTAAGGAATTTTCCTGCTTGAGAAAGTTCTTCGGTGAAGTTCTTGAAGTCTTTATAGGAGTTCTTGTTGATGACGGGTCCCATATAGACGTTGCGATCGGTAGGATCACCGATGGCCAGCTTTTTCGTGAGGTCGACCAGGCGGGAGACCAGTTCATCGTATAATGGTTCTTCCACGTAAACCCGAGAGCAAGCCGAGCATTTTTGCCCTTGCAGTCCGAAGGCCGACCGAACGATTCCAACGGCGGCGCGCTCTAGATCAGCATGCTGGGAGACAATCGCCGGATTCTTTCCGCCCATCTCCAGGATGGTCGGTCGGGGATATCTCCCTCCAGCAAAATCACGGTAAATCTTCATGCCGACATCGTAAGAACCCGTGAATGTGACCCCATCCACCTCAGGGCTATCGATCAGCGCTTGCCCCAGAGAGCTGCCGGGCCCGCTGACGTAGTTGCATACACCGTCTGGAATACCTGCGTCCCGGAAACATTCGGCCAGCAGGCGTACCGACCAGGGCGTGTCGCTGGCTGGTTTCATCACCAATGTGTTGCCGGAAACCAACGCGGCTCCTGTTGGACCGCCGGTCAGCGCGGTTGGGAAGTTGAAAGGACTGATGACCAGCCAGACGCCATATGGACGCAGCACCGAAAAATTGGTGGCAGTATATCCCACCAGAGGATCACGGCCCATCTCTACCATAAAGCCTTCATTCTTCTCCATTTGGAGGCAGGCGTAGCGGATCAAATCGGCGGATTCGGCTACGTCGCCAAGCGCTTCCATGCGATTTTTACCCACTTCCAATGCCATGGCTACGGCGATATCAAAAATACGCTGGTCGATCAAGTCAGCGGCTTTGCGCATGATCGCTACACGATCTTGCCATTTCATTTTGCCCCACATTGGAAACGCTTTACGGGCAGCAACCATGGCAGCCTTGGCATCTTCGCCGGTGCCTTTTTGGAATATTCCAAGCACTGCCTCGGTATTGGCAGGACTGCGATTTTCGAACTTTTGGTTAGAAAAATGGTCCTTACCATTTATGATCATGCCATATTCTTTCCCCAGGTTGGCCCTCGTGCGCTTCAAGGCTTCATCGAAGTGGGTGTGCAGCTCCTCAGGTGGGTTGAACATGGTCGCATAGGTCAATTTAAATTTATCAGCCATTTGTGATAACCTCCTTAATTAGTTCTAAAAGTTTGTGTGTGGTATGTTGGATTTGCATAGACCTGACCTGGACCCTTGATTGTAGGCATATTCATAGTATAGTCCAGGCATACATTCTCGTCAAAGAAACAGGTCGCTGCTCATATTAATCGGGAGTTAGGAAGGCAGAGGTCTTATTAGGGGTCGGTCGGGCTTTGCCCCCCGACCTCCAGCCAAATCATTCAACTGAATAAGTCCTGTTGAAATTGAATGAAGTAGCATTTAAGTTGCGTCCTTGCCAATTTTGCGCTAAACTCTATCAAGATAAGAAATTTTGTCTTTGGCTGCTTTCATTGTGGTATGAAAAGTGACTTTTCATCTTGCTTTATCCCCAAACACGATGAGGCCCTGTGAGCTGCTCCATTATAAGCAACCCTAAAGAGGCGTAATCGCTTGAATTTGGGTGAAAAATGAAACCTTGAAAATTATATCACCGCTGGCCTGCTCTCCTTTGACTGATATCGGCTTGATCACTACTACCTATGAATGAAAATCAAAACCTGATGCTTTTTACAAAAAAGACTTATATTGGCATCGATCCCACTGCTGGTCAACGTCCCTTCACGTACGCCGCTCTTGATCACGACCTGGGTCTCTTGGCACTCGGGCAAGGTCATATCGATGAGGTCTTAGCTTTTGTTGCTGGGCAGCGAGCAGCTGTGGTAGCTGTGAGCGGACCTCGCCGTCCCAACCAAGGTGTGATGGCTAACCAACAGGTGCGCGATAACCTTTCGCCTCCACCCAGACCCGGGCGTTGGGACAACTTTCGCCTGGTCGAATACCAGCTGCGCCAGCGTAACATAACCATGCCACAGACCCGGTCTGACGGGCAGGATTGCCCGATGTGGATGCGCATGAGTTTTAAGCTTTTCCACAGGCTGGTTGCACTAGACTATCAGGTTTTTCCCCAGGAAAAGGCGACCCGACAATGTATGGAAGTATATCCTCACGCTTGTTACACGACCTTGCTAGGAAATATCCCTTTCCCCAAACACACCTTAGAGGGGCGCTTACAGAGACAACTGATTCTTTACCAACAAAAACTTGATATCCCCGACCCGATGCGCTTGTTCGAAGAAATTACCCGCCACCGCTTGTTGCAGGGAATTTTACCTTTGGAGGATCTCCTCTTGTCTGAGGAACTCGATTCCTTAGTGGCTGCCTACACCGCTTGGGTTGCTACCAGCCACCCGGAGCAGATCACCTTGCTTGGAGACCCTAATGAAGGTCAGGTGGTTATACCGGTTGGGGCTTTGAAGGCGCGTTATTGAGGTTGCCATCATAAAAGATCTTTGCTTTCATGTAATAAAATCAACAATTAAATCAACGGTTTTATCGAAATCCTTTGGTTTGCAAATCCCTTTAAGAGTGGAATCCTATGGCTAAACACAATGTCAAATTAATCATCAATCCCAATGCTGATTTGGGGCGCGCCTGGAGATGGGCTTCTGATTTACGACCGATTGTGGAAGAATTTGGCGGCGCGGATTGGGCCGGCACAGTCTACCCAACCCATGCAACCGAATTAGCTCGCCAGGCTGCTGAGCAGGGCTACAGGATGGTTGTTGCTGTCGGCGGTGATGGCACAGTCCATGAAGTGATAAATGGGCTGATGCAAGTTCCTGCAGATCAACGGCCGCTTTTGGGGGTGGTACCGATGGGCTCCGGCAACGACTTTTCTCACAACGTGGGTATAAAAACCCGCCCCGACCAGGCAATGCGCCAGGTTTTTACCAGCCAACCCCTCAAAATAGATATCGCCGTGATCGAAGATAGCCTGGGACGGCGTGAATATTGGGATAACACTCTGGGTGTAGGTTTTGATGCCACGGTAAACATCCGTTCACATGACCTTCCAATTGTGCATGGTTTTTTGATGTATTTGATCTCCGTGATACAGACCATCATGCTCAACCATGATGCTCCTCGTATGTCTATCGAAACCGATGAGGAGCAGTGGACAGAAAATTTGTTAATGATCGTTATGTGTAACGGTCCTCGCGAGGGTGGTGGTTTTTTCGTTGCTCCCGAGGCACGCCCTGACGATGGTTGGCTGCATTACACAGCCATTCGCCAGGTTTCTCGTTTGATGATGTTTCGCTTGGTCCCTGAAGTCATGAGAGGTACTCACGGCCGTTTTCCCCAGGTTCGCATGGGAAAGTTTCGCAAACTTTCATTGAACGCTGACCGTCCTCTGCACATTCATGCCGATGGTGAAATTTTCGCCGGATTCGGCACCGAAGTAAAACAGCTAACCATCGAGATCCTCCCTGAGGCCCTTGAGATTATCGTTTAATGCTATGCCCCGCTCTTTTTGGCTGGTAACTGGTGGGTAAGACATGCAACCTCATGCCCAACTTGATCAAAAGCCTTCAGAGTCATGACCTGGGTTATCTCCGCATCTTGGCGACCTTGTGGGGCCTGCAGCTGAGCGCCACCGAGGTTAGAGAGGCCGTGGACCAGCTGGCGCCAGAGCTGCGCAACATGCAATTAGTCGCCGAGATCCTTGACTCGCTACCGAATGAGGCCCGTCAGGCTTTGGATGATCTGCTGCGTAACGGTGGTCGTTTACCCTGGCCTCAGTTCACCCGCCAATACGGCTCAGTGCGAGAAATGGGTCCGGGACGACGCGACCGGGAACGCCCATATCTTAAACCGGTTTCGCCTGCTGAAGTCCTTTGGTACCGGGCGCTGGTTGCCCGGGCTTTTTTCGATAGCCAGACCGGGCCCGAAGAATTCGCTTATATCCCAGAGGACTTAATAGCTCTGATGTCTCCGCCACAAGGTAATACCGTCCCTTTCCTGGGACATGGAGCTGCACCCAGGGAATACACCCACGAAATCCTGGTCAGTGACCGGATTTTGGATGACTGCTGCACGCTGCTAGCTGCCCTCCGCATGGGATTTCCTGCTGGGGATGTTGACCAGGTCGCCTATTTAGGGACGATTTCCCATACCGTCCTGCGGGAGTTACTTGATGCTGCGGGTCTTCTGGATGAGAATGGGGCACCACGACCCGAGCTAACCCGCCTTTTTCTCGAAGCGAGCCGAGGAGAAAGCCTGGTGAAATTGGTGCAGGCCTGGTTACACAACCCAACCTTCAATGAACTTCGCCTGATTCCAGGGCTATCATTCGAAGGCGAGTGGCAGAATGATCCATTACAAACTCGCCAGTTCCTGCTAGATTGCCTTTCCAAACTCCCGAAGAACACTTGGTGGAGCCTGAATGCATTTATAAGCGCTATCCAGCAGCAATCTCCCGATTTTCAACGCCCAGCCGGCGATTATGATTCCTGGTTTATCCGAGACCAAAGTACGGGCAACTTCTTGCGTGGTTTCGAACATTGGGAAGCGGTCGATGGGGCTTTAATCCGCTTTATTATTACAAAATTGCTTCACTGGTTAGGCCTTCTGGATTTGGCCATGCCCACGCCGACTGCCCGAGCAGGGCAGCCGGTGGTGAGTGCTTTCCGCTGGTCAAAATGGGGAGAGGCCTTGCTAAAGGGTACTGCCATCGAGAGATTACCAATTGAAGATCAGAGGATTCAGGTCAATTCTGAGGCGAGTTTGTTCGTGCCGCGCTTGGTACCCCGCCCGATCCGTTATCAAGTAGCGCGCTTTTGCGATTGGGAAGAAGAGCGTGAAGACGGATACCGCTACCATATAACCCCGGGCTCCCTTGAACGCGCCCGCCAACAAGGTCTGTTTGTCAGTCATCTACTGGCTTTGTTCCGACGGCACGCTCTGGCCATCCCCCCCAGCCTGTACACCGCCCTGGAACGTTGGGAGCAGCATGGCAGCCAGGCCAGCCTGACAAATCTACTGGTATTGCGATTAGGCTCGCCAGAAATCTTACAGGAATTGCGCGCCTCCCGAGCCAATCGCTTTTTGGGTGACCCCCTCGGTCCAACCGCCGTAGTTGTCAAACCCGGCGCCTGGAAGAAAGTGCTCAAGATCCTGGCTGAAATGGGGTATCTCGGCGAGGTAAATTTGGGGGATACCAACCCTGAAAGCTAAGTTGAGCCACCCCAATTGCTTTGTTGTACAATTAGGGGAAGTTGGCGGTAGCAACTTTGAATATCCTACCTGTACAAATTTCGTATTAGATAAGATTCGACAAAAATGGTTATGGTTATGAATAATCCAATTGAAGTCTTGATCACATTGCCTTTTCCAGAAGACCTAGTGGCTCAATTGCGTGCGGTATCCCCGCGCTTGCACCTCACGGTCCAAAAAGCTCGCCAGCCGGATGATATTTCAAAAGAAATTTGGGGGCGAATTGAAGTGCTCTATACCAATGATGTCATTCCGAAACTTGATCAGGCCTCTAAATTACGCTGGATCCAATTCCATTGGGCTGGAGTGGATCATCTCATCGACCATCCCATTCTTAGCAAGCCTGGACTGGTGGCTACTACCTTGAGTGGAGCGGCCGCTCCCCAAATGGCTGAGTATGTGCTAATGATGCTCTTGGCGCTCGGTCATCGAATGCCTGCCATGGCAGACCACCAAAAAAGGAGCGATTGGCCCCAAGATCGTTGGAAGCGTTTCAGCCCGCAAGAGTTGAGCACCAGCACTGTCGGGATTGTCGGCTATGGCAGTGTCGGGCGGCAAGTTGCTCGTTTGCTCCATGCCTTTGGAGCCACCATTTTGGCGGTTAAGAACGACGCCATGCACCCTGAAGACAGTGGCTATATCCCCATGGGGATTGGCGATCCAACCGGGGACCTACCTCGACGCATTTACCCTCCCCAGGCCATCATTTCGATGCTCAAGGAATGTGATTTTGTTGTCGTCACAGTACCGTTAACCTCTGGGACTCGCCACTTGATAGGGGAAGACGAGATTGCTGCCTTCAAACCAACTGCTTTTTTGGTAGATACCTCTCGAGGCGGCATTATTGATCATGAAGCTCTCATTGTTGCGCTGCGAGAACGAAAAATTGCAGGTGCGGCTCTGGATGTATTCCCCCAGGAGCCCCTCCCAGTTGATAGCCCCTTCTGGAATTTCCCCAATGTAATCGTAACGCCACATATTTCCGGCATTACCCCCCATTACGATCAACGCGCCACCGCCTTATTCACCGAAAACCTGCAACGCTATGTTAATGGGTTGGACTTGTATAACATCATAGACCCATCAAGAGGTTATTGATTAAACTTAGGACTTACGCAGTTGGTGGGAGGATGGGGGTGTTTGGGCGGGCGTTGCCCGCCCAAACACCCCCGATTTTCCCCTGAACTACGTAACTACCAAAACTATTAGGCATCCAGTTTCAACTGGTGGTGGGATCAAGGACTTTTCACTAGTTTTTATGCGAACTGCTGCCACTAGCTCGAAATGCGCTGCCATTCACTAAATGGGGTAAGCACTGAGCGGCGCACGTTTATCAGGAAAGATATGATGCGACCATTTGATGTGTTACTTTTTGATTTAGGCAGCACCCTGATATATTTCCAGGGAGATTGGCCGGAAATATTTATGCAAGCGAATAAAGAATTGGTTAGCTACCTGCGGGCAGCCGGCCTGGACCTGGACGAAGGCGTATTTCTAGAGGAATATAACCAGCGGTTGCAGAGTTACTATTCTGAACGCGAATCGGAGTTCGTTGAATATACGACTGCCTATATCTTAAGCACGCTCCTGAATGAACACGGTTATTCCCAGGTTCCAGACGAGCTGATAAGTTCTGCCATCAAAGCCATGTACAGCATCTCTCAGAAACACTGGCATACTGAAGAGGATGCAAAACCCACCTTGGAAAAGCTGCAAGGTCAAGGATATCATTTGGGTATTATCTCTAATGCAGCCGATGATACCGATGTGCAGACTTTGGTGGACAATGCTGGTATTCGATCTTACTTCGAGATGGTGATATCTTCTGCAGCAGTGGCCATTCGCAAACCCAATCCCCGTATTTTTAACATGGCCCTGGATACCTGGGGGATTCCCCCCAATCGGGCTGCCATGATCGGCGATACCTTAGGAGCCGACGTCCTTGGAGCGCAAAATGCAGGCCTGTTTGCGATTTGGATCACACGCCGGGCGGATACACCCGCCAACCGCGCTCACGAAGATACCATCCAACCGGACGCCACCATCGGTACTTTAAGCGAGCTCCTTGATGTGCTTAATAAATTGGGTGCTTAAAATTCCTTTCCCCCTCTAGAACTTCTAAAAATATTACGAACTGGTCGATCCAATCAGGCAAACGCAGTTTCGCCCTTGCTGTTTTGCCTGGTATAAGGCTTGGTCAGCGTAATCCACCAGTTGGCGTTCCCCCTGGGTGTGATCTGGAAAAGTTGCGCCGCCTATGCTGACCGTAAGGGTTATCTGGTTGCCCTCCACTGGAAAAGGTTTGGCCGCGATGATTTCTCTTAAACGGCCACCGACATCCTTGATATGATGGACGGGTGTCCCAGGCAAAATGACAGCGAATTCCTCACCTCCATAGCGCGCCAAGGTGTCCACAGAACGCAATTCATTTTTAAGTCGCGTGGCGATGAGCCGTAAAACTTGATCGCCATGTTGGTGTCCGTAGGTATCATTCACCACTTTGAAATGATCTAGGTCGATCATCAAGAGGGAAACCGAATGTTCTAAGCGGCGAGCGCGCTCTAGTTCCCGGTGAAGCCGTTGGTGAAAATAGCGGTGGTTGTAAGCGCCCGTGACGAAATCCGTAATGGAAGCGCGTTCCATCTCCTCAAAGTTCAGAGCGTTTTGTAACGCTAAGGCGACATGTCCAGATAGGGTCTCTAATCTGGTGGCGTGTTCCTCGGTGTAGAAGCCTGGCTCACTTTTATCTAAGGAAATGAATCCGAATAAACGGTTCTGCGTCACTAATGGTGCTCCTAACCAGGAAGCGATATGCTTGGAGGCCGCCACGTCAACCCAACCAGGATCGTTTTCTACATCAGGTATAAAGTGCGGTTTGCGCGTGCGGGACATGTGGTTCAAATTTGGGGTGGTATCCACGGTTAATCGGAGCTGTTCAATCAGCCCTACGGGGTAAAATCGCTCATATCCACGGTGTGCAGCGACACGTATATGATCTTCTTCCAGCAGCATCACATTACCGCTATCAAAAGGCACCACCCGTTCGATCTGCTCGAGGATCATTTCCAGAATCGTCTCCAAATCGAGGCTGGAGGAAAGCATTAGACTGATCTCCCGTAAAGCCTCTGCCAGCGTGCGCTGTTCTCGTTCGCTTTGATAGAGACGCGCATTGGCAATTGCCAGCGCCCCTTGATTGGCGAAGGCTAAAGCCAGCTGAGCGTCCTCATTGGTATATAATCCCGGCTTGCGACTGTCCACCGTCAACAATCCTATAACTTCACCGCGCGCCACCATGGGAACTGCCAACCACCCACGCACATAATCGGCACTACCCAGACGCCGGAAGCGCGGATCTTGGATTGCGTCTCGCAACACGATAGATTCCTTGTCCTCGATCACCCGGCGAGCCAGCTCGTTCTCAACGACTTTGAAATTTACCGATAAGGCTTTCTCGGGAAAAGGATGGCTGTGTACTGCCAGAACCTTTAGATAGCCCTGCTCCAAAAGCATCAGGGAAGCGCTATCGAAAAGAACCACTTGCTTTAACTGTTCCAGAATCATGTTGAGCACCTGGTCGAGTTCAAGCGTGGAGCTCAAGACGACCGTGGCTTTACGTAGGGTCTCTGTGGTTAAACGGGCATGTTGTTCCTTAGCGTACAACCTGGCGTTATTTAAAGCCAGAGCCACCTGTTCGGATAGGGTGCGTAACCGCTCCAGGAATGAGGGCAATATTTGAGAACCGTCTTCTTGACTGTATAGCTCCATCAGACCAATAGGATTTCCGCCCGCTTTAAGGGGCAACATCAACAAAGTGTTATAGCCCAACTCACGCAATAAGCTGACTTCAGCCGGATCAGCTCGCGGGTCTTGAACCTGGATCACGGCAGGTTCACCGCTCTCGATCACGTACTTGGTGGCTGGGAAATCAGCCAAGTAATACAGTTTGCCTAAGTCGGCGTCCTCACTGACACCAAAACGGGAGTATTGGGCGGAAACTCGCACCCGGTCTGGGTCAGGTTCAAACGAGGAAATGGCACAGCTATCCATGCCAACCAGCTCTGCCAGGCGGACGGCGATATGTTGCAGCAGCTCATCCATGTTTAGGGTGGAAATCAAACGGTGAACCGTGTCCACCAGCATGTTCAGATCGGCCTCACGTCGGTGGCTTTCTTCTAACATTTGAAGGTGATCTATGGTGCCAGCTGCCTGTTTGGCATACAATGCAATCTCTTGAAGTTCCACCCTTGAGAAAGTTGGGAGTCTGTTCAAGCAAGCGAATAACACCCCGATAGATCTATCCGCACTCCACAGGGGTAATCCTAAGTACGAGATGATCCCTTGATCTCTGAGATTCGATAAGAAGGGTGACTGGGAGGTATGCCCATCATCTGAAACGATGAAAGGGTCTTTGGATAATTGAATTTGATCGATGCTCTGGTAAGGTGAGGGAAAAGCAGCCTCTGGGACCTCTTCCCCTGTTTGCGAAACGCCGTAATTAAATACAAACCCCCCTTGCGGTTCTCCTAGATATACACAGGCTGAATGAGCGTCTAACCTGGTAAGTAATAAACGCGTGGCGTGCTTGATGGCCTGCCTGCACGTTTCCGCCTCGTTTAGGCGGCTGGCAAACTCATACAACCGATCGAATTGGCTAATGAGACCATCGGCTTGATTAGCACCCCTATCCGGGTTCAACACTGAGGTTGTCGCACCTCTTTCCCCATTCGGGTCTTCGAGGGTCATGATCTTCGAGGTGTCGCATCCATGGGCAATATGATTACCAAAACATTAATAAGAGAACTCGTTTTCGAATGTACCCGAATTTAGAAGTAGGTGAATTCTTGTGACGAGTACGAAAAGCTTGATTTTTTTGATTATTACCTCAAACCAAGAGGTTATCGAAATCAGTCTCTAATTTTACCTCATCTCTTAAATGTAAAGCACCTCGCTCAGCTTGCACCTTTAATAGCTTCACTATCGCTTTATTCCAGATCATGATTGAACCTCATGATCTGGAATGACATGGCCTTTTCTTGCTTGCCAATCCTCATCGTTTTCGAGGGTAACGACCCGGAATGATTCGGCGTAAGCCATCTCCTTGCCTTTAGCGCGTTCACCTGCCCATTCCTTGATGCGCGGCTCCGGATCCCAGTCTTTCATCTGGCTTTTATGGACGCGCAACGCTGCGATCTTGATATCGATGGTCTCTTCAATGTTTACGAACAAATCCGTTTGGTTCCAGCCGGTGACATACAATTTGCGCGGCTTATGAGCTGTAAGACCCTCTTCGTCCAGCTCCTCAAATAGGTTTGGCTGTCCTGCAGCTGGAAATGTGGCGTCTAAAGCCGCGGTCGCGGCAGCGCGGTGGTCGGGATGATTGATATATGTGTCCCCTGCCCAGACGATGGTTGGGTCGCCGCTGATCACAACTTCCGGTCTGAAGCGGCGGATTTCTCTCACCAGTTTCTTGCGCAGTTCCATGGTTGGCTGCAGCATACCATCCGGTTCACGCAGGAAGACCACTTCTTGAGCGCCGGCAAGATCAGCTGCAGCGCGCTGTTCAGCTTCTCGAATTTCCGTTGCTTTTTCTTTGGTCATACCTGGTTCGGCGATGCCCACCTCACCACTGGTGCACAATACATAACAAATGCGCGCCCCCCTTTTCGCCCAGCGGGCCAGAGTCCCTGCACAGGAAAACTCAACATCATCTGGATGTGCCACGATTACCATGGCGCTTTCAGGGGTATAAAAATTGTCCATTAGGTTGTTTTGATCTCCTTGGATTATTGTGAGATGTAAATTTCTACCCAATTTGGATTATTTTACTTCAAAAACTGGCGCCCCTTGTGGAAAACACCTCTTCCGGCCGCGCCTTCCGACTGCAACATCCCAAAGCCTTTTCCTGACAATGTACATGCAATAAATAGGATTAACGCCACTTTGTCGGCTTAATTTCGCCATGCTAGAATCAAACATAAAATCTCGGAATAGGTTAATTTCGTCCCTGACACCTGATTGGATAACGGAGGCAGCCAGGTTTTGATCCAGGGGGGGTCACAACTGAATATCATTCCAACCTCCACCCTCCCTGTGCCAGGATTGTGGACAGTTCCCAGTAGAGCTGTCAATTGTTTTACATACTTTATCATGGAGCCGACTTCATGCAGGAGTTAATTACATCCACTGCACGTCCTAAATCTGCTGCAGCGCTGGTAATAGGCGGTGGCATTGGCGGGATGCGTTCGGCGTTAGATATCGCCGATGCAGGGTTGAAAGTCTATCTTATTGAGCAAACTCCTTGTCTGGGGGGCCGAGTGGCTCAACTCGGCTATATGTTCCCCCAACACGACTGCGTGCTTTGCCGCGGGACTCCTGACCACGGCTATGGTTGCACCCGCCCCTCTATCTCACCCGCTTACATCCAACACAATCAACATCCAAATATTGAGATCATGACCAACACGCGGGTGGTCGATGTGGAAGGGCAGGCTGGTGATTTCACCGTTTCACTACGCCAGGAACCTCGCTATGTAAATCCAACCCGATGTATTAACTGCGGGTATTGCACCCAGGTTTGTCCCATCGAGCTGCCTGATGAGTACCAGCGCGGCATGACCATGCGCAAAGCTGCGTACAAAGTGGCCGCACGTGCCGCACCAGATGCTTATGTTATAGACCGTGGCCCTTATTGTGATGATTGCGGGAAATGTGCCCAGGTTTGCCCAACCAATGCTATCGATTTGAATGAACCGCCTCATCTCTCAACTGTAGAGGTCGGCGCGATTATTCTAGCGTTAGGTTTTCAAGTTTACGATCCTACCGAACTTGAGGAACTGGGTTATGGGCGCTATCCAAATGTCTTGCATGCCATGCAGTACGAGCGCCTAGCGAGCCGTTCCGGTCCTACCGAAGGAATTATCGTGCGCCCTTCTGATAGCCAACGACCTGGCTCGATCGCTTGGCTGCAGTGTATTGGTTCGCGGGACCAAAAGAACGCCTTTTGCTCCTCAATTTGCTGCATGTACGCCACGAAAGAGGCCATATTAGCCAAGCAGCGTCTGGGAAAAGATGTGGAGTGCCGCATCTTTATTATGGATGAACGCGCCTTCAACAAGGAATACAGCACTTACTTCGCCAAAGCTCGCCAGACTCACGGCATCCAATATACTCGCTGCCGTGTTTCTGCGGTCCAGGTTGATCCAGAATCCCAGGATCTCATTTTGCACTATGCTGATGCCAACGGAAGAATACAGCAGGAAAAATTTGAGATGGTCGTTCTGGCGGCAGGCTTGCAACCATCCAGCTCGGCCCACCACTTGGCTGAAGTACTCGACATCGAATTGAACGAATACGGCTTTTGCCAGACAGATAAATTCACTCCCCTGCAAACAACCCGCCCCGGCGTATTCGTCTGTGGAGCTTTTTCTTCTCCCAAAGAGATCGCCGAAACCATTATAGATGCCAGCGGTGCGGCAGCTGAGGTCATGCGGCTGCTCAATGACCGGCTGAACACTTACCCTTACTCCCGTGAATGGCCTTTCTTGTCCGCTGATGGCTTGCCGCCAGAGCGGGACGTGATGGACCAGCCGCTCAGAGTGGGGGTCTTCGCCTGTGCTTGTGCGGGAACGATCAGCGAGGTACTTGACCTGCACAGTTTGGTGAGCCAGGCTAAGAACTGGCCGGCAGTGATTAGCGCCGAAGTCATTGATCTGGCATGTTTTCCCGAATCATTACGCTATCTGCAGGAGCAGATTCGTGCAAACGATCTCAATCGTATTGTCATCGCCGGTTGCAGCAACCGTACCCACGAATCCCTTTTCCAACGTACGGTGAGAATGACCGGGCTAAACCCTTATCTGCTCGAGCTGGTCAATTTACAGGATCAGTGTAGCCGGGTGCATCGCTGGCAAAGCCAGCTCGCAAACCAAAAAGCGGTTGAATCGGTGCGCATCGCGGTTGGGCGTGTGTCCGCGGCCAGGCCCGTGCATAAAGATGCATTTATTTGCCAGCCAGGGGCTCTGGTTATCGGGGGCGGGGTCGCTGGAATGACAGCTGCCCTGGCGATTGCTGACAGCGGTTATGACGTTCATCTTGTTGAACGCACCGAAATGCTGGGTGGCAATCTCCAGAATTTGTATTACGTGGCGGAAGGTTACAATCCGCAACGCTTATTGCGCGATCTGGTTAACCGCGTCCGCTCTCACCAACGCATCGCTACGCATACACGCACGGAAATTGCGCACCATGGTGGGCATATCGGCAATTTCTGGGCTGAGTTACGTACCGTCCAACCGAGCGGTTCCTCCGAAACCGTTCACATTCAACACGGGGCCACCATCGTTGCTACAGGCGGCAAAGAGGCTCGCGAACATCCGCTGCTCAATTACCCCAATGTAATCACGCAAAGAGAGCTGGAAGAGAAGATCATCCACCACCCTGAAGAGATCACTGCCCTCAAGGATGTGGTCATGATCCAATGTGTGCGACCCGAGGGCGTGGCGGAATACTGTTCGCGGGTGTGCTGCACCAACATGCTCAAGAATGCCACCCGTATCAAATTGTTCAACCCAACCTGCCGGGTGACCGTCCTATACAAGAACATTGTGACTTATGGATTCCGCGAAGAGTTCTACACAGAGGCGCGCCGTCATGGAGTCATCTTCATCCGCTATAGCGATGATGATCCTCCGCAGGTGATTTTTAACGAAGATTTCGACCGGCTTTTTGTCAAAGTGCGGGATCTTTCGCTGGATCGTTTGCTCACTATTCCAGCTGACATGATCCCCTTGAGTATGGCTATCACACCCTCTGAAGGTACCCGCGAACTTGCCAATATGCTGCGCGTACCGCTCTCGAGCGAAGGCTTCTTTGAGGAAGCCCAGCTGAAATTACGACCTATGGATTTCATGCGAGATGGCATCTTCCTGGCGGGTATGGCGCACTATCCCAAGTTTATCGAGGAGAGCATCAGCCATGCCCTGGCAGCTGCCGCCCGCGCCTTGGCTTTGCTTTCACAAAAGTCATTATATCTGGGTGGGGTGGTTGCTCAGGTTGATCCGGAGAAATGTATTGGTTGCCTGACCTGCACGCGCACTTGCCCCTTTGGCATTCCTCAGGTCGTGCAGTTGGAGGGCCGGCCGGGCGTCGGTGCTCTCGGCGGCGCGGCTTATATTGACCCGGCCCTATGCCAGGGCTGTGGTACCTGCACTGGCGAATGCCCAGCCGACGCCATACAACTGACCAACTACACTGATGAGCAAATCATGCTTCGATCGATAGGAGGTTTGGGTAGCTGGCGAACCGAAGTTGCTCAAGAGGTAACCCCATGACCGAACCTCACGATACCAAAGCGCTTTTCGAGCCGGAAATCACCGCTTTTTATTGTGTCTATTGCGGGTATATGGCAGCAGATACGGCTGGCGCATTGCAGGTTCAATACCCTGCTAACGTGAAGTTTATTCGGTTGCCCTGCACCGGCAAGACCGATATTCGCTATCTTTTGGAGGCATTTGAACAAGGAGCCGATGGCGTTTACGTGGTAGCCTGCCCCATCGGTAATTGCCACCATGTCCGTGGTAACGAGCGCGGCCGCGCCCGCTTGCAAAGAGCCAAACAAATCCTGGATGACATCGGACTTGGCGGTGAACGCCTGGATATGTTCTTTATGTCGGGCAGCCAGAGCCACACCTTCGCTATGGCAGCCCAAACCATGACTGATCGCATTCGCGAAATGGGCCCTAACCCCCTCAGAATCGCACCAGGAAATGGCAAGGTTGAAGCGGAAGCTACGCAAAAAGAAGAGGAGGAAGAGGTGGGTTTCAGGGGCAGACGCAGGTAGTGGCAATCGCGTAGGAGCGTGACGCCGATATTAACCAGTTTCTCAATTGGATGAGGAAGACAGCGATGACTCAGGCCAACCAGGAACCCGTTCTCAAACAGCCCATCGGAGCCGTTATGGTCGTTGGAGGTGGGATCGCGGGAATGCAGGCTTCCCTGGATCTTGCCGATCAAGGTTTTAAAGTTTATTTGGTAGAAACGAAATCCGCCATTGGGGGGAAAATGGCGCAGCTCGATAAGACTTTCCCGACCAACGATTGTGCCATGTGCACTATTTCACCAAAACTGGTTGAAACGGGCCGGCACCCCAATATCGAGATTATGACTAACACCGATGTGTTGGAAGTGACCGGCCAGGTGGGTGATTTCAGGGTGCACTTACGCCACGAACCACGCTACATCGACCTGGATAAATGTATGGCATGCGGTGATTGTGCCAAAGTTTGCCCGGTGATCGTGCCTGATTTGTTCAACCAAGGGCTTGTTGCTCGCCATGCGGTCTACAAACTCTACCCGCAGGCTGTACCGAACGCCTACGCCATCGAAAAGCGCGGCATTGCCCCTTGCCGGGATGCTTGTCCGGCTGGCCAGCGTGCCCAAGGCTACATCGCTTTAATCCGAGAGGGGCGTTGGCAGGATGCGCTGAGAGTCATCAAAATGGATAATCCCTTCCCCGGCATTTGCGGGCGGATATGCAACCACCGTTGTGAAACCGCCTGCAATCGTGGCCTGGTGGATGAACCGATTAATATACGCGCCCTCAAACGTTTCGTCACCGACAAAGTATACGCCGAACCCAGACAGCCCGTAGAACCCGTAGCCCGTCGCTATGATCAACGCGTCGCCATCATCGGCGCAGGACCGTGTGGTTTGACCGCAGCCCAAGACCTGGTGCTGGCTGGATATAGTGTTACTGTTTTTGAAGCCATGTCCGTCGCAGGAGGTATGTTACGTCTGGGCGTGCCGGAATATCGCTTGCCTACAGAGATTATCGAACGTGAGGTTCAGGATATCATTGATCTGGGTGTTGACCTGCGTTTGGGTTTTCGCATTGATAACCTCGACGATGTCTTTGTCGAAGGTTTCGATGCCGTGCTAATTGCAGTGGGCGCTCATGAGGGCATCCGCTTGCCCATTCCGGGAGCTAATCTTGACGGGGTATTGATCAATACCCACTTCTTGAGAGATGTACGTCTGGGTAAATACCGCCAGGGAGCCGAAGATGCTCCCAAGTTAGGAGCACGCGTTCTGGTGTTAGGCGGCGGTAATGTCGCTATCGACTGTGCTCGCAGCGCTATCCGCCTGGGTCGCCAGGTCCATATGGCTTGCCTGGAATCCCGGGAGCAGATGCCATCTCACCCTTGGGAAATCGAAGCAGCTGAACAAGAGGGCGTAGTCCTGCATCCGGGCTTGTCCTTTGAGCGCATCTTAGATGACGGTTCTGGGCATGTGCAGGCAATCGAATGTCAGCAGGTTGCCAACTTTAGTTTTGATGAGCGCGGCCGTTTGCACGTAGAAAAAGTGCCAAATTCCTCCGAAGTGATTTCCTGCGATAGCATTATCTTCTCGGTGGGGCAACGTGCTGGTCTGGCTTTTATCCCGGAGGACGCTAATGTCGGATTGACAGACCGTGAGACTATCGCCATAAATCCCAACACCTTGGCTACCTCCCGTCCGGGGGTCTTTGCGGCTGGAGATTGCATTTCGGGGACGGCCTTTGTGATTGAATCTGTCGACAGGGGTCACACTGCCGCTCAATCCATCCAGCGTTACTTGCGAGGCGAACCTTTGGAACCGCCCTCCAAGCCAGATCTCCCGGTCGTGCGTCTCAGCCATTCAGAAATAGAGCAGCGCTTGGCCCGTGGTGAGATCAAGCACCAGCCGCGCGTACCTATGCCCGAACTGCCGGTGGATCAACGAATCAGTAACTTTGTTGAAGTCGAAAGAGGCTATGACGATGAGAGCGCCCAATCTGAGGCTGCTCGCTGCCTGGCTTGCGGGATTTGTTCAGAATGTATGAGTTGTACCTTCGCTTGTGGGGTAAACGCAATTGATCACGACATGGTCGCTTATCAGGATGACCGCCAGGTTGGTGCCATTATCCTAGCACCCGGCTACCAAATCTATCATGCCGAACTTTCAGAGTCCTATGGCTTTGGGCGTTATCCCAATGTGATCACCGCTCTACAATTTGAGCGTTTACTTTCCGCTTCTGGTCCTACCATGGGGCATGTCCACCGGCCGTCTGACCATAAGCCTCCTAGCAAGATCGCTTTCCTGCAATGTGTCGGTTCACGCGACCAGAGTCATGATTATTGTTCGGCGGTATGCTGCATGTACGCTACCAAAGAAGCCGTAATGGCAAAAGAGCACCACCATGACCTGGATATCCATGTGTTTATGATGGATATGCGCGCTTTCTCGAAAGGCTATTGGAGCTATTTCGAGCGTGCTCGTCAGCATTATGGCATTCATTATCACCGTACCCGAATCAGCGCATTGCATGAAGAACCCCTGTCACACAACCTGGTTCTCACCTACCAGGCTGACGGCGGTGTCCGTCAGGAAGAAGAATTTGACTTGGTGGTGCTTTCGGTAGGTATGGAAATTTCGCCGTCCGTTCGCGACCTGGGTCGCAGGTTGGGAGTCGAGTTAGACGAATATGGCTTTTGCCATATGGTACAGTTCAATCCAGTGGAAACCAGTCGCCCGGGGGTCTTCGCAGTAGGGCCTTTCCGTGAGCCAAAGGACATTTCCGAATCGGTGGTTGAAGCCAGCAGCGCAGCTGCCTCAGCTGCGGCACGCATCAGCCCAGCACGCTTTTCGCTTACCACTGTACCTGAGTTTCCACCCGAACGTCGGGTTAGTGGGGAGCCTCCACAGGTCGGAGTCTTCGTTTGTCATTGCGGTTCTAACATCGCAGGATTCCTCGATGTACCTGACGTCACAGAATACGCCCGCAGCTTACCGTTTGTCGCCCACGCCGAGAATAACCTTTACACCTGTTCCCAGGATAGCATCCGCCACATTACCGAGGTGGTCAAAGAACGCCATCTTAATCGGGTGGTGGTCGCCAGTTGCACGCCGCTTACCCATGCTCCGCTCTTTCAAGATAGTATTCGGGAGGCAGGCTTGAATCCCTACTTGTTCGAGATGGCCAATATCCGCAACCAATGTTCGTGGGTCCATTCGAACGATCAGGAGGCAGCCACCCGCAAGGCCAAAGATTTAGTTCGGATGGCGGCAGCCCGCGCCGCCCTGCTGGAGCCGCAAACCACCCTCGAATTGCCGGTGGAGCGTGCCGCCATGGTTATAGGGGGAGGGGCAGCCGGAATGACCGCCGCCCTCTTCCTGGCTGAGCAAGGCTTTCCGGTCCACCTGGTGGAGAAAGAGGCCAGCCTGGGCGGTAACCTGCAACGAGTTTTCACTACCGCGCCACCGTTAAGTTCCAAGGAGCAGCCCAAAGATCCGCAAGACGTTTTGCAGCAGCTACTTGCTCAGGTATGGGCTCATTCGAATATCACCATACACTTGAATTCTCAAGTCGTATCCGCCAAAGGGTTTCGAGGCAATTTCACCAGCGTGATTAAAGGGAACGACAGCGCTAAGACCGAGATCAAGCACGGCGCTATCGTGATTGCCACTGGCGCTCAAGAATATCGAGGGCCTGAGTATGGCTATGGTCACCATCCAGGCGTGCTTACCCAAATGGAATTCGAGGCTTTGCTAACTGGCCGCAGCTCGGCTCATCAGCTTGATACACACCAAAGCAGTGACCAGCTGCCGGATAGCATTGTGATGATCCAATGCGTTGGCCCTGCCGATCAATTCTGTAGTCGTATTTGCTGCACGGTCGCTTTGAAGAATGCCCTGGCTTTCAAGCAGCGCAAACCGCATGGGCGCGTCGTAATTCTTTATAAGGACATCCGCGTCTATGGATTTAAAGAGCGCCTCTATACCCGCGCTCGCCAGGAAGGGGTAATCTTTGTACGTTACGATGACGCACATGCCCCTCATCTGGAAGCCGGTGAGGATGATCAAACCCGCTTGACCATTACCGCCTGGGATCTCAACTTGGGTCAGCCTATCCAGCTAAATCCAGATCTGCTGGTGCTGAGTATGCCGGTCGTTCCAGCAAATGACGTCAAGGAGCTGGCCGCGCTCTTCAAAGTGCCAGTCGATGCTGATGGCTTTTTCTCGGAAGCCCATGTGAAGCTGCGCCCGGTGGACTTTGCTACCGATGGCATCTTCATGGCGGGTATGGCTCATTACCCCAAACTCTTGGATGAAACCATGATCCAGGCGCAAGCAGCTGCGTCGCGGGCTGCCCGTGTACTTAGCCGGGAAACTTTGACTGCGGGAGGTCGTGTGGCAGTGGTGGACGAGCTCATGTGCACGGGATGCCTTACCTGTGTGCGAATATGCCCTTTCAACGTGCCCCAGATTCAATCGAACCTGACCGGTGTGGGGAATATTATGGGAGCAGCTTATATCGAGCCATCTGTTTGCCAGGGATGCGGCTTATGCGCAGCTGAATGCCCCGCCAGAGCTATTCAGTTGATGCATTACACCGATGCACAAATGACAGCTAAGGTCAGCGCATTATTGGATTCAAATACAGGATTTGTACCTTTGGAGGAGTTAACGGTAAGTGACAATTTAGCGTCACGGTCACAATGAGAGGATTCGTTATGGATGAGCTATCTCTTCAGATTGTCGCTTATTGCTGTGAACATTGCGCCTACGCGGCAGCTGATCTCGCTGGCGGGCTGCGAATGCAGTATTCTCCGGCGATAAAAATCGTGCAGTTGCCTTGTACGGGCAAATTGGATGCCCTCATGGTTCTGAAGGCCATCGAGGATGGCGTAGATGGTGTGATGGTCGCTGGTTGACTTCCTGGTGATTGCCATTACCTGGAAGGTAATCTCAACGCCAAACGCCGGATCGAGCACATCCAATATTTGCTGGAGAAAATCGGCCTGGAGGACGAGCGAGTTCGTATGTTCTATATGTCCGCTGCTATGGCTGGTCAATTCGTTTCAGCCACCGAAGAGATGGTTGCACAAATTTCGAACTTGGGTCCAAACCCTTTGAGAAAATAACCTGCCTTACCTGTGAAAATAGGTAAATCCGCTTTTTATTATTAGGAGTACCTCATGATAATTGCAGAACAAAAACCCCTGGAAGAGATAAAGGCTCTGGTCGGTGATGCCCATAAGGTGTTGGTAGTGGGCTGCGGCACCTGTGTGACGGTATGCTTTGCGGGTGGTGCCCGTGAAGCTGCTATAATATCCGCTTCGCTACGCATGACCTCCAAGCTGGCTGGTAATCCTAAAGAAGTCAGCGACGTAACTGTTCAGCGCCAATGTGAGTGGGAGTATTTAGATGAAATCGCTGATCAGGTCAAGGAAGCAGATCTGGTGCTTTCTCTGGGCTGTGGCATCGGCGTCCAGGCCATGGTGGAGCATTTCCCTGACGCCTGGGTTGTTCCGGGACTCAACACCACTTTCATGGGATTACCCACCGAACAAGGCGTCTGGGTTGAGCGCTGCGCCGCCTGTGGAGATTGTATATTGGGTCTAACCGGTGGCATTTGTCCGATTGCCCGTTGTTCTAAGTCGCTCCTGAACGGACCGTGCGGAGGTTCTGAGGCAGGACACTGTGAAATTAGCCCTGAGATCCCCTGTGCCTGGCAATTGATTTATGACCGTTTGTCTAGCAAAGGTAAGCTGGATGTCCTTTTGGAAATCCGACCGCCTAAGAATTGGCGTACCTCGAGGGATGGCGGCCCGCGCAAGATCGTCCGCGAAGACTTGCGCTTGGCTTCCGAGGAGGAATAGACCATGACAGCAGAAATAAGCAGTAACGGTTACCTGGTGGGCTCGAACCTGGAACGCGTCCTTCGAGCTGACCATTTCGCAGTCACCGCTGAACTCGGTCCCCCGCAGAGTGCTGACGGGAGTGTCATAAACCAGAAAGCCATCCTATTGAAGGGTTATTGTGATGCAGTCAACATCACCGATAACCAGACCGCCATCGTTCGCATGTCCAGCATCGGTGCGGGCGCAATCCTGGTAAGGGAAGGTCTTGAACCGGTTATTCAAATGACTTGCCGGGACCGCAACCGGTTAGCCATCCAGAGCGACCTCTTGGGTGCCTACGCCTTAGGCATGCGCAACCTGCTTTGCCTGACTGGCGACCACCAGACCTTCGGCAACCATCCCACCGCTAAGAACGTTTTCGACCTTGACTCGCTCCAACTGATCGAGATGGTCACCGCCATGCGCGATGAGCACGTTTTTCAATGTGGCGATGCCTTCAAAGGGCTCGAGCCTCGCTTCTTCATCGGGGCAGCCGCGGCCCCCTTTGCCGATCCGATCGAGTTTCGTCCCTATCGCCTGGCTAAGAAGGTAAAGGCTGGGGTGAATTTCATTCAAACCCAGCTGGTCTACGATATTGAGGCGTTTGAAGCGTATATGGAGAAAGTACGCGCTCTCGGCATGCATGAGCTGGCTTATATTCTGGCTGGAGTCGGTCCGCTGAAGAGTCCCGGTATGGCGCGCTATATGAAAAACAGCGTTCCGGGCATCCTTGTTCCGGATGAACTGATCGAAAGGATGCAAAAGGCCGGCGAACCCTGGGCTGGCAAAAGCAAGGATGAATTAACCAAAGAGGACAAAAAGGCCCGGTCAGAGGCCTGGAAATCAGAAGGCACTAAGATCTGTATAGAGTTGATTCAGCAACTGCAAAAGCTCGAGGGAGTAGCCGGCGTGCATATCATGGCGATCGAATGGGAAGAAGCTGTCAAGCCAATCGTGGAGGGTGCAGGTTTATATCCTCGACCAGTGGTTGAAACAGCCGGTTCGGTATCTCAGGAGGCTGCAAATGGATGACAACCTGCAACCCACCGCAGAACCGTTGATCATTAACACCGATTTAGCACAGCGCATCCAGGATGAACTGGGGCAGAACGTTTACCTTTGTTACCAGTGTGTAAAGTGCACCAGCGGATGCCCCGTTGGTGAGTTCTTCGATTGGCAACCAAACCAGGTCATGCGAGCGTTGCAGTTGGGCCAGGAGGCTATCGCATTAAATTCGCAAACGCCCTGGTTGTGTGCCTCCTGCCAAACCTGCACCACTCGCTGCCCTCAGGGCTTAGACATTACTGCCATCATGGAGTTCCTCACCCGGGAAGCTTTAGACCGCGGCATCAAACCACCCGTTACGGAAGTCAATATCTTCAATGAAGCCTTCATGCGTGAGGTGCGCCTGTGGAGACGGGCGTATGAATTGGGTCTTATGGTAGAGATGAAACTTCGCACCCGCGACTTATTGAGTGATATGGACCTGGGCGTTAAGATGATCCGTAAGAATAAGCTGCCTTTTCTACCCAGCCCATCCCTCGCACCCCGCAAAGTCAAGCCCGTTCCTGGTGCTACCAATGCGGTGGCATACTATCCGGGTTGCTCGCTGCATTCCACATCGGCTGAATTCAACCATTCGGCTCAAGCAGTTTGCCAAGCGCTTGATTTTACCCTCATTGAACCGCACGGATGGGTGTGCTGCGGTAGCAGCGCAGCTCATCGGGCTGACCCCTATCAAGGCTTGCGATTGCCCATGGAGAACTTGGCGCTGATCGAACAGAGCGGTTTCCGAGAAGTGACCATGCCCTGTGCGGCATGTTTTAACCGTCACAAAGCTGCGCAATACGAGATCCATAATGACAATCGACGCAAGCTATCCATTGATAAAGATCTTGGCTATACATACCGGGATACCGTAGAAGTCACCACCTTGGTTGAAGCTATCCACAACCATGTTGGCAAAGAAGCAGTAGCTGATAAAGTCACCAGACCATTGAAAAGCTTGCGAGTGGTTTGCTATTATGGCTGTTTGATAACGCGCCCTCCCCAGGTAACCGGTGTGCAACATTATGAGAATCCTACGGATATGGATGAGTTGATGACTGCTTTAGGCGCAGAAGTGTTGGATTGGTCGTACAAAACTACTTGCTGTGGCGCCTCGCATTCCCTCACCCGGCCGGACATAGTCCTAAAGCTGAGCGGCAATCTGATTCGTCACGCACGCGCCACTGGCGCAGAGGCTATAGTGGTAGCCTGCCCTCTCTGCCATCTCAACCTGGACGCCCGCCAGTTTCAAATGAAACT
Source organism: Anaerolineales bacterium (assembly GCA_034430155.1). Lineage (GTDB taxonomy): Bacteria > Chloroflexota > Anaerolineae > Anaerolineales > UBA4823 > DAOUET01. The sequence continues at coordinate 31,539 of DAOUET010000079.1, forward strand.
TGAAGAACCCTTGCCGGTGTTATTTTTCACCCAATTGATGGCTGTGGCACTCGGCTTACCGCCGAAGGCATCAGCCTTGCACAAGAATTTGGTCGATCCTCGACCGCTTCTACAAACGAAATCCTTGATAGATACTTCCTAAAATCACCCCCGGTTGTCTATCAAGTAGATCACTGATGATCTGGTGAATACTTTGGGATGCCTCTATCCTAAACGGGCTGTCAGGAGAGCTAACTATGATTCCGGTGGCGGTTGGCTCCCTTGGCGCTTCAAAGATGGCAAGAGGTTCTGACAGCTCTCACCACGATCATCCGGAAATTTTAAGTGATTTGTGCAAGCAACCTTTTACCTGAGGCTGGCTGCCTCTTCGAAATAATCCCCGGTTGTTAAACAACTAATCTAGGCGCGTAAAATCGATTATCCTTGAAGCGGAAAAAGGGCTGATAGGGATTTTCCGCCATTATTGAAATCGCTTTACTTCTCATTGAGGTGACGCCAAGTCTCACTCAAATGGCAAATTATAGCGATATCGTTAGGGTGTACCTGCCATCTTATTATTTATGAGGGGAGTAAATCGGGGTTATATAAAGGTAATAGCTTCCATAGAAAGTTTTGTTAAAAGACACCTCGGAGGCTTGCTCTTATTGGGAACCGTAGGGCTAGTCGGAACGTCAAATTATTAAGCAAAAGGAGAGGTGCAGCCATGATTACCCTAATAGCCCTGATCTTATTTATTGTACTATCTGCTTTGGCCTTATGGGTCTGCTCCGAGATCATGTGGCGAAACAGCCACTTCAACGATCAATAGCGTTGCTCTGATACCTTGCATGTTTAACCGGTGCGGGTTGAGACCTCAATCACGATCAGTCCCAGCTTTCTGGCATTGCCCAATCGGTCCGGGGCTGTGATGATGATATTCAATTCACCGGTTTGGCTGACCGGTCCGATCTGGCTGGTGAAAGTTCGGTCGCCAATCCGCTCTTCGACCACCGCAACGGGCGACCTCATGGCGCGGGACAGCTCCTCAAATTCAGGCAAGCTAAAAGGCAAAAGCCCTTGGGGTATTCAAGTTGTTCGCCGGGGAGATCCAGGGCGGCCTCTCGCTCTACTCCCTACAAGATAGCACCCTCGACCGTATTTAGATCATCAGGCATAATAAATCTGCCTCCTTTCCTCTGGAAACAAACGCATCCCCAGAAAGTGGTTACATTATCACGGGAACAATGCTCTTGCGGGCTTGATCGGAGTGACGGATGTTTTGAGCAGGTGATCGAAAACCTCAGCAAGAGGTCTTTGTGTACTGGCATGTCCGAACCTAGGACAGAAATCAAGGTTACGTGGTTTGGATCTGATCATCCCCGATTCCCCCTTGACGGACCGCATTTATTCCTGTAGTATGTAGTTACTCGACATGACGTAAGACGACACATACTATTAAAATGAATGCAATTCATGACCCGCAGGAAGACCTGCCTCTGACTGAATCTACTTTTTTCATCCTGCTCAGCCTGGCGCCGAAGCCTAAACACGGCTATGCCATCATTAAAGAGGTGGAGGTGCTGAGTGGAGAGCGGGTGAGATTGAGCACCGGCACGTTATATGGCGCTCTCAAACGTTTGTTGGGAAAGGGCTGGATCAAGCGTTTTAACCAATCTGGGGATGATGAGACCGGTCGAGAGCGTAAATCTTACACCCTGACCAATTATGGGCGGTATGTACTCAACGCCGATATTGATCGCTTACAGAAGATGGTTAATACCGCTCAAAAATTTTCCATGGGAGGGCAGCGGTGAGGAAATCCAGCGCGCTATTATTGCGTTTATTCGCTTCTTTGCTTCATCTTTACCCCTCCGGATTCCGGGAAGAATTTGCAGAAGAGATGCAGGTCGTTTTCGCCGATGGAATCAGCGAATCCCGCGAGCGTGGTTCCCTGGCCCTCGGATCTTTTTTCCTGCGGGAACTGGCAGACCTGCCGGGAAATTTGCTGCGTGAACACTGGTTTGAGCTGCTCGGAAGGGAGACGGTTATGTATGCAAAACTTAAGATGGGAGCGGACCTGGCTGGAGGAGCTTCTTTGAGGGACGACGATTACCAACCCGCTTCCTGGCTGCAAGCTGGCCTGGCTGGATTGCCTCATTTGCTGGTGGCTCTGATTCTGCTCCCTGGTGTCTTGATGGCTTACGGGTTATTACCGGGATTTCAATCAGCCTGGAATGTTCTTGGTATCGTCTGGGCTGTTTGCCTGGGGCTTATGACCCTCGGGATTTTAATCTATGTCTGGCGAAAGGGCTGGCCGCGCTGGGGGGCCAGCTGGTACGTCTATGCCGTCATGCTGGCGGTAGGGGGGCTACTCGCGGTATTTCAGTTTGGGGAATCCACTCTCGGCGATGTGATTCTTGGCATCCTCCTGTTTGCCCTGTTTCCTATCGGTATGGCCATCTTTTTCTACCTGGTCGCCCGGAAAGATCATATCAAAGGGCTGCTGCTGGCGTTACCCTTCATGGCGATTTTCTGGTTTGTGTTTCTCGAGTTTGTTTCCAACCGGTTGGAATTGCTGCTTACACTGCTGGCCTTCCTGTTTTCGGGTTTAGTAGCTCTCGTTATTGTGCGATTGGGAGATTGGAAGCTCGGGATTTGGTTGGCTCTTGGGCTCACCTTGATATCAGGCTTGGGCGCTTCGTTTGCTTACTTTTATCACGTTGAATATCCGCCGGGAGTAAATTTTAGCCCTCCACCGGCCAATCTGTCATCCTTTGCGGATTTCTACTTCCCCCAGTTGCTGGGTAGCACTACCTTGATCCTCGGCCCCTTGTTGCTGTGGTGGTTGTGGCAACTCGGCAAGCGCAGCGGTCATATGGGTGTGCTTGGTTATAACCTGATCTTTATCGGGATGTTGCTTATCCTGATGTCTAATATTGGGAATTTCTGGTTAGTAACCCAGAGTCAATTGTGGGTCTACCGCCGTTATGCCGGTTCAGGTTTTGCATATGGTGGCCTGCTAGGAATACTTCTTGTTATTACAGGCTCGCTCCTGCTTGTTCTGGCAGCTTGGTATAACCAAACTATTCAGAGCCGGTTTATGCTGGCCTGGTTGGTGCTCAGCTCACTTAGCATGCCTTGGGTCTTCGTTTTGATCTACGTAGCCTTTGGGATGCCCAATTCTTGGGTAGCTACAATTGAGCCCTACAAATTCCTGGTCTATGGCGCGGGAATCCTTTGGGTGACCTTGACGAGCTGGCTGGTAACCCACCTTGACTTGCAGCTCTCATGGGCAGGCGGATAGCGCCTCAGTGGGTAATGAGAAACCAAATCACCGCATGGGGCTGGTTAAGCAGTCATCAAAATTCTGCTGAAAGGTACGTTCCTGCCAGGATTTTGTCCGGCTGGCGGTATGCTAACCACAGAGCCTTCCGGCGGATTCTCACCCCGAATTTGTTGAGACTCTTAGGGGTCTAATTAACCGAAATGGCCTGAAAGCCTCACATCTCCCGGAGTCCTTGGGCGACTTCCAGGGGGTTAGCTTGGCAGACCGACAGTCCCAGCAATTCAAAGCCCCCGTTTTCCTGGGTGTAAGGTAGAAACTCGAAATAGAGCCCGCAACCGGGACCATTGTGGGTGATTACGTTAAAGGCGATCTCCCGTCCTATCTCAGGCATGACGGTGTGAATAGCAGCGATGGCCCGCTTCCAGCCGGAGGCCACAGCCGCCATTTCTGCCGTATTTAATTGGTGCAGGTAGCGTTTGCTGGTGTCTTTTAGGAGCAGGAGCATTTCATAGGGTCGGCGCATGAAATATGGTACCAGTAAAGTGGCCTGCCCGTAATCATTCACCACAAGCTCCTCCGGGTTTGTTCTTAGCAGGTAAGTAGAGAAATTTTCCCGCATCTCAGCTTCAAACCGCCAGTTCTGGTAAGCTCGCTTGGGGATAATGTTGCTGAAGGCGATCTGCTGGTGACCATGAGCCAGGGATCCGCCTACCAGCTGGCCGACGTTCTTGATGATCGATACAAAGCCGTGATATTTGGGTTGGTCACCCCAAACCCGATTGGACGGCATGCTGTTAGTGGAGCTGGTCAGGAGCAGTTTTTCAAGGCTAGCCAGCCTGCGCAGAACCAAGACCAGGTCTTGGACAGGCATATTGTGCCAGTCCTTATCGTGGAAAGAGCTGGTCCATTGCAGGAAATGCAGCCCGTGGACGGGAATACCGGCGGGACCCACAGGGGCGTGTTCGGGCGAAAGCCCGAGATATCTGCCAGAGCCTTTTTGCGGGAAAACAATCGGGTACAGATTTTTATTTATAAAGGTAAAGCCCTCGCTTAGATCTGCCACATCGATCACGGCGGTGGTCTTTCCTTCACAGACCAGGCAGGCCTTCACTGCTCCTTGGTCGCTCTGCGATTCTCCCAGAGCGCGATTATCATGGGGGCGACGACCCCGGGCCGGGTTGTACAGCACCCGTTCTCCACTGCGCGGGTCAATCTGACAGATGCCCTCAGGTAGATATTCTCTGATACCTGGCTCGACTTCAAAGAGAGCAGCCAATTGGGCATAGGAAGATTCGGTGATGCTCTTTAATTGGAGGATCTTATCGAGATCCAGGCGTGAAAGCGCTTTGTTCATAATCAGTTCCCTATCTTCTTGGCAGCCTTGGGGATTCATTTGGGGCGGTATTTCGCCATGACTGCCTGCAATTCATCCAGAGGCAGCGCGTAGGCGGTGTGACCCTGGTATCCGGTCATGGTTTCTGCACTGGTCAATGCATTGAGAATGGCTTCCTCTACGGCCTCAGCCACCGCGCGAAAGAAAATATCGAGGTGATGGTGAGGCAACATCTTGATGTCCAGGAGTTCTTGGGTCTCACCGGGGATGTGATTGCCGGTGGCGAAAGCGATGAAAATATCGCCACTGCTGTTATAGCCCATACCCCCTGTGCGGGCCAAACCGAGCGTAGCGCGCTTGGCCAATCGCCGGCATTGTCCCGGGAGCAGAGGGGCGTCGGTGGCTACCACCATAATAATGGAACTGGCATGTCTGGGGGTATCCCATGGCAGCGGTACCTGCTGTGAGTCGATCTCGCGCCCCACCGGCACGCCGTCCACTCGCAGGTCAAGTCTATCGCCGTGGTTAGCCTGGACCAGCACGCCGACCAGGTAGCTCCCACTCTTGCTCTCGACTACTCGCGAAGCGGTACCGATTCCGCCTTTGAAGTCGTGGCAGATCATGCCAGTGCCACCTCCCACGTTGCCTTCGGCGACAGGTCCTGGCCCGGCGGATTCTAGCGCTTCATAGACGTGCTCTTCAGTGATGTGGAAGGCATCGATGTCGTTAAGCCAGCGATCTAGCGTTTCGGCAACCACCGGTAGGGCGGAGTAACGAGTAAGCCCTTTTTCTTGCCCATAGGCGACTAAGGCTTTGTGGGCGGTGCCAACCTGGTGAGTATTGGTAATGGCAATCGGGTAACATAACAAGCCCGATTCCGCCAGCCAGTGTACGCCGGTCATTTCGCCGGTGCCATTGAATGTATGGTAGGCTGCGCAGGCGTTATCTTGCCAGATTTGCCCTGAGCGCGGCAGGATTACCGTGACGCCGGTCCTGGCGAGGCGCGGCTGGTCGTAGATCAGGGTGCGGTGTCCCACCCAAACGCCCGGCACATCTGTGATAGCGTTGAGTGGACCCGTAGGTAGCGAACCGATGATTATTCCGAGATCACGTAAGCGTGCACGACTCATTCTTCTGCCCTCCTCGAGATGGTGATGTGAAAGATCGTAGTTTTCGGTCAATGAAACCAGCTGGTAGGGAATCGGGCTGATTCTTAGTCAAGCGCTGAACTTTTACGAACAGAACTGCTGGCAAAACCTCGGTTAAGTATATAGGCATTTGGGTGTTTTGGGCCAATAAACTGTGGCGCCTGTCGGAATTTAGAAATCTCACTCGGTGAAGGTGGTCTAAACTACCCTGTCAAATCTCGCATAACTAACTATGTCAATGGTTCCCCCTTGACAAGAACATATGTTCTATTTTATAGTGTAAGGGAAAGCTGAAGGTAGCACCATCTAGAGGTGTTTATGCCTTCTGAAACCCGTTCACGCGCAGCTCTTGTCGATTTTTATCCGATGAAACCATTGGAGAAGGTTCTTAGAAATTTACGGAAGCGGTCTTCGAAAGATCTCAGATTCCATCCTGACTTGAAACTGGCTCGAAAACTCCAGGTGATGGCTGAGTACGAAGGGCGCCCAGCAGAGCAGCTTGCGGCAGACCTGATCCTTTACGCGTTTGAGCACCGTGTTGAAGCCGAGGAAAAGTTACGCCCCTGGCGAGAGCTCACCCCGCGCGAGCGAGAGGTCGTTGCGCTGGTCTGCCAAGGCCCGGGAGGTAAACCTATGTCAAACCGGCAGATCGCTGAGCAGTTGTGCATCTCTCCTGAAACGGTGAAAGTCCATATCCGCAACGTCTTGCACAAATTCAACCTGCGCAGCAAAATCGAACTGCGCCAAGCCCTGGCGGATTGGGACTTCAGCCCCTAATTGCAGCCTTGAGAGGTCAAAGTCCCCGCCCAGGATGGCGCAGGTGGTAATCCCTGCTGCCCGATCCGGCTCGCTTGTGTAACCGGGCAATTAGGGATTCTTCCAGGTGGTGGGTAGCATGACTAAGGTTTGATTTCTACAACTACCCCATTTTCTGCCCAGTTGTAAAGCCAATCGGCGGCGTCGAGATCCAGGATGATGCATCCGTACGAAGCCGGTTTTCCCAGGATATTGGCCCACAAACGCTGGCCATTGGAGAGCGTTGGTAGACCATGAATTCCGTTCAAGAAACCGGGCCAGGCTTCGTAAATTCCTATGAAGTGAGGCATATAGAGATCCCAGACCGAGGCGTAGGCATTGATCTCGTGAGTCTGCACTTGGAACACGCCGGGCTGGGTGGGTGAGCGGTCAATCCCGGTGCTAATAATGTGCTCCTTTAGTAGCTTTCCATCCCGGTAGGCCCACAGGCGTTGCTGGCCGATGCTGATGACGATGCGCTTGTCTGAGATGACCGGGAGAGGCAGCAGCTCGTCTTTGGATGGTACCGCCAACTCTTGCCCTGCCAACAATTTGTCGGCGTTCAAACCGGGATTGGCTTCGAGCAGCTTCCAGTACGGTATGCCCAGTTTCCAGCCAATGTTGGTCAGGCTATCGCCAGGCCGAACCACATAAGTGGTGGCCTTGTGGTTGAGTATCAGGTCGAAGGAATCAGCTTGTTGGACGGCTTCGGCGAGCTTTTCGCGATACTTTTGTGCATCTATCCAACGATCCGGTCCGATCGAATCGCTTAAGGAAGCCAGGTATTGCTCCACCCGATTTTGGTCGATGCCGGCTTCTAATTCCCCATCTTTCGTAGTAATCACCAACCACGAAGCGATTACCTCCCGCTGAATCTGCCATTCAAAGTGCTCGTCAGTGATTGGATCGTAGCCTCTTATTATGAGGGGGGAGGCGAGCAAGCGGCGGGCCTCTTCCATTGCCCTAGAGACATCGCTAACCCGGGGTGCGACTGGCTGCAGCTGCAAAGGTAAATAACCAGCCAGCAGCACGCCTCCCGGATCAGCCGATAAGATGCGCATGGCTTTTTCAATATCCAGGGAATAACCGGGTTCTCCGGGTACTGACACCAGGTCATTTCCATCAAATAGGAGTGAAACATCTTTAGCGGGCCGGTCAATTTGTGCAGATAAGGCTTCCAGGCTGGAGAGGGCGGGAGAGGCTTCAAAGCTCACTACGGGTTTGAGCGGCCATCCGAGCAGGGTAGCCTTGATAATATGGTCGATTTCTGCCAGGACACCCCCCTGGCGACCCTGCACATAGGCAATCTCGGCTGTCTTTAGCGGGTCCAGGTGCAGACCGAGTTCAGCTGCTGAAAACTGCCAGGTGCGAATTTCTCTCGCAGCCACCACCCCAACCACTATCTCCCCCTGCATATTCCACCTTCTATTTAACTCAACGGCAGCCTGGTATTGGGTCTTTCCACCCAGGTTTGTATCGCCGACCTGGGTGCCTGGCAAAATGCGTTCAGACAGCTGGAAAAAAAAGTACGTGCCGCCCAGGATTGCCGGGGGCGCTACCGTTAGCATCACCAGAGCTGCCGCCAGAGCAGCCTTGAGCAACAATGTTCCTAATGCAGGTAATCTGCGAGATAATTTTGGCTGGCGTCCCGGTTGGGTGCGATAAGAGAGGGGATAAGGTTGTAACGCAGGAGGTAGGGCGCTTTTTTGCATGCTTAAAAAACGTAGGACAGCTATATTTAGTTCCCTGACCAGGGGATCAATCCGGTGGTAGCAGTGGCTTGACTTTGGGTGAAGCCGCGGCCGATGGGGTCGTGCCTTCGGTCTCTAACGGCTGGTGGTTGGCTCTTGAGCCGATCGCCATCCACAAAACCCACAATCCCCCTGGGATCAGGGTCAGCGCCCCCATCCACCACAGCATACCACTGATACCTAGAGAGGTGCTGTCCAGAGCCCATCCACCGATGGAAGTGCCGATGGCGTTGCTGAGAGTTAACATAGCGAATTCGGTGGAGAAGATGCGTCCACGCACGCGGTCGGGAAGCAGTTGTAGAAGTAGCTGGGTCGAGAAGACCCAATTGATGCCGCCCCCAAAAGCCCGCAATAACGTACCGATCAGCACAACGCCGAAGCTAGTCAGGGGCGCGGTGATCACCAGACCAAGGATGCTGATAGCGTACGAGATTGCTAGAAAAAAACGTAATTTATCATTACGATCTCCGCTAAATCGGCGCGCAATGATTGGCCCTATGCCGGTTCCCACCCCGGCAACTGCGTATAACAGACCCAGAGAAGTGCCGCCACCTTCACCAATCACAAAGACCCTTTCAGCCAGCGCCACCTGGATCACCTGGAAGGCGCCGCTGATCGTCAAGGAAACAGCGGCTTTTTGGGATGAAATCATCAGGATGTCAAGGTTTTGTTTCAGATAACGCAAACCGGCGAGGTATTGATTTACGATATCCCGCAGGCTCTTACCACCATCGGATCTGGCCAGCGCAGCGTGATAATCAATATGGGAGATGAAGAACGCTGACAGCAGAAATGTCAGAGAATCGATGATGAACGCCGGGTAAATACCCCACTCACCTGCTACGATCCCTCCCAGAGCGGCACCCAGGGATAACATAACCGACCAGGTCGCCGAACTCAGCGCGTTGGCGGCACCGAGCTCACCGCGATGGACGAGATCAGGGAGGATGGCATTGCGAGTCGGGAAGAAGAAGCCACTGATGGCTAACTGCACTGCTGTGAGCGAGTACAGTAGCCAAATATGGCGGGCATCACGAACCACCAGAAAACCCAATACGACGACGGCACGGCTCAAATCCGCCGCGATGAGCAACCTTTTGCGGTTGAATCGGTCGGCTGCCACACCCGCCAAGGGACTGACCAGGAAAGGTGCCAGCATGCGTACTACAAACAGTCCGCCAACCGCGAATCCCGAGGTGGTTAGTTGTGAAACTAACGCGGCTGAGGCGATCAGGTTGAACCAGTCGCCAAACAAGCTGATAATCTGACCCGACCAAAGAGATCGAAAGTCCCGATTCCCACGCACCAGGGCGTAATAACCTACAGGCGCTGTCTGTCCTTGCATTGCCTCTTCTGCCAAGCCTCCCTCAGAAAGGTAAAGAATCTTAATTCAACTCTCCCGCCAGTGAATATGCCTGCGAGATGGGTAGATTATAGCAAAGATAGCCAGGGTGGGTGTCAGCCAAGTAAATTAATAACAGGACTTACGCAGTTGGTGAGAGGATGGGGGTGTTTGGGTGGGCGTTGCCCACCCAAACACCCCCAAGTTTACCCTGAACTGCGTAACTACTATTAATAAAATAAGCCGCCAGAGGCTAGCTGGCGGCTTATTTTAGGTTTCAAAAAGACTTTAAGTGGAGGTTTCTGGGGAGGCAGTTTCCTCTGCCTGGAGTTCCTCAGAGAATTCTTGGAGAGACTCTCCGGAAGGTTCTTGAGGAGAGCTGGCTTCTTCGGATAGGGTTTCATCTACCCGGGTTTCTTGGGTAAGTTCTGGTGGAGATACTTTGGTTGGAGTTTCTTCTTCTACGGCGTGCTTCAAAGTTGCCTGCATTGCAGAAAAATCTTGCTCTTGTTCAGAGCCATCAAAATTCTTTACCATCCAGGTCATCTGCTCTTCATAAGTGACTCGTTGCATGCTCATGCTCAGACGTTCCTTCTCAGGGTCAATCTCGATTATGCGCGCCAGGATTTTGTCTCCGGGTTTGACCACCTCTTTGGGGTTACCGGATCCTGTGAAGCCGATCTCGCTGACATGAACCAGGCCCACCACGCCTTCCTCTATCTGGACAAAAGCTCCAAAATCCCGGACATTGGTGACCTCTCCTTCCACCAGGTCTCCGACCTTATACTGTTCTAGGAGCTGCTCCCAAGGATTGGGCAATAAGGGTTTTCTGCTGAGGCTAACCCGCTCACGCTCAACATCGATGTCCATCACTTCTACCTCAACTTGGTCGCCGATCGAAAGCAGCTCGGAGGGGTGATCGACTCTTTCCCAGGCTAATTCGGAAATATGGATAAGACCATCAATACCGTCTAAATCAATGAATGCACCAAAATCCACGATGTTTACAACCCTACCTAGCAACACTTGCCCTTTTTCTAGCTGGTCTAAGCGGCGTTGGCGGAGTTCCTGATAAGCATTGCGTTCTGAGAAGAGAAGCCGTCCGCGCTTTTGATCGACTTCTAATATTTTTGCCTGCAGGGAGGTCCCGATCATCTTGGATTTAATATTGTCCTTTTTTTGAGGGCTGCTTCCTCGGGGGATTGCCGTGAGATGAGAATTGGGGATAAATCCTTCTAAACGATTAAATTCAACTAAAAGACCGCCCCCGTTATATCCGGCAACCTGAATCTCTACCAGCGAATTGTCCTTGAGATGTTCTTGGGCTTGGTCCCAGTCTTCCAGGGTGAGACCTTTATCAAGAGAAACGAGTAAATCATCATCTCCAGCCCCGGTAAAGAAAATGTAAACCGGCACGTGATCACCTATCGATATGTTCTCTAAAAAACTCGCATCGAGTTTATTGAGATCATTCTTAGGGATGATGGCGTCTCTTTTAGCGCCGATATCAACCAGGATCATGTCATCATAAATGCGAATGACCTTGCCATCGATGATTTGACCCCGTTTTGGACGATCATATTGATAATCATCAACAAGATTTTCGAATTGCCCTTCGCTTACCGCCTCCATTTCTGTATTTACCATTTCTTCCATCACAATATCTGTCATTAAGAATTATCCTTCATAAAGTATTTTTGAAGCCTTCACATCTGGAATGGGGTATTGTACCAGACTGTGGGTGTCTATGCAGCCTTGATGCATTGGTTAAGCATGTTGTTTAATCTCTTACCTGCTTCTTCTAGATCGATATGCATACATGCTGCCCATTCGCGTAGCATGTGGTCTTTAAGTCGTTCTAAGGCGCGTTTTTCCGTCGTGTTGAGTTTTTTCTCTGCTTCGCGCGCCGATAAATCTCGGACAAGCCTGAGGGTAGGTTTGAGCGAGCCATCTGATTTGACAATTTCGATGCGATTTTTGCGGTTATTGTGGTTTGTGTCCATTTCTTGCGGAGGTTTTTGCAGAACTTTTAGGGCTTCTTGTAATTCAATGGGTGAGGTCAACGGTCGAATACGTTCATTATTGATTTTAGAAACCGGCACCCAAAAGACACTATTGTACGTTTTTACCATGTAATAGTCCTGGGCGTTGCCATTGAGACGCTTCTCTTCAACTTTTTTAATCTGGCCGACCCCGTGATATAGATGGACAACCCAATCTCCAATGGCTAATTCCAGACCATTCTTACTCAATTTAGACCTCCTTACCAGAACATTTGTTCAAATCTAGGAACGATACAAATAGCCCCACTTCTCTTTGGTATGCGGGATATCTATCCCGGCGAAATGGGGCCCACGTCTCTTTTCTCAAGAGATATTTCGATAAGTAAAGCCACAACTAATAATAATTATACCAGAAAACTTGTTCTAGGTCAAATCGATTCTAACCCACGAGTTCATCCCAGATTGGGGGCGAGTATACAACCTGCCCCCAGTCTGGGGAGAAATTGGACAACACCCCAAACCCCTTTTGCCCCAGAAATGACATACACCCCTAACCAAGGACAATCTAGGTAGGGAAGAAGGTGACGACTAACAGGATTAACCCTAAAATAATCAAAATAAGTGCAGTCGTCCAGGCCAGTATGTTGAAACCAGCTTTGTTAGTAAACCTACCCATCAAACGAGCGTCATTAATCAGGTAAAGCATGGCGATTAAGATTACCGGGAGGAGCAAGCCGTTTAGGGTTTGGCTGACCAACATCGCTTGCACCAGCGATTTGATCGGCAAAAGGATTATGGCGGCTCCCAGGACGATAAAGGCAGTGTATATGCCGAAGAAAATCGGCGCTTCCTTCAAATTACGGCTGAGGCTGGCTTCCCAGCCGAAGGCTTCACAGACTGAATAAGCTGTCGAAAGCGGAAGAATGGCTGCGGAGAAAAGGGAGGCGTTCAGCAATCCCAAGGCAAAGAGAATGCTGGCGTATTTTCCTGCCAGCGGGCCAAGAGCAACCGCGGCGTCCTGAGCCGTTTCGATCGATATTCCGCTTTTAAAGAGGGTGGCGGCGCAAGCGATCATGATAAAACCGGCCACAAAAACCGCAAATAGAGATCCGACGATCACGTCGATGCGCTCATAACCATAATCTTGGGCATTCAGACCTTTATCCACGATGGATGATTGCTGGTAAAACTGCATCCAAGGTGCGATGGTGGTGCCTATGATGGTCACGAATATGGTCACGTAATCGGCGTTCAGTTGGAATTTAGGTGTCGCTAGTGCCTGCATTACCTCCCCCCAGACTGGGCGAGCCAGTATGCCCGAGGCTACGTAAGCTAGGTAGATGGCACTGGCTACCAGAAAGACTCGTTCGATAAGTTTGTAGTTGCTCCTCAGGATTAGTAGCCACACGACTAAGGCCGCCAGAGGGACTGAAACATACTTGGAAATGCTAAAGATCTCCAGGCTGGCCGCGATACCAGCGAATTCGCTGACAGTGTTGGCCAGGTTGACGAAAACCAGCAGACTCAAGATCAGAGTGGTTAAACGTACGCCCATGCTCTCGCGGATCAGGTCAGCCAGCCCTTTTCCCGTTACCACGCCCAATCGGGCGCTCATCTCCTGGATGATCACTAGAGCTAAGGTCACTAAAGGCATCACCCACAATAGGGCATAGCCATATTTAGCCCCGGCCACAGAGTAAGTGGTAATCCCACCGGCGTCGTTGTCGACATTGGCAGTGATGATGCCGGGACCAACAATGGATAACAGCAGTAATAGGCGGAGGCGGTAAGGTTTGATGCGGTTGCGAAAGCTCATTATTTCATCCGGCCAGGTTAGTGATACAGGCGGGGCAGGCGCTTTTTCCAGGCTGTCGGGATTATTTTGTCCAATGCATCGTCAGCGGTGACAATGCCCTGCAACTTGCCCTGGTCGTCTACTACCGGAACTGCCAGCAGGTTATATTTAGCAATTACTTGGGCGCAGTTTTCCTGTGAAACTCTCAGATTGACAGATACCAGTCGTTTCTCCATGAACTCAGACACGGGTGTATCCGGTTGAGCCAACACCAGTTGCTTGAGCGAGAACACCCCGGTCAGACAGCCTTCCTGGTCGCTTACATAGAGATAAAAAACCGTTTCAGCTTCGTGGGCGGTTTGGCGCAGCACAGCCATAACCTGCTCGGCAGTCAGATTGGCTGGTACGGAGATAAATTCGGTGTTCATGATGCCGCCAGCCGAGTCTTCAGGGAAAGCCAGCAGCTTGCGTACGTCGGCGGCTTCTTCATCTTCCATCAGCTCAAGCAGTTCCTGACTGCGGTCTTCGGGCAGTTCAGCCAACAGGTCAGCGGCCTCATCGGGCGCCATCTCTTCCAATACATCCACCACACGCTCATCGGGCATGCCTTCGACCAGACTGGCCTGGAATTCTGGCTCCACCTCTTCCAGGGTCTCAGCCAGGGTTTTAACATCCAGAGCCTCCAGGAATTTACTACCTTCTATCCGGGATAGATCGCTGAGGATCTCAGCCAGGTCTGCAGGATGCAATTCGGTAATCTTATCTCCCGGCACTTTCAGCCGGATCGGTTCGTCGCTCGAGATCAATTCGACATTCTCCCAAGAGATAAAACCAGGCATTGTTCCAAGCTGCGAACGCTTGGCCAGCATGCGACTTAATCCAGATAGACCCAGGCGTCTGACCAACCCTATGCTGCTTGTATCGACATTGGCGATATATAAATCTCCGCTTATGCGGGTCAGCTCCAAATCGTTGACCCTCACCACTCTTATACCGTTAGTATCGATGATTTGTTTATCCAAAACATCGCGCACCAAATACAGATCTTCGGGGGAGGGGTGGTAGGGTACTAGATCGGAGCCTCTTTTGTTGAGGGGAATCGCTGGTGCGATCAAGACCACCACATCTGTGATCGGTATGATTCTGGATTCGCGACCTTGCTTTACTTCAATCGCCACGATCTTGGGGTAGTGCACTTTCTCCTGGGGAGCGGCAAGTAGGTCTGTAAGTGTCCCGATTTTCTCCCCATCCAGGTCCGTCACCGATCGGCCGGTTAACTCACTAACAAAATACATATGTGCATCCTCGCTATCTGCTCTTTTTTTCTTACTTAATCTGCAAACCTTGAAAATTTAAACCGTACTTGCATTCACATTATACATTTTTTGCATTTACTTAGTTAGGGGTCATCTAGGTTTTTTGGACAGGTGAAGCCCGCCCAAACCTCCAGACAAAGACATCTAATGCTGGGCAGGTAGCGACATACCCTTTCCGATGGCATCTGGTCAGGAATTAAATGACCAAGGCAGTCGCAAATCAGTTGCTCAAAACGGCTATAAAACTATACAATATATAGACTTTACCTTGATAATTTTTTAAAATTCGTCTATAATGTTCCAAGGTGCGCTTACCCCGCCAGGTATCCCGGCCCGTAAATGGCTCATCTGTATGCTGGTCACGATCTAGGGTGTGAGGCTCAGGCTCAACATCCTGTATCGCAACTGGGGGAAAGGCGAGGATTTCCGCTATCGCAAGTGGCATCAGGAAGCCGGAGATAAATGGTGGTGGCAGATGCAACTCGACCACTCAACCGAAAGTGATATCTGGCTTCTTGGCCTGGTTGGAGACAGCATTACCAACCTGCAATCCTGGTTCTGGGATCGGAAGCCTTCCTGGATGGGTAATCAAAATAAAAACGAATCGAGGAAATAATGAACAAGGACACGTTAAGGGCATCAACAAATCTACTGGCGGTTATTGCCACTATTATCGTCAACGGTTTGGCCACCGCGCTCCCATTGAACGGTCAAACCACCGGAGAAATCTCGGATCGCTTCCAGGTCCTCTTTGTGCCGGCGGGCTATGTCTTTTCCATTTGGGGGTTGATTTACCTGGGCTTGGTTGCTTTTGGTATTTACCAATTGCTCCCTTCCCAGCGGCAGAATCCACGACTGCAGGGCGTTGGATATCTCTTCGCTTTCAGCAGCCTGGCCAATACCGTCTGGTTATTTTTATGGCATTACGAATTCTTCGCGCTGACTCTGGTCGCTATGTTAGCGCTGTTGCTCCTGCTGATCGCTATCTACCTGCGTTTGGGCATCGGCCACCTGCCGGTATCTACCCGCGAAAAGTGGTTCGTGCAGGTGCCCTTCAGCATTTATCTGGGTTGGATCACGGTGGCTACCATTGCAAACGTCACTTCATTGCTCGATTATATAAATTGGAATGGTTGGGGTCTCAGCCCTGAAATCTGGACGGTGATTATGCTTTTAGCTGGCGTGATCATTGCTGCAGCTATGCGTATTACTCGCAATGAGGTCGCTTTTTTGTTGGTGATTATCTGGGCTTATATCGGTATTTTTATCAAGAACTCCGGGAATCCTCTGGTTGCGGTGATGGCTCTCATAGCTACGGTGCTGGTCTTGCTGGTGTTTTTGGTAAGGCCAACCACGTTTAAAAAATTCCCACTGTCGGGTGTGAATGAATAACTCCGATAAATAAGAAGCGCTTCAGCCTTCTGAGGATACACCCGGGAGAATCCTTGTTGACCGGGAAGAGGTCAGCGCGGCGGCCTGAAAAGGTGTTTGCTTGCAGGTGCAATCAGTGAGGATCAAATCCTTAGAGAGGTATAATTCATCCGATGTAATCGGAGTGAATCAGATGGGTCGGCGATATCTGGCACTTGGCATGCTATTGTCACTTGCCATAGCTGCATGTAGTCACGCTGCTGGCGGCGCCTCACCCACCCCGGGTGGAATGCCATCGGCACCCCTCGTGACAGTGGCGGCTATCCAACCGTCGCCTACCCGTACCACCCGAACGGTGATGCCATCCTCCTCAGCCACACCCCAGGCAACTATCACCGGCAGTCCCTCGCTAGCTTCCCCCTCCTCCACCTTACAGAACCCTCTTCTGGATCCAGAGGCCATCTTGATTTTAGAGCCTGGTCCGGGATCATTCCTTACCACCCCACTGCATATCACGGGTTTCGCCGATCCGACTTTCGAGCAAACCTTGGCGGTGAACATCCTGCTCGATGATGGCACCCAGCTGGCGACCGAAACGGTCAACATCCGGGCTGATGTCGGCCAGCGGGGACCCTTTACAGCTGAGATTCCTTTCACAATCAGTGAGCCGCACCAGGTTTTTATACGGGTGTTTAACGTCAGTCCGCGTGATGGAGGCGTCATCCATCTGGCTTCTGTTGGAGTCACCCTGTCAGATTCCGGGCAGCAAAAGCTGGTCCAGGCTGCACCTCATCTTGAACAGATCGCCATCTTCAAGCCCAAACCTGGCCAGGATATTAATAGTGGGACGGTGCTTGTGGAAGGTTTCGCTCTGGCTGGTTTCGAACAGACCCTGGTAATCGAAGTACAAGATGCACAAGGGCAGGTGGTCGGCATGCAGCCTGTGATCGTGAATGCTCCTGATCTGGGACAGCCGGGACCTTTCAACCTGGAGCTGCCTTATCATGTAAATGTTGCCGGTCCGGGACGGGTGGTCGTGCGAGACATCAGCCCAGCGTTCGGTGGTGACGTGCACCTGTCCAGTGTGGATGTGATGCTTTCCCCATAATGACCCTGATGACCTCGGGGTAAACCAAATCCGGGTAGAAAGGTTGCTGACGTCAATACTTGCAGGGGGTTCACGAGGGATTCTACCAGGATACGGCCTGCGAATTTTGGACCTTGCCCTAATGTTCTTCCGAAAGTACCTCCTGCTGGTACACACCGATCTTACCCAAAGGGGGGTTATCCAACCAAACCCTTGGCTTTGTGAGTGTTGGAGAGTAACCACTACTGCCCAAGCGGGTCGTCCATAGTGCTGGTAGTAAGTTTGCTCAAGAATTGATTGAGGCGACTGATGTGACCGCTTCCATCGAAATCAGGCGAGTCAGAGATCGGCGCGCCTTGAGGGCCTTTGCCAAATTCCCATGGCGGGTTTACCACGACGACCCCAATTGGGTGCCCCCCTTGATCTCTGAGCAATTGAAATACCTTGACCCAGCCACCGGACCATTTTACGGTCACGCCGAGGTGGCTCTATTCCAATCCTTACGGGGCAGGGAAGTGGTGGGTACCATCGCAGCTTTTATAGATCATCGTATCGTTGACCATGTGGATGCTCGTGTGGGTGGATTTGGCTTTTTTGAGGTGATGGATGATTATCCAGTGGGAGATGCATATCGGCTTTATGAGCAGCAGAGCGTTTAAGTGGGAAAGTCTATATTAAAAACCCTGTCATTTTTGTGAGGGTATTAAAAACCAATAACAGAGGCCATCATGCTATGATTAACGCATACTGAGAACACCATGGTGGATCGCTGGGTGCACGCAAATATTGAGGCAATCTGGTCAGTTTATCCGGACCACCCAACGGGAGGCATCTGGCAGAGATTCAGAGTGCTAAAAGAGGAAACGATACGTTTAGAACAATGATCGATTGGTTAAGGCGTCTGTTTTCAGAGAAACCTGCTCGACACAGCTCCAAGAGTTGGCGATCAGCCAGGTCAAGAAAAACCGCTTCCAACAAACCGGTTGCGCCCAAGGCCACCTCAGCTGGAGCAGCTGCTTCTCAGGCGGCGGCAAAGACGGTCCGCCTGGGCACCCAGGCAGAAGCGCGCGCTTATCTGGATAAAGTCAATCAAAAGGTCAACGCCCTGGCGACGCGTTTCGCAAACGGGGATGTCAACCGCATTCAATTTCAACAGCTTTACGCTCACTACCAGGACGAGAAGCAGACTATCGAAGGCTTACTGGTAGAGGCTCCAGATTCTCAGGCTTGGAAAGATGCAGTAACCGAGGGTACCTCCATATTAATCCGTCACCGCCACCTGGCTCACGTGCAGGGTTTTTCCATATACGACAATGAGTCGGGCATGCCCTTGAAAACTATCGGGCAATTTAGAGTCGATCCGGCGCTATTTGTGCCCATGCTCTCCGCTTACCATTCAGCGACGGAAGAGATTTTTGGCGCAGGGGTGCGCTCGACCCAGATTGAAGGGGGCATATGGTTGAGTTTCGTGCGAGGCGATCAAAGCACCACGCTGGCGCTTTTCACCACAGAACCCTCAGGCAAGCAGTTAAGAAACCTGGAAGCGATACACAAGACTTTCGAACAGGCCAATAAAAACCAGCTGAGCAGCCCAATGGTCAATGTGGATAATCTGGTATGTCCCCACGAATTCTTCATCCGTCATCCACTCTAAAGGATGGATTTCAAATGCAATCCATCCCGGTCCTTAAAGTTGTGGTTGCTGGAGACGGGAACGTCGGTAAGACCTCCCTGATACGCCGGTTTTGCGAAGAGAAGTTTGAACACTCTCGCCTGGCCACCATTGGTGTGGACTTTCAGACCAAG
The DNA here is from genome assembly GCA_034430155.1 of Anaerolineales bacterium. Classification (GTDB taxonomy): domain Bacteria; phylum Chloroflexota; class Anaerolineae; order Anaerolineales; family UBA4823; genus DAOUET01. Next base: position 50,551 of record DAOUET010000079.1, read on the forward strand.
ATTGTTCCACTGCCAGCTGGCGAGGTGAAGCTGTCTATCTGGGATATGGCCGGACAGAAGCGCTTTAAGGATGTTAGAGCCGGTTTCTACCGGGGCAGTAGAGCCACTGTTCTGGTTTATGATCTTACCATCGCGGAGAGCTTGATCAACCTTTACCGTTGGTACCTGGAGATCAAGCGGATTTTGCCCGATCAAAGATTCATCGTGGTGGGAAACAAATCCGATCTCTCCGAAGTAACTTATGAATGGGCCGGGGTGCGACTCGCCAGGACGATCGATGCAGCTTATCTGAGAACCAGCGCTCTGACTGGAGAGGGGGTTGATCATCTTTTCCATATACTGGCGTTGGTTGCCTCTCATAGTTGAGCACCCCTTATTCCGCGCTTGTGAACCCGGAATCTTCCTTACCCCCTGATTTTTATTAGAATTCCTTCACCACTTAGCCAGACCTGAATTTCATACACCGCTGAGACTACCAGATTGAAGCAGAACCTGGCTTTTATGATGCGAATATGGTTTGGCGCGCTCCTGACCGATCCCGTCCCTGTTTGTTCGACTTATGAAAAACAATGACAGCCCGGGATTCTCGAGGGTGAAAGTGATAAAAGGCACATGACAGACCTTTGGATTTCTGTGATAATAATAGGAGGCTTGCCTGCTGTCCTTTCTGGTTAGTTGTTGGAGATGGTTTTATGGATAAGCATCCATCCAAGACCAATGCGGCTCTTGAAATCCTCCGCCCTATCGGGTCCGTTGTGCTGCTGATGGCGATGGTGTTTTGTGTCTGGCCTGGAATACTTATCAAGCCCCAGGAGGTGCAGGCTCGGACCAAGGTGCTTCCTTTAGATTATGAGGGCGCTGATCTAGCCACCTGGCTGCCAGCTCCAGCCAAAAGCATAGGGCTTGGGACGGTACAGACTTCACGCCTGATCGCATCAGATACCGCAGTAGCAGATTCCTTCGGGTGGTCGCTTGCTTTGTACGACAATACGGCCGTAATCGGCGCACCACGTGCAGACCTGACTGTGGGTGGCACGCGCTTAAAAAATGCCGGGGCGGCCTACATTTTTATACACAATGGGAGTGGTTGGATTCAGCAGGCGAAACTAGTCGCCAAAGATGCCGATGAACAGGACGCTTTTGGCACTTCGGTAGCGATTTCTGGTAATACCGTTATCGTCGGCGCAGTCGGTAAAGACCTTGATAACCTCAGCGATGCCGGAGCGGCATACGTCTTCGTTCATAATGGGACAACCTGGTCCCAGCAAGCCAGGCTGGTGGGCTCTGATTACGGCGAGGACGACTATTTTGGAGTTTCCGTAGGGATTGACGGCAATTCGATCGTGGTAGGAGCGGACGGGTATGACTTGGGTGGTATCCCGGATACGGGCGCAGCCTATGCTTTTATCCGCCGGGGAGGCTCTTGGAATCCGCATGGCAAGTTATTGCCTTTAGATCCTTCTATCGGAGCTGCATTTGGTGCCTCGCTGTCGATATCAGGCGACCTGGTAGCAATCGGCGCAACCGAAGCGAGCTCTTTCCTTACCAGCGGCGAGGGCTCGGTTTACCTGTTCGCACGCAGCGGTGCAGATTGGGTTCAAAATGAAAAACTGCAGGCAAGCGATGGGAGAAGTGGCGATTTCTTTGGAAACGCGGTGGCGCTCTCCGGCGATAAGGTTGCGGTTGGGGCTGCTTATCACGACTCCAACCTGGGTGGTGGTCGCATTTTAAACGCCGGTGCTGTGTACGTCTTTACCCGCGGGAATACCGGCTGGAAGCAACAATCCATCCTGCTGCTGCCGGATGCCATGTCCTTCGATTACTTCGGGAAATCGGTGGCGATTGATGGGGATTTGCTGGTGGCAGGTGCGACTGGCAGGCAGTGGGCAGGCTACCGACGCGCGGGGGCGGCGTATATGTTTGAGAGCAAGGGCCGGGAATGGGAACAGGCAAACCAGATATACCCGGATAGCGTATCTGCGGATGACAACTTCGGGCAGGCGGTTGCGATTGACCGGAAGACAATTTTGATCGGAGCCGACGGGAGAGACCCCCGCTTGTATAATGAGGCCGGGGAGGTCTTTGTGTTCAACCTGGTCCCCATGCAGCTGCCCGAAACTGGATATGCTCCCGGAAAGGAATTGGCACTGCGCATCCCTTTCCCGGAGGCCGTCTATAGAAATCTGGGCGACCTGTGGTTGGAGATCCCGGCTTTGCACACAAAGACCCCGATTGTAATGGTTCCAAAAAACGGGAACAGTTGGGATGTCGATTGGCTTTGGGATCAGGCCGGCTTCTTAGAGGGCACTGCTTTCCCCACTTGGCAGGGAAACACCGCTATTGCCGCCCATGTTTCCTTACCGTCTGACCGACCAGGTCCGTTCAGTCAGCTGCCCTCATTGAAGTGGGGTGATAAGGTCATCATCCATGCCTGGGGTCAAAGTTATATCTACACAGTCAAAGAAAACAGACAGGTATCTCCTAGCGATATGACAGTCTTAGGTCACGAAAGCCTGGATTGGCTCACGCTGATCACATGTCATGTGTATGATCAGGACCGCGGAATATTCCGATGGCGCACTGTGGTACGAGCGGTGTTGGTGGATATTCAAGACGAATGACGGTTTGCTTTTTTCACAAACCCCGTAAACATCATTTGATCGCCTGCGCGCTCTAATTTGCCGGAGGCCGTCTTCAGGGGTCAGTTTGAGGGGGACTAGGCTACCCGGTAAACACGGATTGAGGACCTACTCGCTCTAATTTCGCGAAAGCTGTCAGGAAGGTACCAATTCTCGCTCAGCTGCGACCATAATGGCATCCAATTCCTCCTCCTGCTCAGCGTCCAGCGCTGGGACCAGGTGCTCGTTCAGCAATCGCTCTGCTTCAGCCTGAGCCCGCTCGGCCATGCTGGCGCGACTGCTTCGCTCCCATGCTTCCCAGGTGCCGCGCTCGGCCAGCTGGGTGAGCTGGATCTCACCGCCATGCAGATACTGGCGGGTGTGCTTTTGCCCCAAGAAATTGTGGGTGCCACGCATCACAGCAGCTACCACCTCCACAGCCAGGGCTTGTTCGTCAGCCACTATGCCGCGCCGCAGTCTTTTCACACTGGCTGCCATCTCGTTGTCACACACCATTTGTGCGTAGGAGCCCATTACACCGGCTTCCATCTCCCCGATCCCAGAGAGCTCATCGGCGCCAGCCAGGGCCGGAATGGCCGCGTTGAGGGCTCGTTCGAAACCGCTCTGGATGTCGAGCACATGCGAGTTGGTGGAAAATCCGTAAACGTTCACCGGCAACCCATAACGGTGCCCAATTTGAACGGTACCGGCTGAAGCCAACCCCATCTCTACACCGCCCCATACTGAAATGCCTGTGCGCGGTTCCATCATTGCCAGTCGGCCGCAGTAAACGATTGGTAATCCTGGCTGCACCAATTGTGCCAGCACTATGCCCGCCAGCACTTCTGCGTTCTGTTGTGCCAACGCCCCCGCCAGAGAAAACGGTGCGGTGGTGCCGGCAGTTGGGCAGGGTAGCGGTGCGAAAGCGATGCCCAGGCGGGCAATTGCGATGGTTGCCTCGACTACATCGTCCGGGAAAAAAAGCGGGCTGACCGGTGAAACGCTTAAGGAGAGGATCTGGCGCGGCGCTCCGATCACCTCCGCCAGCCTCACGGCGTAACCCACCTCGGCGCTGGTCTGCACGCCTGGTCCATGCAGCGGCTTGGTGGTATATCCCAAGGCATACCGATACATAGCCAACGACATGAGCTCTCCAGGTACATCTTGGGGTGTGAAGAAAGGCGTGACTGTGGTCACGTTTTCCAGGGCATCTAACAGCCGGGTGCTGTCGCTTACATCTGCTATCAACGCCCCTCGTCGCTGTCCCGTGCGGGGATCGTAGACATCGCGAGCGCCTCCTAGATTGTGCCAATGCAGGCTTCCATCTCCGAGTACTTTTGTCGCTCCACCCCTTCCGCTAATGGTTACCTGTCTGGGGCACTTGGCCAGCTCTCTCTCCACCAGACTGCTCGGCAGCAGGATGCGCTCGCCCTCTATCCTGGCTCCGGCCCCTGTTAGGATATCGCGCCCTTCAGATTGATTCAAAATGATGCCTGTCTCTTCTAGAATACGCAGAGTGGCTTGATGAATCCCTTCGACTTCTTGATCAGTCAGTACGGTCAGTGGCCTCATTACCGTGATCCTTCCGTTTTTTCGAGCACCTGTGCCAGGAAAGCTACCCTACGCACCTCGGAGTCGATGACATTGTTGATTTTTAAAAAGGCATGACCCTCGTCTGGATAAAGCACGAAGTCTACCTCTTTGCCCAGCGCAAGCAGCTTTTCCTTAGCCGCGATCGATTCGCTGGCAGGACAGCGTGGGTCATTGGCCCCACAAATCAACTGCACGGGGGACAGGATGCGATCCAGGAAAAAGTAGGGCGAACGGTCGTGCCATAGTTGACGGTTCTTTTCTGGATCGCCGAAATTTTGGATGTCCCAGTGCTGAAGGTCTTCGCGTGAGTTGGCGTGGGAGGTAAACCAGTTAAGGAAAGGCACTACTGCCGAACCCACCGACCAACGCTCCGGGTATTGGGTCAGGCAGGTCATGGTTAGGTAACCGCCATGACTGCGACCGGAGACTGCGATCCGATTTGAATCCGCCAGACCGGTGCGAACCAGATAATCTACTCCGGCTACCACGTCCTTGGTATCTATACCGCCCAGGTCGAAGCGGTTAGCTTGCTGCCAGACCTTTCCATAACCTGTTGAGCCCCGGTAGTTGGGGGCCAGCACCACCCACCCCCGGCTAGCCATGTGCTGGAAAATGGGGTACCACAGATACTGGAATAGCCAGGTAGGACCGCCATGGATCACGATAACTGCTGCGTTGGGCTGGTTGAAACCATGCGGTTTGAAGAGCAAAGCCGGCACCGGGGTGCCATCCAGGCTGGGGTAATATACTTCCTGGGGCTTTACAAAGGCTACCTCCTGCAACCCGGCGGGCAAGGAGCTGGTCAGCTGCTGGAGTGAACCGTCTGCCAGGGTAAGCTGCCAGAGGTCGTCGGGTCGGCGGTAGTTGTCAAATACAAAGACGAGATGCTTTCCATCGGGCGTGAAGCGTGGTGAATAGTGCACTCCCGGCTCGACCTGATCGGTGAATGGTAAGTCGGAGTTAAGAGCCTGCAGGGCCAACCAGGAATCTGGTCCCCGGTAAATCACGTAGGCCAGCTGTTTTCCATCAGGGGACCAATAAGGCGCCTCTTTTTCTCCCTCGCCTGAGGTGAGCCACTCGATCTGGTCGTTCTCCAGATGGTAGATACCCACATCATAATATCCGTGCAAGTCCGAAGAGAAAGCGATACGGGTGCTGTCTGGCGACCAGCGGGAATCCTTGGCGTTGATCGCCTCATTACCAGCGCTGATCTGGCGTGGTTCACCCCCCATTGATGGAACGATAAAGGTGCCGTAATCTTGACCGTGCGTCTCGGCGATTACCAAAAGCCAGGCCCCATCCGGGGACCAGCGCACCACCCACCCGGGGTACGGCTGAGCCAGAACCACCCGGGCGACACCGCCAGAAGCTGGCATCACATACGTCTCAAATTGACCGCTGCGGTCGGAGATGTAGGCGATTTGAGAACCGTCCGGCGACCAACTCAGATTGGGCTGGATGGTCTCCGGGCTGCCGGGAGTAAGATTGCGATGCTGGTCGTTCACCCGGTCATAGATATAAATGTCGAAGCATTCACCCCCATCCAGGTCCAAGACATAGGCCAGGCGGTCGCCCTTGGGAGAGTAGCACGGAGAAAATTTACCGCCCGGTCCATGAGTGATCTGCTCAGGTGGGGCGGGATGATCCAGGGGCAGCTCGTAGATCTCCCACTGACCGCTCGGGTTCCAGGCGAAAGCCACGAATTTACCGTCAGGGGAGATTTCAAAACCTCCTTCAGGGTCGACATAGGGAACGCTCAATAACGCTTTCAAGTCGATGGGTTGCTGCTGCATCTTAGTCTCTTCCTGGGTGTCGAAGTTAGATTGTTGTTGGGTTCACCGCGGCCTTGCCTGGCGGAGAGATTTACCCAACTGGCGGCTGATAAACGCTAGATTTTAATTAGGGGTGACAGTCGTGATATGCAATAGGTGCTCGCGACCAGGCTTACCTATCTGGCTATTCCTGGGGGATGCTTATGGGACTGCCTGCACCCTGTGACAGGCGGCCCAATGTCTGGGTGCGACTTCTCGCCACTCGGGAATCTCCACCCGGCACTGGTCGATGGCGAGAGGGCAACGTGGGTGGAAGCGGCAACCCTCGGGCGGATTGACCGGGCTGGGCGGGTCACCTGGTAATATAACCCGCTGGCGGGCGCGGGTCTTTTCCGGATCTGGGATAGGAACCGCTGAGAGCAACGCCTGGGTGTAAGGGTGCAAGGGATTATCGTAAAGCTCGTTGCGGTCAGCCAGCTCTACGATAATCCCCAGATACATCACTGCTACGCGATCACAGATGTGCCGTACCATACTCAAATCATGGGCGATAAACAGGTAGGTCAGCCCCAGGCGATCCTGAAGCTCCTCTAGAAGATTGACAATTTGCGCCTGAATGGATACATCCAGAGCTGAAATGGGTTCATCGCAGATGATAAAATCGGGGTCAGAAGCCAGGGCGCGGGCGATGCCGATCCGCTGGCGCTGGCCCCCCGAGAACTGGTGAGGGTATCGATTGATATAGAGGTGGTTAAGCTGCACGAGATCAAGCAGTTGCCCCACCCGTTCGACCCGTTCTTTGCGGGGATATAGGTTGTGAACCCGTATCGGCTCACCGATGATGCGGGCGATAGTCCAGCGGGAATTCAGCGAGGCGAAGGGATCTTGGAAGATCATTTGCATGTGCTGGCGCAGCTTGCGCAGGGCAGTGCCTTTCTGCTCGGTCAGGTCTACCCCGTTGAAATAGACTTTCCCCGCCGTCGGGCGGTAGAGCTGCAAGATAGTGCGCCCGGTGGTGGTTTTGCCACAACCGCTCTCCCCCACCAACCCTAAGGTTTCGCCCTGGTAGATATCGAAGGTGACATCTTCCACAGCCTTCACCGCGGCGACCTCTCTCTGGATCAGAATGCCGCGCAGAATCGGGAAATATTTTTTTAACCCCCTGACGCTCAGCAGCACCTGGTTCTCGCTCATCGCGACCTTCCGGTGGTGACATCTATCCAACAGGCGATGCGGTGATCTTTATCGATCGTCTCCAGGACGGGGTTTTCTTGGTGACAGCGCTCGATGGTGTAGCCGCAGCGAGGGGTGAAGGGACAACCAGCCGACATATGGATGCAGTCTGGCGGCACACCCGGGATGGTGGCGAGCTTTTCATGGCTAACTCTGTCCACCCGGGGCAGCGATTTGAGCAGTGAGATGGTGTAAGGGTGGCGGGGATCATTGTACAAGGTGAAGACATCAGCCTCTTCGACGAGGTAGCCAGCGTACATCACCACCACGTTATCGGCCAGTTCGGCGATCACCCCCAGGTCGTGGGTGATCCACACCACCGCCATACCCATCTGGTCGCGCAGATTCTTTACCAGGTCGATTATCTGGGCCTGGATGGTTACATCAAGGGCAGTGGTGGGTTCATCTGCGATCAGAACACTGGGGTTGCAGGCCAACGCCATAGCGATCATCACACGCTGGCGCATCCCGCCGGAGAACTGGTGCGGGTAGTCGCCATAACGATCGGCTGCTTTCGGGATACCCACCATTTCGAGCTGCTGCACCGTCCGGCGTTGCGCTTCCTGCGAGTCAACTCCTAGGTGTACAATCTGGGCCTCGCTGATCTGCCGCCCAATCGTCAGGACCGGGTTGAGTGAAGTCATGGGGTCCTGGAAAACCATGGCGATTTCGTAACCGCGGATATGCTGCATATCGTTCATTTCCAGTTGCAGTAGATCTTTTCCTCCATAAAGCACCTGACCGGCGACGATCTTGCCAGGCGGTTGGGGAATCAGGCGCAATATAGAGAGCACACTAACGCTCTTACCACAGCCGCTTTCACCGACGATTCCCAATGTCTGGCCCTCGTAAATCGCATAGGAGACCCCATTGACGGCGTTCACAGTCCCATCGAGGGTGTGAAAACGCACGACCAAGTCATTTAATTCGAGAATGGGTTGCACTCAAGCCTCCTATTCCATCAGGGTGCGTGGGTCTAGGGCGTCGCGCAAGCCGTCACCGATAAAGTTGATCGACAGCACGGTGAGCAAGATCAGCGTGCCTGGAAATATCCAAAGCCAGGGAGCACTTTCTAAGTAATTGTAGGCCTTGTCTAGCATGTTGCCCCAGGTAGCTGTGGGCGGCTGCACTCCCAACCCCAGGAAGCTGATGTAAGCTTCAGAAAGAATGGCGTTTGCCACTCCCAGGGTGGCGGAGACTACAATCGGGGCGATACTGTTGGGCATGATGTGATCGAAGATGATCGACATGTTGGAGGTGCCGATGGTGTGGGCGGCCAGAACGAACTCACGCTCTTTAAAGGAGAGAAAATTGGCGCGCACAATCCGAGCCAGATACATCCAGCTAGTCACCCCGATGATCACGGTAATCACGATAACGCTACCGCTGAAGGTACGGCCGAACATCTCTAGGGTCGGGATTTTATTGCCAAAGAATTTCGCCATCACCAGAAGCAAGAAGAGCTGGGGGATATTGAACATGGCTTCGGTAAAGCGCATCAGCAGGCTGTCGATCCAACCTCCGTAATAGCCAGCGATGGCACCGATTACCACACCTACAATGGTTTCCACTACCACGGCAAACAGACCTATCAACAGTGAGATTTGCCCACCATAGATGGTACGAGCCAGGATATCTCGCCCAACGGTATCAGTTCCGAAAGGATGTTCGGCGGAGGGCGGCTGCAGTCTGAGTTTGGTATCGGTGTAATTGGAAAAGGTTTCAGGGAAAATGAAGGCACCGCCGATCGAGTATAGCAGCAGCAGAATCAGGGTTATGGCGCCGAAAACCGCCATGTGGTGGCGGCGAAATCGGAGCCAGATCAGCTGCCGGGGGGTCAGCGGTGGCGCTTCGGTTTCTTCTTGCAGGCTGGCGATGCTTTGATTGGCGGTGGTATCCATGGCGCCTCGTTTCTCTAATTGTAGCGAATGCGCGGATCCAGCCAGCCGTAGATAATATCGGTCAACAGCTGGGAAAGCACCACCGCTACGGAAATTATCATCAAAATGCCCATGACCACCGGGGTATCAGAGCGTGAGAGGTGGTCGATAAACAGGCGACCCATACCAGGCCAGGCGAAGATACTCTCGGTAACTACCGCACCTCCCAGCAGCAGGGGAACATCCAGGCCGACAATGGTTACCAGTGGTAGGGCGGCGTTTTTCAAGGCGTGACCGGTGATCACCATGCGGTAGGGCAGGCCTTTGGCGTGAGCTGTACGGATGTAATCCTCGCTTATCACCTCCAACATCTGGGAGCGCACAAAGCGGCTATAACCTGCTGCCGTAATCACGGTCATAGAGAAAATTGGCAATACCATATGCAGAGCAACTTGGGAGGGGGTTTTGCCAATCTGAGGGTCGAACATACCCACCGTGGGCAGGTAGGGCAGCCCCCAGCGTTTGAAGTCAACCGAGAAGATATACATCGAAAGCAACGCCACGAAGAAAATCGGCATAGAATAGCCGATGAACGAGCCGGCGGTGATAAAGTGGTCCCACCAGGTATACTGCCGCAGGGCAGAATAAACCCCCACTGCCAGGGAGACCAAGAGGACGATCACCTCAGCCGGAATCATCAGCAACAAGGTGTTCGGTAAGCGTTCCATGATGATGTCTAAGGCAGGTTTGCCGCGGCTGAGTAGCGAGAAACCAAACTCGCCCCGTAACACACCCTGGCGGGTCCCCTGGGTCTCGGCGATGCCGTCACCATTCAGGTCGATCTTGGTCCAATCATTGCCGATCAGCCAGTAAATGTATTGCTTATAGATTGGCTGGTCCAATCCCAGCTGGCGGGCTAAGCGAGCGCGGTCCTCAGGGCGGGTGGCCCTACGCCCTCCCATGGTCGCCAGCGGGTCCCCTGTGTTGCGCATCAGCACAAAAAGCACCAGGCTGATGATGAACAGCAGGGGGATGGCTTGCAGAAGCCGCCGGATGATGTATTTGGTCATGGCACCTCCCATAAAACCGGGATTTGAAAGAGGCAGCCGAGGCAGGACCAACCTGTCCCGGCTGCCGCAAGTCTTTTCAGGACATTACTGCATGTCCCACTCCATGATATTGTAGAAAGGTGTCACCCCCGAGAACTTGACTCCGGTCAAGTGCTCGCTCACAATCCAGTAATCGGCATCCACATACAGGCCATACCAGTAAACCTGATCGTGGGTGTACTTGGTGATCTGCTGGATGATCTTGGTGCGCGCAGCGGAATCGATAGTTACCAATTGTTGCTGGAAGAGCGCATCCAGTTGCTCATCGCAACCGAAGTAGTTGTATCCATAGGGGTTCTCATCGCTGGGAATCTGGCTGCATAGCCAGTAGTCCGTATCCGGGTCTGGGAAGTAAGTACTGTCCGACCACTCCATGATGTCCAGATCGCCCACCGCGGGTGGGGCGCCGTCGGCGTAGCTGCCGAAGAAAATATCTGAGTCGTTGCTGGTGATCTGCAGGTCAATGCCGACTTCGCCCAGCTGCTGCTGTGCGACAGCCTGGATATCCTGGCGGATCTCGCGGATGGTGGTGCCATGGGTGATGGTGAGCTTGTTGCCGTTGGCGTCCTCGCGGATGCCATCACCGTCGGTATCAACCCAGCCGGCCTCCTCCAGCACCCGTTTGGCTTCCTCGGGATCGTAGGTCCAGGGCACGATGTCAGGAGGTACGTAGCCATACGCGGCCAGGGCATCCCAAAAAGTTTCGGCTGGCTTGGTCAGGCCAAGCAGCAGGTCCTGGATGATGGCCTCCCGGTCGATGGCCATGGCAATCGCCCGGCGCACGTTGAGGTCCTTGATAGCGGGGCTGGCCATGTCCCGGAAGTTGAAGAACCAGCCTTCCGAATAGCCGCCGTTTTGGGTGATGATCTTAAGGCCAGCGTCCTCTAAAGCGGGGACGTCCGAGAGGGGTGGGAAAGTGCCCAGATCAGCATCCCCTGCCATCAGGGCCGCGGTTTGGGCGGCATCGTCTGGCACAAACTGGAAGAAGATTTCATCCAGGTTGGGTTGGCCCAGCCAGTAGTTATCGCTCTTGACGAAGCGCATAAAGCTGCCCGACTCCCAGTCGGAGAAGACAAAGGGTCCACAGCCAACCGTGGGCGCCAGGTTCCAATCAGCCTGATCGATGGTGCCGTCGGCTTCGAAAACCGGCTCCAGAACGTGCTTGGGAAACAGTCCCTGCCAGAAAGCAGATTCCCAGGGCGCGAAGGGCTCTGCGAAGGTCATCACTATTGTGCGATCATCGGGGGCCTCGACGCTTTCCAGATAGTCATATGGATATTGGGAGGAGACCGCATTGGCCTCATTCATCACCATATCATAAGTGAAGACGAAGTCCGCTGAAGTGATGGGGGTGCCATCTGACCAGACGATGTCGTCACGCAGGTGCATGGTGATGGTCAACCCGTCTTCAGAGACACCTCCGTTCTCCATGCTGGGGATTTCAGTCACCAGATGGGGATAAGGCAGGTTCTGGTCGTCGTACTGCCATGCCCAACAAGACCATATTTGCTGGAGAATGTCCGCAAACCACATGTCGGAATACCAGGTGTTGAGCGAATCGGGTTCCTGAGTCCAGGCAAAGGTGGCGACTTTACGCTCGGCTGGCGGTACTGCGGTTGGCTCCGCCGTGGGTTGTACGCTGGGCGCTTCGGTGGGTTGAACGATCTGTTCTTCGGTAGTAGGTTGAGCTACCTCTTCGGTAGCCGGTGGCGCTGGCGTGGCAGGAACGCAGGCAGCCAACACCAGCGAAGCGATCATTACACTTACTACGAAACTGAATATCCATTGGCGTTTCATGTCAACTTCCCTCCTTGTGAAGTTGGTGGGGTGAGGATGCAGGCACCCTCGTTTATTGGTGGTTGTTGAATGGATGGTGTTACGTTTTTATTAATGGTTCCCTGCCCTCCTTTCTCTATCGCATATCTTCTCCCAGACTGAGGCTGGTTTAGGTACCTACATGGTTCCCCGGAAGGGGGTGTAGGTTAATTCCGGTAAGTTGACCCTGATACCCTCGGATAGCCGCAGAAATGCAGGATGATTTCGCTGGTCACGCCAAGAGTGGGTGCAAAATTGTTTCTTTTTTCTGCTTCCCAAACACCCCCGATTTTCCCCTGAACTGCATAACTACTAAAATAATTGACTTCAACCAGCTGTTCAGGGCTGGTGGATCGGTTGCTAAACTGCCAGCGAAAATTACCCCCTTGCTCCAAGGCTATATCCTGAGGTGCAGTGGTTATATCGGTTGTCCCTAAAAGGGGTTTCAAATCCAAGATGATCCTCGTTTTTTGATGATAATCTGTCAGAGAGCTTGGATGTGTGGTTCAATAATGTTGGATGATCTGCCGATATTAGGTTAGTCTTGGTATAAAACGATCTACTGGTATTTATGCCCGTATAATCACGATAAATCATTCGGTCAGTTAGGGCTAGTGATAAATGTTCTCTTTCTAGGTGGCTATATTGTACCTTGTAGAGCCTTTATTATATATAGGATTTACGCAGTTGGTGGGAGGATGGGGGTGTTTGGGCGGGTAACGCCCGTCCAAACACCCCCGATTTTCCCCTGAACTGCGTAAATCTTAATATAAATAAATCACCGGCGAATATTACAATCACTTTCAACGGTTTGCCCCACCACACCTTCTATAAGCGTTTGTAGCCCATCTGCGATCAAACTATGCCCTTTTCCAAGGCGGGCAGCTGTTGCATGCCAGCCAGAGCGGCCAGGTGGGCGACCAGCTCCTGTAGCTCGGCTACCTGCTCGGCAGGCAATTGCGGCGACCGGTAATCAGCCAGCAACTGCCGGCAGCGCGCTCTGGCGCGCTGGAAGGTATCCAGGCCGCCAGCCTGCTGCCAGCTGCGCCTGGAACTGCGGTCTATAACCGCCGAAGGCAGGTGTTGTTCTTGAGCGAACAGCTCCCGGGTCGTTTTCTGTTTCAGGAAATCTCCTTTGAAGTTGATACCTTCGAACAGGGCGACGGCCAGGCTGGCGGTGCGCGGCTGCAGTCCCTCCAGCAGACGCTGGACCATAGCGATCGCTTCGGCATCCACCACCAGCTTTTCCGGGCTCTGGCAAGCCAGGAAATCTAACATTCCGGCGCCCGATATCATGTTGATGCCAGCCAGAGCGCCCATCAAGGCGCTCATGCCACTCTCCAGTCCAGCCTGCGCATCCACGAGTTTGGAGTCGCTGGCGCCCAGGTAAGCGTGGGTGGGCAGGTTAAGTGACTTACCAACCTGAGCGTAAGATGCATCGATCATGGCGGTTTCAATGGCGCCCATGGGTGTGGTCCCCTGGCGCATATCGAAGATGGCCGGCGCGCCGCCCCAAACAATCGGCGCACCCGGTTGGGCCAGCTGGTGGATGGTGATCCCACTGAGGCACTCGGCGGCGTGCTGCACCACCGCGCCCAACAGGGTTACCGGGGCAGCTGCGCCTGCCAGGGGCATTGAAACGATTTGGGCTGGCACACCAGCCCGGGCCAGCTCCATCAAATTCTGGGCACCGAAGTCGCTCCATATCAGAGGGGGAGAAGGGCATACATCGAAAACCGCCTGTGGCCTCTGGCGCAACCCTTCCCGGCCACCCGTAAAAATTGCTAGCATCTCGATCATATAATGCAGGGTCTGGGCTGAGAATGCCCCTGTCACAATCGGCTTGCTAGAAAACAGCAACACGATGTACAGGCGGTACAAATCGCCTATCTCCTTCGGGATTTCGTTACATACCACCGCTGTCGATTGGGCGTCGTATTGCGGCAGCATTTCAGCCAGCTGGACAATGCGGATCAAGTCCGGCGTGTACGCCGGTTTATGTTCTAGGGTCTCCGCATCGAGCACATGGACGCCTGATGAACCCGGGTCGAAGTGGACCGCATCGCCTCCATAATCGACGGCGACCTGGCCGGATCGATTGTACAGGTCGAACTGGTGGGGCACAGTTTCCAATGCGGTTCTCGCCAGTGCTTCTGGAATGTGCACAACCTGGTCGATATCATCAACCTGCGCGCCGCCGCCTGCCAGCAATTTTCTGGCCTCTTGGGATTGCACCTTTATCCCAGGTTTAATCATTAGTTGGAAAGCTTCGTCTAATATACGTCCAACCAGCTGGTTTGGAAGGATTTCCAGTTTAGGTTGCATTGGGTTTCATTCTTGCTCGACGCTGGCGATGATCTTTCTCAGTTCAGCGGAGAGTTTTGGTTCCAGAGGATCGGGTTGGTGCGTCGCCAGGATTTGTTGAGCCTTGGCACGTGCCCATTCTTGGGCCCCATCTCTTTTAGCTTCCCATTCATTGTACGGACGGCGGTCCATGAATTGGGGTATAAAAAGGTCGCGCATATGGTTGAGGGTATGCTTTTGAGCTAAAAAGTTTCCGCCCGGTCCGACTGCCTCTATGGTATCGAGCGTCAAAGTCTCGTCGTTCACCGGGATACCTGCCATCATTTTATGGATGATATTAAAAATTTCACAATCCATCAGCATTTGTTCGTAAGACCAAATCCGGCTACCGTGTAACAACCCTACTCCTAAGAGCATATCGGACATCACCAGGCTGGCCATAAGGGTTGACAGGCTGTTTTCGATGCCAGCTCGCCAGTTTGGCTGCTTGGCGCCAGTTGCAAATGATCCCATCGAAAGAGGAATATTATAAAAATCTGACAGCACGTTGGTGGCTGCTCCGAAGAGAAAATCTTCAGGTCCACCTCCGGTGTAAGCGCCGGTGCGCAAGTCTGAGGCGGTCTGGGCAGCCGCGTAAAATACTGGAGCACCTGGGAAAGCCAGCTGTATTAAGGCTGTTGCGCTAATCACCTCTGCGTTGCCTACCGCCAGGGTGCCGGCCATGGTGGCCGGTCCGGTTGTCAGGCAGGCAGCCATGGTCATAAAACCTACTGGCAATCCTGATTCAGCCGCGATTAAGGCAGCCTCCAGGCTGCCGCCATCCTGTCCTAAAGGTGGCGCGGTGCATTGCATGATAGAAAGCACGGGACGCTGCCGTAGCGCTGATTTACCACCGGCAATCGCTTCAGCCATCTCCACCGCTGCCCGGGCTTCTTTCACGCTGTAAATGCTTTCGGTTTGGGCGTGTTTGGTGGAATTTTCCCAGATGGCGCTCAATTCGTACAAACCGCGCGTTTCTGGCGGGCAATCCTGCGCCGAAACCGCTACCCAGTGAAAGGCGATCTCCTCTAAGCAATCTGAAATCCGGACGATGTCGATCACATCTTGCAAATTGGATCTGCGCCGTTGACCGGTTTGCAGATCGAGCACCTCTACCCCGCATCCATCTGTACCTACAAAGACGTGATTCCCATCTAGCGGTAGATCCTGGCTTTCATGGCGGGCCGCTAAAGTATAAGCCGGCGGAGCGTGCTTCAAAGCCTCTTCGATAAGATCCCCAGGCGCCCTGACGATCGAGCGATCGCGATCCACTTGAGCCCCGTGGGCTTCCCAAATGTCGAGTGCTTTTTGGGATGGAAACCGGACTCCAACCTTCTCGATGATTTCAAGGGTGGCATGGTGGATTCTATCCACATCGACGGGAGTGAGGATATTTAAACTCAAAGCTGGATTGCTGATAGATTTAATTTGTCCGACCACTCGCAGCTCCTTTAAACAGCCATCAGCTGTTTGGCGATGTTTACCGCGCCGATGGCATCCTCGCTGTATCCATCCGCACCGATCTCTTCTACCCACTGGCGTGTGACCGGCGCCCCCCCTACCATCACTTTGACCTTGGGACGTAACCCCATATCGTCCAGCGCTTCCACCACATCCCTTTGGCGGACCATGGTTGTGGTAAGTAAGGCGCTTACCGCCACGATATCCGCCTCAATTTCGCGGGCCTTTTCGACGATCGTTCCTATCGGCACACTCACACCCAAGTCGACTACCTGAAATCCCGAAGCCGAAAGCATCGTTCCCACCAAGGTCTTGCCAATATCGTGAATATCGCCCTCGACTGTTGCCAGCACTACCTTGCCATAGACTTGCCTTTTTGTGCCACGCTTGGTCATTTCTGGCTCGAGCACATTGATTGCTGTTTTCATCGCTTCTCCAGCCATCACCAATTCGGGCAAAAACGCCATCCCGCAGCTGAACTCGTCGCCGACGTGATTAACTCCCACCACAAAGCCCTTGTTGATGGCATCCAGCGGGTCAATGCCTTGAGCGATGGATTGCTGCGCCAACTCTGCTGCAACCTCGGAATCGCCATCGATGATGCTTTGCGCCATGGATTGGAACAATTCAGTATGCATAAGTTTCTCCTCTTTTCCGAAATGTATTCGTACTTTTTTCGATAGATCGACCAATATTCTGGTTTTTCACCGGCCTGATTAATGTTTCATCCGCATTCAATTATTACCGGCGTTCTTTCTATTTAGTTAGTAGTTACGCAGTTCAGGGGAAAATCGGGTGTGTTTGGGCGGGCAACACCCACCCAAACACACCCATCCTCCCACCAACTGCGTAAGTCCTATTAGTAATATTTCATCTCAGGTGAAGGTGCCAGCGTTAATGGGTTTCAACCAACCCAAATAGTACTTCCTGCTCTCTCAACATCTCTTCCGGAACACCCAGGAAAGAATTCAGCTCCTTGCTCAGGTTGCGAATGTGTTGGATGGTATTGTTCACGGCTGTCTCGGCATCCCGGGCGGCGATAGCGTCGAGGATGGCTTTATGTTCCCGGTATTCTCTGGTTAGACTAGTTTCTAAGAGCTCGGGGTGGCGAAACATGTATTCGTACAGCATCCAATCTGGAAAGGAATTTGACACCATTTCGTAGATTTGGCGAATCAATAGATTTCTGGATGCTTTAACCACCAACATGTGAAATCGCTTGTTCAATTGGCGTTGTGTTGACATGTCGTCGAGTGTGACGAGATTCCTGGTCTGTTCCAGGATATCAAACAATTCAGCAATTTGATCTTCAGCAATGATATTGGTTGCCACCCTGACTGCCGCGCCCTCAATCAGCAACCTCATTACATAGGCATCTACGATTTCAGCGCTGGTTAATTTGATAATATGTACGCCCCTGTAAGGCACGCGTCTGGCCAATCCAGCCGAGACCAGAAGATCAAGCGCTTCTCGGACGGGGGTCTGGCTGACCCCTAATTGATTGGCAATCTCCTCCTGGCGTAACCATTCGCCCGGCGCATATTTACCGGCAACAATTCTTCTATGCAGGTGCTCGAAAACCTCATCTTTAAGCGACTTCCTTTTTAGAAAATCGCCATCTCTACCTTCTCCATCATAGTCATGCTCTGCCACTTGTCCATGCCCTTTCATCCTAACTTTTCTTGATGTGACCTAGAAGGGGACTATCAGACTACTTCTAAACTGCCTGCTAGGTCACGATCCCTTTCAAGCATTGAGCACTTTTAGTCCTATATATTCTTTAACTATAATACATTATATATTATATATAAATTTTGTAAAGCTGGCT
Source organism: Anaerolineales bacterium (assembly GCA_034430155.1). GTDB lineage: Bacteria > Chloroflexota > Anaerolineae > Anaerolineales > UBA4823 > DAOUET01. Next base: position 68,203 of record DAOUET010000079.1, read on the forward strand.
AGCAGTTTGTTCCGGCTGGCCGTGCGCACCTTCCAACGCGGTGAGATTATCCCCCGACTTTAATGAAGGACACCGCTTCTGCTACTGGTAAACCGGGAAAATAAAGCGAATGAAGGAAACCGCTTAAGATGCAGGATGGCGGGAGCGAAACGCACTTCGCTCCCGCCATGTCTACACATTTTTGTTATCCACATCAATGCCGGCGTTAATTACCTTACATCTCCTCGATTCTCTATCTAGGTTGCGGATCGTCGAAGGTAATTATTTAGCGCCTCCCTAGGTCGCATTTCCTCCTAAAGCCACGACCAGCGCATCGTAATAGGTGCCCGCCCCAAATCCATCGACCAGAATATGATCCCCAGGATTTAGACCCGGCAGCTGCCGCAAGAAAGCGATCATATTTGAGGCTGCGCTCACATTCCCAAACTCGCTTAAAACCCACGGCATCGAAATGTGAACCCCTAGACCTTGCAAGTGCCTTTCTTTAAGCTGGTTGATTTTTAAATTTGCGTGATGAACGATCGTCGCCGCGATGGTTTTATCCGGCATGTCCAATTTCTTCATCATCTCCTGGTAGGCCTGGTACACATCTTGGACGACCTGAACTCCCGATCGCACAAAAAGCTTCACCATCCCCATGGGTCCAGCCATAACCACCGAGGTTTCTTCTTCGGGCTCGTGCATCAGACCTACAATTTGGATGTAATTCTCTCCGGCCTGGTTAACCTCTACCATTGACTGGCCTGCTACCCGCTGCTTGGAGTGTGGGTAATACATATGCACCGCCAGCACTCCCTGCTCGTCGAAGACCTCATGGGATTTTCCTACCACGAATTCCATGGTTTTGCCAGGAATCACGCCAATAATCCCTGCGCCATTTCCAAAGAGTTGTAGCGCGTTTTTGTCATGAGAAAGCTGGACGAAGCGACTCAAACCCTCGATGCCTCCCACTAAAACCTTCTTGCCAGCCAACTCCTCAGCCAGGTTTCGCTTCAATTGTTTGTTTATGGGCAGATTTGGATTCAAGGCGAGATGCAATGCACCCACGGAACTATCGCAAGCCTTGTGTACGCTGACTTTCAAAGCGCCCTCAGGGATACCCGCTTCTTTCGCGATCCTTAGGATGTAATCGTTTACCACCAACCCGCTAGAACCGATCAAGATCGCATCGATTTCCTGAGGCTCCCAGCCGTTGGCATAGGCGGCTTCGCGTAAAAACTGCGCTCCTGCCGTCACTTCTACCGTCAGGTTCTCTTCGTCAGATAATCCCGAGATATGGTGTCTGTAAACAAATCCAAGCGGTGATAGGTTAAGCCTATCCTGCTCGCTCAATGGTTCTCCTAAGCTGTTTGCCACAAAGATTGGGAGAGTATCGTTATCATAGCTTTCACCCCAGGTTCCGTAGGCCCCTCCGATCCCAACCTTGGGGGAGGAGATTCGCTCGACACCCATCGGCACCCCTTTACCTACCGGAATCACGACCTTTTTTACCTGGGGACGATCAAAAAAGGAAACAATTTTTTCGGGAATGGATTTCAATACACCAATCTCATTCATCACTGGGTACCTCCGCGCAATGCAAAGATTTCTGCTTAACTTTTTGATTATACTCGTTTACCATCAGCCTGAACATAAAAACCATCGGAAAGAAAATACTGGTCATGGCGGTTTATCGCTTTGATGACACCCACGAAGACTTTGATAGCCCCCCCAGTCGGCTTGTTGTCGAATCGAGAGTACCTCAAGTCTGCAACCGGCGTTCTGCTGAATGCTCATCGAGAGAGCGCCTGCTCAATCGTCGATGGGATCTTCAGGCATCCTACCCTGATTGACCTGGCTTTGAGTTGTAAAGGCAAGCAGAGAGTTCCTTTGGCGATCGATGCTTGTCAGACCTTCGCATAACCCCAGAGAGGCACCATTTGAAAAAGCGCACCTGCTGGTTCAACCTTGTTGAACTCCCTTGGGCAGGTGACGCTGACGATTGTGAGGGGAGAGATTATCTATCGTAAGTGCATTTAATCAAGCGATGATGGGGTTGGTCTATTTTCTCCAGTAATGCTTTTGTAATGAAAAGGCCACATTAACCAACCCGATCATCACGGGCACCTCAATCAAAGGCCCGATTACAGCTGCGAAAGCCACTCCGGAGTTTAGCCCATAGACCGCTACCGACACGGCGATTGCCAGCTCGAAATTGTTACTGGCTGCGGTGAAAGCCAGGGTGGTCGTCTTAGAGTAGTCTGCCCCGATTTTGTACCCCATCCAGAAACTGACCAGAAACATCACCACGAAGTAGATCACTAGTGGGATGGCAATGCGCACCACATCAAGCGGAATGGTGATGATCAGGTTGCCTTTCAAGCTGAACATTACCACGATGGTGAACAATAAGGCGATCAGGGTCAGCGGGTTGACGCGCCGTACAAACTGTTCTTGGTACCATTCCTTACCCTTTACCCTCAAAAACATAAACCGGGTCAGAAACCCGGAAATGAAAGGGATTCCCAGGTATATGAGCACGCTCTTGGCGATTTCACCGATAGTTACCTGTACCGTGCTACCCTGCATACCAAACCAGGTCGGCAGCACCGTGATGAACACATAGGCGTACACGCTGTAGAAGAAGACCTGGAACAGGCTGTTGAAAGCGACCAACCCGGCAGCGTATTCACTATTGCCCTTGGCCAGTTCATTCCACACGATCACCATGGCGATGCAGCGCGCCAGGCCGATCATGATTAATCCGGCCATGTATTCCGGATAATTTCGCAGGAAAAGGATTGCCAGGGCAAACATTAGAATTGGCCCTACTACCCAGTTCTGCAACAGGGAGAATCCCAAGATTTTCCAGTTACGGAAAACATCTCGCAACTCTTCGTAATGCACTTTGGCCAGGGGTGGGTACATCATCAAGATCAACCCAATGGCGATGGGAACATTAGTGGTGCCCACCGATACGGCGGTGTTGAAGCGTTGTACCGAGTTAGGGAACAGGTACCCGATCCCCACACCAACCGCCATTGCCAGGAAGATCCAGACCGTCAAGAAGCGGTCCAGGGTGGGTAGCTGTCTAGTCAATTTTTTGGGCGTGGTGGTTAAAGAAGTAGGAGAATCAGTCATGGATTTGTCGCTGGAAGGTCTTAGGGTTATCCGGAAATCAAGAGTGGGTTTTCTTTGGGACGTACAAAACACTCCCCAGGATATTTTCTGCCGGATGCTTATGCGGTCGCCAGGGCGTTGGTCAGCCAGGTGGTAACTTCGGCCGGGGTGGGAATGCGACCAGCGCACACCAGATTTTCATTGATCACCAAACCAGGCGTAGCCAAGATCGAGTATTTCATTATCTCGGCATAATCGGTTACTTTCTCAATGCGGGCTTCCAGACCCAAGTGGGCGATAGCTGTATGAGCCACAGCTTCGACCTTTTTACAATTTTCGCAACCAGAACCTAAAACTTTTACGGTTAACATCAGGAACCTCCATTGTGAAATTTAATAAGTATAGGACTTACGCAGTTGGTGGGAGGATGGGGGTGTTTGGGCGGGCGTTGCCCGCCCAAACACCCCCGATTTTCCCCTGAACTGAGTAACTACTAAAGTATTCATGCTGCCCTGGGCTTACAGGCATCGATTGTTATCCTGGAATGGATTTCCAAAATACGATCTCCTAAAGTTAAATGACCATTTTCTTTACCTAAATCAGCGACATCTCGGATCGTTTCCTCAGCTAAAGCGCAAGATTGAATAAGTAACCGGTCAGGACGATAGCTATCATTAAAATCGAGATAAAGATGGCAATCAATGGAGGCTTGAGCACCCGGCGCAGGATGATCATTTCTGGCAGGCTCAATCCCACCACCGACATCATAAACGCCAATACCGTTCCCAGGGCTGCCCCTTTTTCCATCAGGGCATGCACCACTGGGATGATACCGGCTGCGTTGGAATAGAGTGGCACGCCCAGGAGCACACCCGCTGGAACCGACCACCAGGCGCTCCTTCCTAAAATGTTGGCCAGAGCGCTTTCCGGCACGTAGCCATGTATGCCAGCTCCGGCGGCGATGCCGATGACAACATATAGCCAGACTTTGCCTACGATCTCTCTTGTTGATGCCCAGGAATTGCGGAAGCGATTAGCCCAGGTTGGTTTCTCTTCGGTCAGGCCGCCTTTCCCGACTTCGATCTGCCAGACGAAGTCTTCCACATACTTTTCCAGTCTCAAGCGCCCGATGATGATGCCGGCCAGGACGGAAATCACCAGACCGCTAGCCAAATAGAGCCCAGCTACTTTCCAACCAAACAGGCCGAACAGCATGACCAAGGCTACTTCGTTGACTACCGGGGTCGCTGTCAGGAACGAGAAAGTAACGCCGAGTGGAATGCCCGACTCGACAAAGCCGATAAACAGGGGGACTGCTGAGCAAGAGCAGAAGGGCGTCACTATCCCAAGAGCAGCTGCCAGGACGTTCCCTACTCCTTCACGCCTACCACCCAACCAGGTCCGGGTTTGTTCAGGCGTAAAAAAGGAACGCAATGTGGTGATCAAAAAGATCATACCGCCTAAAAGCAATATGATTTTGGGGACATCATAGAAGAAGAAAGCCAGCGATTCACCCAAATGGGTATTTTCCAATCCAAGCAGTTGATATGCCAGATAATTGGCCAGGGGTTCAATCGTCTGATACGCGCTGATCCAGGCAATCCCGGCAGCGATGACAACTAACCAGGCGCGTAAATCCGGGTTATGAGGTGAAATTCTTGCAGGTTGAACGGATCGCTCCATTATCACATTCCTTTTTCTGAATGTATCTTGCCGAAAATGATCCCCGTTCACATCCGGGGTTGTTTTTTAGGGATTATCTACACCGGGTATAAAGGTAAGAACCTGATTTTCCTGTTCCAGATCTGGCGCACAATGAGGGCAACCACAGCCCTCTATGGTTAAGGGCTGGCCAGGAAGGCGCAGCTCGTCTTCGCTGGTCCCGGTGAGGCTGCCTGCCAGCTGGATTAACTCCAAAAGGCGCGGGTTTTGCAGGCGGTAGAAGATAAAGCGTCCTTCACGTCGGTCTGCTACTATCCTGGCTTTGCGTAAAGTCATCAACTGTTGGGAAATATACGCCTGGCGCAATCCCAGATATGCTTCCAGGTGACAAACACACGCTTCACCTGAACCGATCGCCAGCAGAATCTTCAAGCGAGCTGGCTGACCCAGTGAGCGAAACATTCGAACGATGGCTTTCAGGGAGTGTTTACCTTTACGGATTCCCATATTCATAATCCTGAATATATTCTAGCAGGATCAATATCGATCGACAGTGATATTTGTCATGATTAAATTATGAGCATGTCACATGATCCTGAATTCATCGATCCAGAATAATTGTCGGACTAAAGGCTATTTATGTTGAGACTCATAGCCATCCAGTCTCACCGGATCGATGTGGCACCCCTATCCGATGAATTATTTTCGAATGTTGAGCTTATTGGGGTGTACCTATTGGTACCTATGAGGTTAATCGCATCCGGGAATTTCTTTACAGGATCTTTAAACTTGCTTCACAGAATCTTTGAAATTGCTTGATAAGATTATGTTGATATAAAAAATAAACCAATAGTGGAGTTTTGCGCTTTCTGTATCTGGTGGAGATTCCTACACCAGTTGAACGGATAATAAAGGCTGAACTCTGTAAGTAATAATCAATGAAACTGGAGGTAAAGATTATGCGTGGATTTGGATGGGACGGCTGCTGGGGTTTTGGGGGTGCCGGGAGTTGGGGATGGATCGGGATGATCATTAACTTGGTGCTTACAATTGGGGTTATCGTTGGTTTGGTGCTGTTGGTTGTTTGGGCAGTGCGCCGGATAGCCAACAACCGCCAGGGGTCACTGCTTTCTGCAGGTCAAAGCAGTGGGCAGCCAACCGCTCGTGATATCCTGCAGGCGCGCTATGCCCGCGGCGAAATCACCCGGGAAGAATACCAGCAGATTATAGAAGATATAAGTTAAGGGTATGTACCAGTTGGAGTGTGTGAAATGATGGGGTTTGGAATGGGTTTCGGACTAATTGGCTTTCTGATAATGCTCCTCTTTTGGGGTGGCCTGATTCTGCTTGCAGTCTGGCTGGTCAGGGTCATTTTCTCAGGTGGCCAAAACCACCGCTCGCAGATGAAAGCTCCTCCTGGAGATGGTTTGGATGCTGGTGAGATCCTTGCGCAACGCTATGCACGTGGCGAGATCACCCGCGAACAATACGAGACCATGAAGCAGGATATCAGTTGAATGATTCCCATGGACTAAGGTCGTGGCCCCGGTCAGCAATCCAACCGGGGCCATTAGACATTAAAAAGCTAAAGGGGCAATGCAGCCTATTTTTTAACGCCATGGTTTGATATCCAACGGATCTCATTATCGGTGCAGACGGGAAAAAGCCATGTTGTGAACAGCAATTTCTTGAATAGCCCCGCGGTTCACGCCCATTAGAAAGGTCGCTCGCTCACCGCACAACCAAATCCGAGCCAGTCAATCGACATCCAGATTACTGACGATGATTTCAGCTCGAGCCAGGTCCGATGGATATGGAGGTGAGTGTGACCATTTGTACAGGTAAAGACGTTTCTTTGTGATATCTTTAAGTAGTCTTTAAAATATCTTCAATGCGTCTTTATATACTTAGCAGTCCTGCAGTTGGAGGTTTTTTGGGTGATTGGTCAGGCAAAGCCCGCTCAAAAGTCCTGGCATATTTTTTCAAGTGCGTAAATCCGAATATTTTAAAGAACCGCTGAAAGCATACCATTGCGTACGCTAAAATTCAAATATCATAAGACCGATTATGTAAAAAACATGGCAAAACCAAAAATACTCGTTATCGATGATGAACAGAGCATCTTGAACTTGGTCACTGCATATCTGCGCCCGGAAAACTACGAAGTTTATACTGCCACAGACGGGCTATCCGGATTGCAGGCTGCGCGGGCCTATAAGCCGGACATGATCGTGCTCGACATCATGTTGCCTGGTATGGATGGAATTGAGCTTCTCACTAAACTGCGACGAGAATCAGACGTTTATGTCATCATGTTAACTGCCAAAACAGAAGAGACAGACAAAATTGTGGGGCTTTCAGTAGGGGCTGATGATTACGTCACCAAACCCTTCAGCCCACGCGAACTGGTAGCCCGTATCAAAGCCGCCTTGCGCCGGCTGCATAGCGGGGTTGGCCCGGCGGAGGGGCAGGTGCTGAATTTCAAACACATACGTATCGATGCCGGTAGCCGAAAGGTCTGGGTGGATACCCGTCTTTTGGAATTGACCGGTACAGAATTTGACCTCTTGAAAACGCTGGCAGAACATCGTGGCCTGGTGCTGAGCCGGGAGCAGTTGCTCGAAAAAGTATGGGGCCCTGATTATTTTGGAGAAATCCGCGTAGTAGATGTTCATCTAGGCCATATCCGCCAAAAGATAGGGAACCAGGAATTGATTACCACGGTTAGGGGAGTGGGTTATCGCTTTGAAGATGAGGTTATGTAGGTATGTTGGGTTATATTCGCCGCCACCTGAGTCTTAAACTTTTTCTTTCCTATCTGTTCGTCATCCTGGTAGGCGTGGTGGTTCTGGCCTCCTCCTCGGATTTGATCGTTCCGACAGCCTTCCAGCGGCATTTGGGAGACATGGGTGCTATGATGTCCAATAGAATGGGTGGCTCTCAAGCAGGGTTAGATCAAAGCCTGTTCGACAATTTTCGCGCGGCCGTGACGGAAGCGCTCAGTGTGGCTGTCTTGGCAGCCACTTTAATGGCGGTGATTGCCAGCGTATTCATCAGCCGCCAGGTGGTGGCGCCAGTACAGGCCATGATGGCTGCCAGCCAACGCATTGCCGATGGACATTATGGCGAGCGAGTCCGCGTACCCGGGGATGTTGCCAGACAGGAAATGGACGAGCTGGGACAATTAGCACTGAGCTTTAACCAAATGGCAGCCCGGTTAGAGCGAACAGAATCCATGCGCCGCCAATTAATTGGCGATGTGACCCACGAACTGCGCACGCCGCTTACAACCATCAAGGGATCCATGGAAGGTCTGATGGACGGTGTCTTACCCGCTAATGAAGAAACTTATATGCAAATCTACCGGGAAGCCGACCGGCTCCAGCGGCTGGTAAATGATCTCCAGGAACTCAGCCGGATAGAAGCCGGCGCGTACGAACTCCAGCGCCAGACCACCACGGTGAAGACCCTAGTTGATTCGACTGTGGCACGCCTTCAGCGACAGTTTGAAGAGAAAGGGGTGTCGCTTTCGACTCAAATACCCCAAGAATTGCCATTTATAAAGGTTGATCCAGATCGCTTGAGCCAGGTTTTGCTCAATCTGCTGGGTAATGCTCTTCAATATACCCCACCAGGGGGGGAGGCGGGGATCACAGCCAGCTACCAGCAAAACGAAGTTCGGGTCGCAATTTCCGATAATGGAATCGGGGTACCACCTGAGGATTTAGCGTATCTATTTACACGATTTTACCGAGTGGATAAATCCCGGGCGCGCTCCATAGGCGGTAGCGGAATCGGACTGACCATCGCCAAACATCTGGTGGAGGCCCATGGGGGACGTATCTGGGCTCAAAGTCCGGGCGCCGGGAAAGGCAGCACCTTCGTTTTCACGATCCCCCTGGCTTCGTGAAGATCATCTGTCGAAGATCCCCCTTTTCTTTTATCTTATCCGGTGTTTGTGGGAAACGATCACAGACAGATTTACCCTTGCCATCGAGGTAGCATGCGCTCTCAATTTGATAGGGTTACGTGGCTGGTCTCTATACTGTTTTCCATAGGATGACTTCACTTTCAGCTGAGCCCTTTCCATCGTCCCCAACGATGACCTGGCATACACTATCTGGATTGAGCGTGGGGAGGTCCGTTGGGATGGGCGTGATCAACCTGGATTGCTCGTTGTGCGAGCGTTACAGGTCATCCGGGGGGAGAGCGATGCCTGATATCCTCCTTGCCTGTATATACCCCATCCAGAAATCGTCCGACTGGTATTCGTCGAAGTACTGTGACTTCCAACCTGAGGAAGGATCCTCCAGGGTAAAGATGAGCACGATATCCGCTCTGGCATCGGTGTGCGGCGGGGGAAGCGCCTCGCTGACGAACCAGATCTGATCCGTAGCAGTAGGGTATTCTGTAGTGGGTAACTCTATCACCTGCCAGGCTGAGGGGAATCGAACGGTGAATTGATATTTGGCGCTGGTGTAAATCTGCCATTCATTTTGATCGCCAACGTAAGACTGTAAACTTAATTTGCCTGGACCGGCAAGACAAGCAGCTAACAGGAAAATGCTCACAAAAAATATCATCATATGCTTTATGGTTTTCATAGTACGCCTCATTAACATTTTCTTTGGCAAACCCTTCCATTTGCGATAGTTGGTCACTCTCAGCATGAATGGACCCCGTCTTCACCATATGTATTTGCTAGATTAAACACCCGAACACAAATTAGCGGGTACAGGTCCCGAGTCCAGGGAGGTGGACAAAAAAATACAATAGTCTCAGGAGGTAGCCTGTATAACGCAGTCTCAGCATGTAGTGGATTGGCAGTGAGTTTACATGATAGAAGAATTTTCATTTGGATCCTGGATCTGGAAGTTATTATTCAACAATCAAAGCTCAAAAACCAGGGATTTATCCGATGCGATCGAGATGAAGTACTTATTTGAGGCGCAGGATAATGGGATAATGACATGCAGGTTTCTTCCTACGGACAATCCTTTTGCAGAGCATGCAAGTGGTTAGATAACTGCCACCTGGCCTTAGCCAGGCGCTTACCTACCGAATCCATGGGAATACCCAACACCGCGGCAGCCTGGGTATAATCCAGTTTTTCCAGATCGATCAGGACCACAACCACGCGCAGATCTGGCTGCAAACCCGAGAGACAGGACTGGATTTCGGAAGTTTCAATTGACTCAGATTTGATTCGACTCGAGTGTGAGGAAATTCCGGAAAGCTGTGGTTGTGCCTTTCCTCTATGATTATCCCGGTTGATCCTGAACCAATAAGGATACAATGCTCGGCGGCATACATTCACCACAATTTTGAAAAGCCACAGCCGGAAATCCGCACCATGATAATCAGACAGGCGCTGGTAGATCCGCCAGACAGCCGCTTGCGTAAGTGCCTCGACATCTTGACCGGGGCATATGTAGTAGATCAAAGAATGAATCGCATCCTGATATTCAAGTATCAGCCGGTTGAAGGCCTGAATATTACCTGCCTGGGCCGCGGAGATCAATTCGGGGGTTTCCATCTTGGTTCAATTGGCTCATTGAGTTGGGCAAATATGGAAGTTAGCCAGCATATCCATATCCCAGGTCACTGGCCTTCTGGCCGCCACCAATCCCACAAGGCTTGCCAGTTGATATAATCATAGGCTCCCACCGGCTCGGGGCGGGGTGTCAGTTCGTTTACCACCTGGCGCAGGTTGCTTCCATTAGACTGCATCATCCACAAGCTGGCTTCATCCTCGCTCAACCTGGCGAACAATATCTCTCCTCCGTCAACCGACCACAAGGGGAGATCATCACTGTAGCGAGGATCTTTGGTGAAGGGGATCTGGTGGCCGGCATGGGCATCGATAACCCAAATCCGTCTGCCACCCGCCGAGGTCCTTTGGATTGAATTCCCATTTTCCCGGATGGCACTCACTGCAATTTGACTACCATCTGGGGACCAGGCTGGATAACGCAAAGAGTGATCCCCGAAGGCTGCTATAGGCTGCAAGGTCATAGTCTCGATATCCAGGATCACCAGGGAGGAGGGATTAGTGATATTGGTATCTTCCGTGACGAAGGCCACTTTGCCGGTAGAGGACCAGGCTATAGACCCCCAAAACGGTAAGGTTTGAGCACCTGTACAGAGAGATTGATGGTCTTGAAGGGAGAGCATACACATCGGCAATCCTTGCTCTTCAATCGAGGGGGTTACGGTATCCCAACGCCAAAAGGCTAACCAGTGACCATCGGGGGAGGCCAGGGCTAGGTGGGGGAGGTTACTCATGTCATCGGATGTATAAAGCGAAACCGTCCCTGGCTGGTCTAGAGAGATTTTTTCGAGTGAGACCGCGTATTTATCCGCCTGGATGCTACCTTTATTGAAAAACAGCGCCTGACCGTCTGCGCTCCATTGGAAATTTTCCTGGGTAATCTCAGGGGAGCGCTCGAGTAGTCCAACTACAGTCTGGTCGTCCGCATCATAGAGAACCAACCCCGAGCTTTCTGAGTAGTATGCTAGGCGATCGTTGTTTGGGGACCATGCGAACCAGTCAATTAAGGTGTTATCTAGCTGCGAGGCTTTCTGAGCGTACATGTCCACCACCCACAACTGGCTCCTTTTTAGAAAAGCCAGATGTTGGCCGCTGGCGGACCACTTCGGAGAGCTGTTATAACCATCTCGGGTCAGGCGCGTCAGGTTTTCACTGTCCAGGTCGAGGGTCCATAAATCTCCCCCGGTGATGTAGGCCAATTTTCCCAACCTGGACTGCGGTGGTTGGGTCTCTACGGAGACCCGGATATCGAAGGTTCCTTTACAGGCCGCCAGGGTAGTGAATCCCAAGAATATACAGGGAAACCAGAGCTTGGTTCTAAGAGCGGAAGCGATTATGGGCATCGGTCGTGATCCAAAAAGGCTTTGCAACCCAGCCAACCGCCCGGGGCGCTAGTGCCAAAGGGCAGCCTGAGCGCCATCCGGGCGAGGGAAAGCCAGGATATCGCCGGTCAATTGATTGACCAACAAGGCTCCCGGTTTACTCTCGTGTTCCAGCAACAACCACTGACCATCCGGGCTGAGGCTGCGAAGATGAAAGCCCGCCTGATGGATGGGAACTACCTGGGTAAATTCGCCGGAAGGGACCTCTAAACGCCAGAGGCCGTAGGATTCCAAAGGTTCATCCCAGGGGTTCCCAGGGTTGAGCAGGAAATACAGGCTCCCACCATCCGGTGACCATATCATTCCGGCAACATGGCTGGGCGGTTGGGGTAGGGCAAGAGTTCGGGGTGGGGTCAGTGGAAGAGAAGGTAGATCATAGAGGTTGATCACTCCCTCAAACGTGTCGTTCAAGACGCCCAATTGGGAAGCCGTGGCCAACAGGCGCCCATTCGGCGCCAGGGAGGCATACCCCGAACCTTCAACTGCGAGTTCCTTTTCCATTTCGCCGCTTACTAAATCAAACAGGCGCACGCTGGCGAAGTCCGGATCCTGCCCGACCGGCAACAGGTACAAGCCCCGACCATCCACGGTCAATCCCAATACTCGCAGATTCTGGGGCAGGGAAAGATCTGGATGTAATGTACCTTCATTTATCCGGTAAGTCCCAATCAAAGTGCGAAAACTGAAGACAACGCTTGGATCATCGATGACAGCAGAATATAAGATTTGAGCCTGCCCGGTCAGGAGGAAATCGCCGAAAAGCACCTGCATCTCTGGTTTGAACAGTAGCTCGGTGGTGCCATTGGTGAGATCAACCCGCTGGATGCCGCCCTCGCGCAAGGCCAGCAGGGTATTACCAACTTGAATGGCGTTCTTTACCAGTCCGGCCTCCGGCAATTCCCCCAGTGTTTGGGGCGCTTCGCCGGCAATCAGCTTTAACAGCCGGTTTTCCTGGATATAGTACAAAGCAGGCGGTGGATTCTGTACCGGTATATCTGTTAGGGCGCCGGAGGCCTGTGATCCAAGCATGTTTGATAATGCAGATCCTTCCCCGGAGGGTTCCTCCGGTAAGAGGTACGGACCGGTGATCGTCGGAGAGACCGCGGTTTGCCTCTCATCGTAGGGCACTAACGGGACCTGGGTTTGCTCAACACACCCGGCCAGCATCAAGAGGAGCAAGGCCAGTAGCGGTCCCAGTCCGACGAAAACCGGATTCCAGCCATAATGTGCTTGTGACCCCTTCCTTGGTTGCATTATCATATCTCCTAGCTGTTCATCTATCCCCGGAGGAGGTTTTTTCTATCACGGGAACCGGAAGGAATGAGTCATAACCCTATTATTAATTATCCTTATTTTCAAAGGTAACGAAAGCAAACCACCCGAGCTTTTCGTTCTCTATACGCAGGTCGATCTTTGACCTGTCTTGCAGCTCGCTGGGGATATCGAACGTATACTTGACACTGCCGCCATCCTCATCACGCAGGGTACCCACATGGATACCCTTCACACCCTTGGTGCCGGCTTTGCCCATGAACACATCAAATGTAACGTTAGCGGGCAGGTTGGTGGTCTTTATTTTCACCCAATTGTTTTCATCGACGCCCTGAATGGTGAAGCCGAATTCAGGTGCTTGTATTCCACCGGTATTGCCAGTTACGTTGGCGTTAATAAACCAGTTGGAAGCGCTGTCACCGATGGCATTATAGAGATTGACCCCAATTTTCATTATGTCGACCAGCTTCTTGGGCAGGGTGTAGGTTGCCTTGAAGGAACCATCCTTGTCTGTGTATGCGGACCCGCTCAGGATGGCGCTGGTCGATAAAGCTCCGTACTTGCTAAAGTAAACGGTGTAGCGTGAATTGGCTGCCAGGTTTACTCCTTGCAGGACGACGTATTGATCTTCTTTTACGCTTAGGACGTAGACACGGATACCGCTGCCAGTGGTGGGTACCACAACGGGCACGGTGTTGCTGGAGCCGGTCTGGAGGACACACAGATTCTGTCCTGGGTAGATGCGGCTGGGATCTTTCAAGCCGTTGATCTCTGAAAGGGTGCGCCAATTTGTGTTGTAAATCCGGGCGATGGCCACCAGGTATTCACCTCTTTGCACCGTGTGCCACTTCTTGCAATTTTCTACCACAGGTACCTGTGTTCCGCCGGTATTACCCGATGTGGTGGTGTTATAGAACCAGTTGGATGCGCTGTCGCCACTGGCATTATAGAGATTGACGCTAATTTTTTCTATATCGATCAGCTTCTTAGGAAGTGAGTAGGTTACCTTAAAGGAGCCGTATTTGTCTGTGTAAGCGGACCCACCCAGGATAGCACTGGTGGATAAAGCCCCGTACTTACTGAAGTAAACCGCGTAGCGTGAGGTAGCCGCCAGGTTTACCCCTTGCAGGACAACATACTGATCTTCTTTGACACTAAGCGCAAAAACCCGTACGCTGCTGCTGGTGATGGGCAGCACCACAGGCACAGTGCTGCTGGTGCCGGTTTGGGACACGCACAGCTTATGTCCTGGGTAGATGCGGCTGGGATCTTTCAGGCCGTTAATCTCTGCCAAGGTGCGCCAATTGGTATCGTACAACTTGGCGATCGACACCAGGTATTCGCCCCGTTGCACCGTGTGCCACTGTTTACAGTTCTCCACCGCTGCAGTGGGTTGGCTGGTGGCTGCCACCAGCCCGGAGAAAACGACTAAAGCCATCAGGATGAGAGAGATTCTTTTGAGAGTCGACATTTCACACCTCACTATGTTGTTTTGTGCTCCCGGATCGCTTTCATGATGCTGCACAATTGGTAGATTTACCCATTTTCGAGGGATGTCCTCATCGGTGCTGGAAGATACAGCAAGTCATTCCTCTTTGGGCATTGAGAGTATAGACTACCCTTGTTTCAGGGTTATATCAGGGATGTAACAAGTTGTAACAATTGAGGGGGGTTAAGGATGGAGAGGCAGGCGTAAGGTAAAAACAGTCCCCTGTTCCGGGCGGCTGCGTACAGTAACACTGCCTGCATGTCGAATCATGATAGCCCGCACCAGAGCCAAACCCAGACCACTGCCTGGGGCGCCGCGAGCGTTTACACCCCGATAAAGTTCTTCGAATATATGGGGCAAATCATCTTCGGATATCCCCGGGCCGTTATCCGCGACTTCCACAACCAGCCAGGGAGGGACTTCAAAGGCTCGCACTTCGATCATCGCTCCCTCGGGGGTGAACTTGAGGGCGTTGTCCAGCAGGTTATAGCAAGCCAACCAGAGCAGTCCTCGGTCGCCGGGCACGGAAGGCAAAGGCCAGGGGTCTTGCAGAAATAGTAACTGCACCTGACGCGCTTCGTAGCCCGGATGTCCTTGGGCAGCTTCCATAATTTCCTTTAATAACTCCCCCATATTGACCGGCAGGAGATCAATCTCAAGTTCTTCCAGTTCGGCTAGCTTACGCAGGTCGGTCACTAGCCGACCAAGACGTTCCACTTGAACTGACATATCGCTCATCGCCTGGGCGTAATTTTCCACCTGTTGATCATCCGAAAGATAAGCGATCTCAGCACGTAGAGCGGTCAGCGGGTTTTTCAGTTCGTGATCGAGCTGGCTGAGAAAACGCCTACGCATTTGGGCTGCTTCGCGATGGATTTGAGCCTGCACACGTTGAGCCCGCCGTTCGATCCTTTCGTGAGCGATCCAGAACCCGAGTAGAAGCAAGGCTAAAAGGGTACCAGCGGTTAATGCCAGCGAGCCCGGATCTATGCGGATGCGAATATTGAGCACCGTACCCACCGCGCCTTTGGAATGGAACAAGATGAATAAAACCAGCCCTACCCAAAACGGCAGGCTGAGTCCGATGACCACCAATCCTCGGCGCAACCTCATGCGGTTTCCCCATCGCTCCCCACTACGGGAGGCATGAAGCGGTACCCCACACCGATGACGGTTTCGATATAGATCCCCTGTTCGGAGTTATCCCCCAGAGCCCGGCGCAGTTCAGCTATCCGCATGTCGACGGCCCGGGTGGCGACCGGCTGCATCCAGCCCCAGACCGTATCCATGAGCTGTTCCCGGGTGAAGACTTGATCGGGATGAAGCATCAAGTACTCCAACAAGGACAGCGCTTTGGGGGTCAGTTCGACCGGCTGTCCGCGAACCTCAACCCTTCGTGCCCAGCGGTCGAGCAGCAGCTCGCCTGAGCGCAGGCGGACTGCCATGCTTAATGGCTTTCTTTCGGGTGAGGCTTGCCGGCGGCGCAGGACGGCGCGGATGCGGGCGATCAACTCCTGGGGATCGAAGGGCTTGCATAGGTAATCATCGGCCCCTTCCTCCAGGCTAAGCACCCTGTCGGTTGTGCTGCTGACCTGGGTTAGCATGATCACCGGGACCCAATTACCGGCTTGGCGTAAGCGGCGGCAGACTTCGCGCCCATCTGGGCCGGGCATCATGACATCTAGAACAATCAGATCGGGATCCAGTTCGCTAGCCAGGCGTAAGGCGGAATGGCCATCCTGGGCTACCGTCACTTGGAAACCGGCGCGCTCTAACATCGGGGCCAGGTAATCGGTAATGGCTTTCTCGTCGTCAACCAGGAGAATCGGGCGACCGGGCATAAGCCACCTCTTCAAATCTCCTATATTCGCTAAATTCGATCTTGTTATGGCTCATTGTTAGGGAGATGGTTGCGTTCCGTTCTTACCATATCTTAGTCTCCGAGGGTTGTCAAGGAACTAGGCTTCGGCTATGACAGGGGTTTGGACATCGATGTAAACCAGGTTAGTGAAGGTTTTTAAACATGTTGGGAATCCGTCTCATGGTACAGTCGCCTCATCGCGACCTCCAAGGTCTGAAAATGTCACCCTGCCCGAACCATTGGGACCGTTTTCGTATACGACATGCTCAACCCGACACGCACCGACAGTTCAAGGCTGCCCACAAAATGTACCTACTATGCTCGGGCGGGATCAGTGTGGTTTTTCCGATCCACCTACCAGCCCCATCTGCCTGTCAATCGTATCGTTGCATGGCAAGATCACTGCCGGACCGTTTACGTACACCGGTGCTCTTGGCCTTTCCAAACCAGGTTTCCTGATTCCAGCTTCCCTTTGAGACAAGTTTCAAAGGGGATATATAGAAGGGGGTAAAATACTCCCAAAAGGCATTACAAATTACACTAATAAATTTTTGATTGATGGCTAAAAATTAATAGAACCGGTATTTTTTTAACGGTAATAATAGGATCGGAGTAAGAGATGACCTCAACCAAACCAACCACTGCTTGGGCAGAAGTAGACGAACAAGGGCGCTTGATCCTGCCGGCCGAGGTGGTTTCACGCTATGGGCTGCAGCCCGGCGCAAAAGTGCGTCTCGATGAAGGCAACAACTTCGTCCGCCTTCACCGCCCGGTAACGCACCTGACCAAGGTCTACATTGAGCCAACCGTAGCTTGCAACCTCGATTGCATCACCTGCTTCCGCAATAATTGGGACCAACCTATCGCCCCCATGAGTGAAGCAACCTTCGAGCACATCCTGGTGGGGCTAAAGGCACTCGACCCTATTCCCAATGTCTATTTTGGCGGCATTGGAGAGCCGCTCTTCCACCCTAATACGGTTGAGTGGGTTGCCATGATCAAGGCGCTGGGGGTCAAGGTCGAACTGATCACTAATGGGACCACCCTGACGGAAAAGAAAACCCGCCAGCTGGTCGACGCTGGCCTGGACATGCTCTGGGTGTCCATCGACGGCGCCACGCCCGAATCCTACTCCGACGTGCGCCTGGGTGCCGAACTGCCCAAAATCATAGCAAATATCCGGCGTCTTGCCAAAATGCGTAAAGGTGGTCATTTCCCCCAGCCCGAAATTGGCATTGCCTTCCTGGCCATGCAGCGCAATATTGCTGACCTGCCCAGAGTCATCCGCCTCGGAATCTCGCTGGGAGCCAAACATTTTTCGGTAAGCAACATTCAGCCTGCCACCGCCGACATGCAAGCTGACCGTCTCTACACAGGCACTATGCGCAACATTGCCTATCTGCCCTCCTCTGTCCTGCCACGTCTGAGCCTCCCCAAAATGGACTTTAACGATCAAACCCAAGAAGCCCTGACGCAAGCTTTTAACAGCGGCTGTAATGTCAGTTTTGCGGGTAACAACTGGGGCGGCGCGAACGACGTCTGCAACTTTGTCGAGAGTGGGACTATGTCCATCGCGTGGAATGGAGATGTCAGCCCATGCTGGCCGCTGATGCATACCCACACCAGCTTCCTGCACGGCAAGCCGCGCCTATCGAAGAAGCACGTCATCGGAAACGTAGCAGAAAGTTCTCTCTTGGACTTATGGCTTGATCCCGATTATCGGGCCTATCGCGAACGCCTGCACAACTTCGTCTTTGCGCCCTGCACCTTCTGTGGCGGTTGCGATCTCTCTGAAGCCAACCAAGAAGACTGCCTCGGCAATACCTTCCCATCCTGCGGCGGTTGCTTGTGGGCGCAGGGCATCATTCAGTGCCCATGAGCCGGCTGATAATTCAAAGAATGGTAGAATAAAAATTGATTTAGCCGCACAGGTTGGGTAGGTGGTGCTGGTGAGAAGACCATTAGGTCTGCCTTATCGAAACCAAGACTCTACCGAACTAATCACCATATCGAGACCAGATCTTGGAGAAAAAACCCACCTATGCGAGTAGATTTTTACGGTACTTACCGCCTGATTACGAAAACAAAGGCGATTGAGTTTGAAATCCCCCAGGGCGGCACCATCCGTGACATATTGCATGCTGTGACCATACACTTTCCAGCGCTGCGGGATGAGATGTTTGATGAGCGTACAAATTTATATGCTTACATCCCCATCTACATTAACGGACGAAATCCGCGCTTACTTAAGGATGGTCTCGATACGATCATCAAACCAGAGGATGTACTAAGCATTTTCTCGCCCATTTCTAGCGGGCGTATTAATGTTGAAGATGTCAATCAATCGGTGACCGGTTAATTTTTCCCGAGAGAGAAACCGCCATGAAAGTTAATTTTTACGCCACCTTGCGCGATATCACCGGGCAAAAAACAGTCGATATTGACATCCCGGAGAATGCTACAGTACGTCAACTGGTGGACGCAATTGTGAGGCGCTATCCGCTGTTGCGTGATAAGCTGATTGACGAGAACGACGATTTGTGGGGGTTTATACATATCTTTATCAACGGACGCGACGCCCCCTTCCTGGATGATGAATTGGAAACCGTTATCAATCCGGTCGATACCATCAGCATTTTCCCGGCCGTCGGCGGCGGATAGATGTCGTCTTAAAAAACAACCAAAGTACTGATTGAACTTGTCTTTATTAATATCTCCGCGCTAAGCGGAGCTGCCTTTTCCCCTTGCACCAACCTGAAGGGCGGTGGGTAATGCAGGGAAAAAAGGGGCAGGTCTCTGACCTGCCCCTTTTTTTACCTTGGGATCAGGATCATAAATCGGATGATTAGATGATCTCTAATTCCTTCAATTTCGCTTCGGGCACCACCCCGTTCACCCAACCGCGTTTCTTATAATATTCAGCCAGCATTTCATCCAGCTCACAGACCTGTCCTTCAGAACCGGGCACGGTGGATGCTTCTTCCGTGAATCGCTTGGGCAGGTAGTCACTGCCTTCGCGAAAGCCGGCCTGGTTGTTGTAATAGCGCTCCATGTTATAAACGCGCTCGCCAACCTTAAGTAGGTGTTCAGCGCTGGATGGTATTCCCGTAATAGCCTCGTATTGAGCGGCAAAGGTATCAAGAGACTCAGCGAAGGTGGCAAATTTGCAAACATCCAGGCAGTCTGTGGCAGTATGCACGTTTTGGAAGATCACGTTCATCTCGCCCTTCCCCTTCCATGCCAGGGGATCAGCGACCGTAGATGGACCGAGCACATTACCTACAACTTCAGCAGCCGGGGTATAGCCGCGCAGGTGGCAGGCGCCGCGATTGCTGGTGGCATAACCGAGGCCCATGCCTTTGATTCCGCGGGGGTCATACGCCGGGATGGACTGCCCTTTGACCGACATGGAAATTTCGGGGTGCCCCAGAGCCTTGGCATAGCGTGCAGGACCTTCGGCAATCTTATCGCCTACACCCTTGCGGAAGGCGATTTTTTCGACCAAAGCAACCATACCGGCTGTGTCGCCCCATTCGAGTTGGCCATCGCCGTTGGTGTAGCCTTTCTCGCTGGCTTCCATGAAGGTCGAGAGTGCATTGCCCGTTTCTATGGTATCTATGCCATAGTCGTTGCACTCATCGATCAACTTGGCAATCGTATTGACATCAGAGTTAAAACAGTTCGCGCCAAATGCCCAGGCCGACTCGTACTCCAAGCTTTCCATGTGCAAACCTTTATATGGGCCTTCCTTGATTTCCACTTCTTTCTTGCAAGCCACCGGGCAGGCATGGCAGGTAGGGTTACCTACCAGAATGTTAGCATTAACGTACTCACCGCTAACTAACTCAGCTTTATCACCAAAGGCAGCCAGTTGGCTATTTTTGGTGGGTAAACCACCAATGACGTTGTCCATATTCATCAACACATTGGTGCCATAGACCGACAAACCACCTTTGCGCGGTGAAGTCACAACCCGCTCATCCATGAGCTCGGCCAGGGCCTTACTCTGCGCCGCCTTCCATTTATCGCGATCATGTGCCTTGACCATTTTCTTCTCGGCCTTGATGACAATTGCCTTTAGGTTTTTGCTGCCACCCACACAACCGGTACCGCCACGGCCACTGGCACGGTCATCTTCATTGATCCAGCAGGCAAACTTGACAAGGTTTTCGCCAGCCGGGCCGATCGAAATAACACTCAAATCCTTCTCACCGTATTTATCCTGGAAGAATTTGACGGTCTCGTGCACACCCTTGCCCCATACATTCGAAGCATCCAAAAGTTCGAACTGGCCATCGTGGATATAGACATAGGTTGGTTTGGCAGCCTTTCCTTTAAAGATCAGGCCGTCATAGCCTGCCCAACGCAGTCGCGCCGCGCTCCATCCACCGTGATGGGAGTCGGTGACTGTACCAGTCAGGGGTGACTTGGTGACAACAGCCATGCGGCCGCTCAAGTTGACTTCTGAGCCGGTGAGCGGTCCGTTCATAAAGCATAGCAGGTTATCGGAGCCAAGCGGATCAACCTGGGGACCAGCTTCAAGTACATACTTTACGCCCAGGCCGCGCCCCCCGATGAACTTACGTGCCCAATCTTCTGGGATGGGCTTGAATTCTACTTTGCCCGCCGTCAAATCGACGTGGGCAATTTTATTGGCAAACCCTCCGATCTCCATATCCGATCTCCTTTTTTTTAAACTATTGACGGTTTGGAATTTCGATGCGCAGGTTCTATGTGTAAATATAAATTCATTTAGGACTTACGCAGTTGGTAGGAGGATGGGGGTGTTTGGGCGGGCGTTGCCCAAACACCCCCGATTTTCCCCTGAACTTCGTAACTACTATCATTATAGCAAATCTGATGGTTACATACAAGTTAACGATCTATAAATAGCTTGTAGCATAAGCGGTTGGCGAAATGGAAAATTGGTGCAAAGACAGACATCCCCCCTCCCCACCTTCGAGTTTAGCAAGCCGCTCCCAAGCCAGCCAGCAGGAATGCCGTCAGCATGCCCTGGGTGGATTTGTATCCCCGAACAGTACGACTACGCATTTTCATATGTCCAATGGCTTGTTCGGTGCCGTTGTTGGTCCACGGAACACCGTTCTGCCAGGTGAAGATGCGGTAGTTCTCCCAATGTTCGCTCAAACGGATGAGCAGTTGGCGCAGTTGATTCAGGGAAGATAGAGGCACATCCCGCCCAGCTCGACGCTTGGGGATCTGCTTCCACAGCTCAAACAGTCGCCGGCTGCCTTCGGGCGGCAGTTCAGCCAGTAGGCTCTTGATTTCTTCCAGCACCCACAACCAGTCTTTGGGA
>DAOUET010000080.1:0-58602 GCA_034430155.1 Anaerolineales bacterium
ATTTTTCCAAAAAAATGGGATAGTCAGCGCTGCTCATATCCAAACCAGAAAGATAGATATCCTTAGCGGCAGTTCCGGTATGTTCAAAGAAACTATCTACCAAGAGTTCATCGCTGGTTATTAAAGCCAGCTCTTGAAGGTTGGGGAAATCAGTTTTTTGTAAAACCAGATAATCTGCCGAACGCTCGAAGATTGGAAAGTAAAGCGCCTCAGGAGGGTCATTTTGGATGGCGTTGAGGATGGGGCGCATATCGATATTACCTGGCTCGACTATACCCTCATAGGTGATGGCACCACCCAGGTTTTGAAAGGCCTCTTTAAAAGAATGTGCCAAAGCATCCGAATAAGCACTACGATCATAAAGCAAAGCAACCCGGCGAGTCCCGAGTTGATGAAAAGCAAATTCTGCTATGAGCTGCCCCTGAAAGGATGGATCAACGGTCAAGCCAAGTATACCTGGAGTTGTATTCCGATCGTTTTGGGGTAGTGAAAGTGCGGCTGCCATAAGCGGCATTGCGATCATCCCCGCATTGCTAAGGGTTAAAGCGGCTGCCTGGAAGGGCGTGGGGCAATGAGGACCGATGACCCCCAATAAGTCGTTTTGCAAGGTCATATTGGTGGCAGCTTTTTGGATCTCTTCTGGGCTGCAACCTGCGTCTTCTCCAAATAATTCGAGCGGATGTCCCAATAACTGACCTTGATAATCGTCAATAGCGAGCTCAATGCCATTTAGAATGTCCTCGCCAAAAGATTGATCGACCCCAGTGAGGCTGAGGATATATCCTATGCGAACAGGTTTGTTCGCAGGTATGGCGATGCATCCCAGCGGATCAAAACATGTAAGGGGCGCCGACGGGGTACAGGCTATGAGGAGCTCAGCCAGAACCAGCGCGAACGGCAGATATCGAGACAAATAACGGGCCATGATGCAGTTTGCCAGAAAAACTTACTGGAGGATCGTAGTGGTTAAGCCGCAAAATATCGTGTAGGCCAAGGGTGATGGAGGTTGAAAACTTCTGCACAAATCTAATCTTCTGCTATGGAGATAGGCGTTATGGGTCTTGGTGAGAAAAAGATATTTGTTCTTTTTTTCACTTTACCCGAGGATTATGAAAAGAATAGCATAAAACTTCGAAATGTCAACCGCTTCTACCTGATCGGGTGAATTGTATCAGCCAACAGGGGATAATCTGCGCCAACACCTACCTAATGGGCTCTTCGGGAAAACAGGTCCTAGCTGTATGGATTTCTTTAATTTCAATGATGGCCTTTGCTGCCAGCCGATAAAAAAAGACCGAACTTACGTTCGAATATCAACCACTCCATTCGTAAGCCGGTATGGTAAAATCTTACATATCTGATGAATACCAGCAATACACGGAAACTACCATCCCCTCCGAGCTTGATATCAGCCCTGAGGGTGGGTTTTGATGCCATTACGAATAATATTGCCCTTATCCTCTTCCCGATAGCCCTGGATTCGCTGCTTTGGTTGGGACCTCATCTGCGATTGACACAACTGATTGAGTCGATTGTCCAACAATTGGGTTCTTTATATACTTTACAGGATCCAGGAGCCAAAGAGATGCTGCAATCCAGTCAGACGATATGGGCACAGCTGGCAGAGCAGTTCAACCTGTTATCAGCCCTGCGTTCTTATCCGGTAGGCATCCCCAGTTTAATGGCATATCTTTCGCCAGCCAAGGCACCAATCGATGCTCCGACAGGATGGGAAATTCACACTCTGGGTGGGGTAATCATAATCTGGGTGCTGATTACCCTGGTGGGGTTGGCGGCTGGAACGATTTACTTTGCTGCTGTATCCAATGCAGCCTTATCCGGCCAGGTAAATTGGCGGTCAACATTAACCCAATGGCCGTGGGCCTCTCTACAGGTGCTGCTTTTAAGCCTTTTATTGGCAGGGCTATTAATCGGGGTTAGCATTCCGGGAAGTTTTATCATATCGTTAAGTGTGTTGGGTGGGCTGACTTTAGGACAATGCGCGATTATATTGTACGGCATGTTTCTGGTTTGGTTGATTTTTCCGCTGCTGTTCTCATCTCACGGAATATTTGTCAACCGGCAAAATATGTTCCATTCTTTAAAAACCAGCATTGTTTTGACGAGAAGGACAATCTTCACTACGCTATTATTCTTTCTGGCAGTGGTCTTACTCAGCAAGGGCTTGGATGCCTTATGGGTGGTGCCTCCTGAAACGTCCTGGTTCATGTTGATAGGAATAACTGGGCATGCGTTCGTGACGACTGGACTGCTGGCGGCAAGTTTTGTTTACTACCAGGACGCTATCCAGTGGTTACAAACCATAGCCAAGGAAGTAAATGTCGCTTCGCAGCAAGACCCTATCAGAGGGAAATAATCCCAGAGGATTATCGTTTAGATCTAGGTTTTTCCGATTTAGCATCTTTAGTATGACGCAACGAAACCCATTGTTTCCTGAATGGAGGTCTATGTGGTAAAAGGAAACGTTCCGATTATTTCTTATGAAGCCAAAGACATCCAGGTACTAGAGGGGTTAGAAGCGGTACGCCGCCGACCCGGCATGTACGTGGGTGGTACTGACATCAAGGCACTCCATCACTTAATATATGAAGTTGTCGATAACTCAATTGACGAGGCGCTAGCCGGATCTTGCGATCGCATCGAAGTGATTATCCACTCCGATAGCAGTGTGACAGTAACCGATAACGGACGGGGTATACCGGTTGACATTCATCCGCAGATGAAGAAGGCCGCTCTGGAAGTGGTGATGACTGTACTACACGCGGGCGGTAAGTTTGGCGGCGGTAGCTACAAAGTGTCGGGAGGGTTGCATGGCGTGGGTGTCTCAGCAGTTAACGCGCTTTCCGAATGGTGTGAGGTGAAAGTCTGGCGTGATGGCAAATTGCACTTACAACGCTACGAGCGCGGCTATCCCACTGGTCCTGTGGAGGTGGTTGGCAAAACTGACAAGAATGAAACGGGCACACTCACTACCTTTAAGTACGATCCTCAGATTTTTATAGGGGATTTGGATTACCGCTTTGATACATTGGTCCAGCGTTTTCGCGAAATGGCTTTTGTGACGCGAGGTGTAACTATTTTCCTTTCGGATGAGCGCTCCGACCGGGAAATGACGTTTTATTTTGAGGGCGGGATTACTTCCTTTGTGCGCTACCTGAACCGCAATCGATCAGTCTTACACCCAGTGGTTCACGTCGAAAAGGAGATCGAATCGATCACAATCGACGCGGCTATCCAATATACGGATGCTTTCGCAGAATCGGTTTACGCTTTTGCGAATACGATCAATACGGTGGATGGGGGCACCCATCTAACCGGTTTGCGGACTGCGGTGACGCGCACTATTAACGACTATGCCAGACGCAGCGGATTGCTCAAAGATTCCGACCCGAATTTTAGCGGTGATGACACGCGGGAGGGTTTGACTGCCATCGTCAGCATCAAGCATCCTGAACCGCAGTTCGAAAGCCAAACAAAAGTAAAACTCATGAACCCAGAGGTGCAAACCCTCGCCCAGCAGGTGATCAGCGATGCTTTTGGCACTTTTCTGGAAGAGAACCCCTCAGCTGCAAAAGCTATTGTACAGAAATGCCTGACCTCAGCAAGAGCCCGTGATGCCGCCCGGAAAGCCAGGGATCTGGTGATCCGTAAGTCAGCCTTAGAGAGTCTGACATTACCCGGAAAGCTGGCGGATTGCTCGGAGAGGGATCCCGAAAGGACAGAACTATACATCGTGGAGGGTGACTCGGCGGGTGGCTCCGCCAAACAAGGCCGCGACCGTCACTTCCAGGCAGTGCTCCCATTGCGAGGTAAGATCCTAAACACCGAACGTGCTCGTCTGGATAAGATCCTGGCGAATAATGAGGTGAAAGCGCTGATTTCGGCTTTGGGAACCGGAATTGGAGAAGGCTTTGAACTTTCAGGATTGCGGTATGGACGGATAATTATTATGACGGATGCTGATGTAGATGGTAGCCACATCCGGACCCTACTGCTAACCTTCTTTTTCCGCTATATGCAGACTTTGATCGAAGAAGGTCACCTTTATATTGCACAACCTCCTTTATATCGCCTGGTTATTAAAAGCCAGGTGAACTACGCTTACACAGAATCCGAAAAAGATCGAATGGTCAAGGAGTCGAGCACTTCTAAAGTTTCGATTTCGCGATTTAAGGGGTTAGGCGAAATGAACCCTGAGCAGTTATGGGATACTACGATGGATCCCGACAGCCGTACACTTCTGCTGGTGACGATTGAAGATGCTGCTGAAGCAGACCGCACATTCGATATGTTGATGGGTTCAGCTGTACCGCCTCGCCGACGGTTTATCCAAACCCATGCCCATGAGGTCCGGAACCTGGATATCTGAGGTTTTCGCTGGTGATGAATGACTACTCCTTCAAGCAATATTCAATTGGCGGGGGAACAGATAACCAGGTGATGATTTCGCTTCGCTGCTTTAGCTCGTGTGTGGAAGAAGCGAGGCCTGTTTAGCGAAGCAGATGGGGGGAATCGATAATATTAAACGAAACTAGGCTGACATTCTGGAATTGGTAGTATATTTAGGAGTAATGATGCCTGATAATTCTTGGAACATCTCCTCATGGTATTTTTGATAGCCTGTACCACTGAGGGAATATCCTATCGTATCATTCCTTGCCAAAATCAAATTAGCTGGATGAAATGAATTTAGAACGGGGTTCTCTATTAAATAAACGTTACCGTATCGTTGAGATTCTCGGACAGGGCGGTATGGGGTCAATTTACCGCGCAGTGGACGAGAATCTAGGTGTAGACGTTGCGGTTAAGGAGAACCTCTTCACCACTGATGAGTACGCGCGCCAATTTCGACGCGAAGCCGTCATCTTGGCCAATTTACGGCATACCAACTTGCCAAGAGTCACCGATCATTTTGTCATTAATGGACAAGGTCAATACCTGGTGATGGACTTCATCGATGGTGAGGATTTGCGGGAGCGCATGGACCGGGACGGCCTTTTAAGTGATGAAGAGACTGTAATCTTAGGGATAGCGATCTGCGATGCCTTGAATTATCTGCACACTCGCAAACCTCAGGTTGTTCATCGAGATATCAAACCCGGAAACGTAAAAGTCTCCCCAAACGGACATATCACCTTGGTAGATTTTGGCTTGGCGAAAGTGCTGCAAGGCAGCCAGATGACCTCCACCGGAGCACGCGCCATGACACCCGGCTATTCACCGCCTGAACAATACGGGACAGCCAGGACTGACCACCGTACCGATATCTATTCATTAGGAGCGACGCTTTATGTGGCTTTAACGGGAGTCTTGCCGGAGGATGCGCTCATGCGGGCGATGGGGCAAGCAGAATTGACCCAGATCCGCAGACATAATCCCAAAGTATCACGACGCCTATCAGGGGTTATCGAGAAAGCCCTGGAGCTTCGCCCAGAAGATCGCTATCAGAGCGCTGAAGAATTTAAAGGAGCCTTACTCAAATCCAAAGCGATCACCGGTAAACGGAACACAAGAGATCTGACATTGACCCCAACTCCGGAAATTGCAGCTGTTGGTAAGCTGGTTGCTAATAACAATTCCCAGACGCCCTCGGCGGTCAATAAGGTCAGGAAACCATTTTCATCTCCTGCGGTTGTATCTGAAATCGGTTCACCGCTTATGCCAATAAGTACGCCCATATCAGAACCTGTTAGCCAGCCTAAAACGCCTTTACGCCAGACACGCTGGGGTTGCTTGATAACTTCTGTGGTGGCAGGATTATTCGTGGGAAGCATTCTCGGGATTTATTATCTAAGACCCTCGGTGTTTAATGAGTTTTCAGCCTTGCTAAATCCGTGGGTCACTTTTATCAGACCCTCGGCGGTTGCCAATCCGCCCTTGGTCGATGTCTCGAAGGTAGCGGTTGTGGAAACATCCACTTTATCTGCGACCGCCACCCTGAAGTTCACGGACACTCCGGTACCGGAACCGATAAATTCTCCTTCGTCTCCAAGCGAACCCGTACTGATCATTCCACCTACAAGGACACCTACGCTTACAATCACTCCGGTTGGCGGTGGAATGGGAGAAATCGCTTTTGCTACAAACCGCCTGGGTTTACCTCAAATATGGGTTATGAAGGCTGATGGCACAGCCCAGCGCCAGATCACAGACATGCCTGAAGGCGCCTGCCAGCCGAGTTGGTCACCCGATGGATTGCAACTGGTATTCATCTCGCCCTGCGCTTTCAACCAAGAAACCTATCCAGGAGCCAGTCTATTTATCATCAACGCCGATGGCACGGGCTGGAAAGCGCTACCAACCATGCCGGGTGGAGATTTTGATCCCGACTGGTCGCCCGATGGGACTCGAATTGCGTTTACTTCCCTTAGGGATTACAACCGCGCACAAGTATATGTAATCGATCTGCTTGATAATACTGTTACCTCGCTATCGAATAACAAGGTGCGTGACGCACAACCGGCTTGGTCCCCGGATGGAGACGAGGTTGCTTTTATAAGCACAAGACGAGGACCTTTTCAGATCTGGATTATGTCCGGTAATGGGGACGACCAGAATTTGTTCTCCCGTAGTGGAAGCTTGAAGGATACTCACCCAGTCTGGTCACCAGATGGAACGGTGATACTCTACACCCAAAGTGAGGTGTTGGGAGGCGTACCAAGGTTGGTGGCAGCTCGTTTCGAGGGGGATATATTTACAGAAACCCGGGTGATACCTGAGATAATCCCCATGCGTGAGGGAACGTATTCCCTAGATGGATTCTGGGTTGCATATGAGGGCTGGCCGGATGGGTTAAATCATGATATTTATGTTATGACCACCAACGGATTAGGGCGGCAGAAGTTGACGGATGATCCTGCTTTAGATTTTGATCCAGCCTGGCGACCGGTGCTTTCACCGCCATAAGGCGGCTAAGATCCACAGGCATCTGCGCCAGTTGCATTCATCTTGTTTTTTTTTCAATAGGCTTCAAAATTTTTCAATGGAGGTGATTTCCGAGTATGGGCTATCAGAGCAAGGAGAGAAAATCTTTGAAATCGGGTTCGCGCACCGGCGAACGCAGGATGCTATGGATTTTGTGGGTTGTTTTGGGGGTATTGATCATAAGTGTGGTTGCATTTTTTGTGTGGCGTTCACAAAACCAACATGCATTTATCCTCGAGCAAGGTCAGAAGGATTTACTTGTCCTGATTCGGGAAGACGCCCAAAGCGATTATCAGGTGAAATACGAGGGAACAGAGCCCGTCGATTTAAAGTCACTGCACGTCATGTTAGCGGGTCAAATTCTGCATGTAGATGTGAAGCAGGTGATGCTGGTCTTTGGGGATCAAGAGATCGTATTAGAACCAAATGGCAGCATGCCAGCTGGCACTAATTTCAACCTGAAACCAGGCGACATTTTTAATGTGCGCGTGATCTTCCTGGGGCAGTCTCTCGGAGGCAACTATCTGTATGGCTTTCGAATTGTTTATGATACCGGCGGTAATGAGCAGACATATGAATTGGTGATGAATTTTGATTATTCCGTAGTGGTCAGGTGAGAACATTACTTTAAGATTTGACGTTCGTGGAGATGTATGATCAAACCGTCCGGTTAGCTGGATTGCTGGGCGCCATTGCTAAATTAGGGATGGTTACCGCGAAAGCGAATTGGGCGGCATAATTGTCAGACAATTGACATCCCGGAGTTTCTCTGTTAAACTAGCAATTGTCAGACAACTAGTGGGATCTTTCCTGCAAGTCCTTTTTAGGATAGCAGCCATTGTATCTTTTTCAACTCGATTTGAATCCAATTGATACCAATTTTATGCCAACATTACTCGTCCGCCACGCTTCTGTGCTAGTTACCATGGATGACCATCGCCGGGAGATACCCGACGGTGGTCTTTTCATTCGCGATGGTGTGGTAGAACAGGTCAGCCCGACACAAGAACTTCCCCTTGAAGCTGATGAAGTATTGGATCTGGACGACCACATTGTTTTGCCGGGTTTAATCAACACGCACCATCACTTCTACCAAACCCTGACACGAGCTGTACCAGAAGCCCAAAACGCCAATTTATTCAATTGGTTGAAAACGCTTTATCCCGTCTGGGCGCGCTTGACCCCTGAAGACATCCGTATCTCCACGCAAACTGCTTTAATCGAGCTGGCATTTTCGGGGTGTACTACGGCATCCGATCACCTTTACCTTTTTCCGAACGGATCGCGACTCGACGATGAGATCTATGCAGCCAAGGAGGTTGGATTGCGGCTACACGCCTCCCGCGGGTCGATGAGTCTGGGAGAGAGCCAGGGCGGATTGCCACCAGATAGCGTGGTGGAGGATGAAGACTTAATCCTGAAAGATAGCCAACGCGTGATTGAGAAATTTCACGATCCCAATCCAGGGTCGATGACCCAAGTGGTCTTGGCGCCATGCTCGCCATTCAGCGTGACGGCGAGCTTGATGCGTCAGAGTGCCGACCTGGCTCGCCAATACGGCGTGCAGCTGCATACTCATCTGGCCGAAACGGAAGACGAAGAAGCTTTTTGCATTGAAAAGTTTGGATACCGCCCGGTGGCTTATATGCAGCAATTGAATTGGCTGGGAGATGATGTGTGGTTCGCCCATTCTGTGCATGTGAACCAGGATGAAATCGGGGATTTCGCCCGGGTTGGGTGTGGTGTTGCTCATTGCCCGAATTCCAATATGAGATTGGCCTCCGGAATTGCGCCAATTCTGGATATGATTAACCAGGGGGTGAAGGTTGGTGTGGGGGTAGATGGATCAGCCAGCAATGATAGCTCACATATGCTCGCTGAGATCCGCCAGGTTATGATGGTGGCGCGATTACGCAGCGGGTTGAGGGGGGCGTCATTGTCCGGCGAGGAAACACCCGCACTCATGACAGCCAGACAGGCCTTAGAGCTAGGAACCCGGGGCGGCGCGGCTGTTTTAGGACGTGAAGATATTGGCTCGATAGAGCCGGGAAAATGCGCGGATTTTTACGCAGTGAACCTGAACCGCTTGGATTACGCCGGGGCACTCCATGACCCTGTTGCTGCCCTGGTTTTCTGCGCTCCAGTCAAAGTCGATTACACAGTAGTCGGGGGGAAATTCGTGGTCAAAGAAGGGCAAGCAGTTACACTTGATTTAGCGAGGTTGCTGGAAGCGCACAACCAGGCCTCAAAACGATTACTAGATGGTTAGGTGTTGATGCATAGGTTCGGGATAAAGATAAAGGGATATTGCCAGGAAAAAATCTCCTTATGACAGATCAAAATTACTCTGAGATCAGGCGGACTTTGGTTGATGTCGCCATGGGGCGTAAGCCAGCTGACTTGGTCATAAAAAACGGGCGCTGGGTATGTGTTCAGTCTGGTGAAATTATCTCCAATACCGATATAGCGGTCAGCGTGAAACGCATCGCTTTCGTTGGGCGGGACGCATCCCACACCATCGGAAGGAGCACCCAAGTAATAGCTGCTACCGATCGTTATCTCGTCCCCGGATTGCTAGACGGCCATATGCATATCGAATCTGGCATGTTGACCGTTAGTGAGTTTACCAGGGCGGTGATCCCTCATGGTACGACGGGGATGTTTATTGACCCGCATGAGATTGCTAATGTTTTTGGATTAAAAGGAGTGCGCCTGATGGTGGATGAAGCTGCGTCCATGCCGATACACGTGTGGGTGCAAATGCCCTCTTGTGTGCCCTCAGCTCCCGGATTGGAGACCCCGGGAGCCAGCATAGGTCCTGAAGAAGTCAAGCAGGCTATGACCTGGAAAGGCGTGATCGGTTTGGGAGAGATGATGAACTTTCCTGGAGTGTTTCAGGGCGATTTGAAGATGCACACTGAGATGGCAGAGACACGCCAGGCCGGTAAGGTCATCGGTGGACACTACGCCTCGCCGGATCTGGGATTACCTTTCCATGGGTACGTTGCAGGTGGGCCTGAGGATGATCATGAAGGCACTCGGTTGGAAGATGCTGTGGCACGCATACGCCAGGGTATGAAGGTAATGTTGCGGTTGGGCTCCGCTTGGCACGATGTGGATGCCCAAATTCGAGCTGTGACTGAATTGGGTTTAGAGACACGTCATTTTATCCTATGCACTGACGATTCTCATTCAGAGACCTTGGTACAAGAGGGGCATGTGAACCGGGCGGTGAAACAGGCGATTGCTCGAGGTCTACAACCAATCACTGCCATCCAGATGGCGACCCTTAACACAGCCGAGCATTTCGGTGTGGCCAGAGAGGTCGGCATGATCGCTCCTGGGAGGTATGCGGATATTTTGCTAGTCAGTGATCTGCCGGATCTAATGATCGATCAGGTCATAGCAAAAGGGCAGGTAGTGACAGATGGCGAGCGGTTGTTAGTAGATCTACCCCCCTTTTCCTACCCGGAATGGGCAGTCAATTCGGTCCATCTCGGTCGCTCTTTGACCTCCAAGGATTTCAGCCTGCCTGTACCAGCTGGTTCGAGTCTGCCCGGTGATAGAGTCAGAGCCAACGTGATCGGCGTGATAGAAAACCAAGCACCAACCCGTCATTTAATCATGGATGTGCCGGCCGAGGATGGCGAGGTGCGGATCGATATGCAGGCTGACATCGCAAAAATTGCCCTGGTCGAACGCCACCAGGGCACCGGAGCGGTGCAAGTTGGGTTGGTGCATGGATTTGGGTTCAACCTTCCCTGTGCTGTCGGTTCGACGGTAGCTCATGATAGCCATCACATGATCGTGGTGGGCACGAATGAGGCGGATATGGCCTTGGCAGCGAATGAACTGGCCAGGGTTGGCGGCGGTCAAATTGTTGTGCAAGCAGGCAAGGTGATCGGTCTGGTTGAATTGCCAATTGCAGGTTTGATGTCGAACGAACGCGCAGAGGTGGTTGCTGGAAAGGCTACAAGTGTGCTTGAGGGGTTCAGGACCTGTGGATGTGATCTAAACAACGCAAACATGCAGCTAAGTCTGCTAGCCCTGGTGGTGATACCGGAGTTAAGGATTTCTGATTTGGGCTTGGTAGACGTGACAAAATTCGATTTTATTCCCGTGTTGGAGCGTTGATCAAGAAAAATGATCCTGGCAGCCAGGGAAATCCATGAAATCCAATTCCCTTTTTCAACGATTACACCAAAATCTAGGCCAAGTAATCACTACTACCAAGGCGGGTGAACGCTTACCATCAGAGCCTGAGTTGGCCCGCAAATTGGGCGTCTCCAGAGCCACTTTACGAGAGGTGATGCGCACCTTTGAAACCCGGGGACTGATCCAACGACGGCAGGGAGTAGGGACCTTTGTCCTTCGCCCTTCCCATGTGATTGAAAGCGGTTTAGAGGTTCTGGAAAGTATAGAAGCCCTGGCACGCCGTGAAGGGCTTCAGGTTACTCAGGGGGAACTGAAAATCGTCCATCGAGCTGCCAGATTTGAAGAAAATGAAGCCCTGGTAATCGATGCAAAACAAAGGGTGGTCCACGTCTCGCGAGTCATCCTGACAGAAGGACGACCGATCGCTTTTTTGGTGGATATCTTGCCTGATGATGTCATTACTCCAAAGGAATTGGCTGATGGCTTTAGCGGATCGGTCTTGGATTGGTTGCTGCAACGTGGTGATCCACGTCTGGTCAGTTCACGTTGCGAAATCAACGCAGCTCCAGCAAGTTCTGAGATTGCCCGAGCACTCAACATCCAGCGTGGCGATGCGCTTTTATGCTTCAATTCTAAACTCTATTCCCTGGGCGGCAGGGTGATTGATTTTTCTTTTAGTTACTTCTTGCCCGGTTATTTTCGCTTTCATGTGGTCAGAGAGCTGGCCTAACCGAGGCATTGGTATATCAATGAACGTGACAGGCTGAATCTGGCTGATCATAAATGCGTATAGTGAAGTCATCCTTCAGCTTGTTCTACATAATCCAAAATGAAATCCAGGAGGTTTTCAACAATGCGCAGTTTTCTCGGACGCGACATTCTGTCACTAAAAGATTTTGGACGGGAGGAATACTTCCGCATCTTTGAAGTAGCGGACCGGTTGGCACCAATCGCTCGTAATCGTCAGAACAGCGACTTGCTGGCAGCCAAGACGCTGGTCACTGCCTTCTACCAACCCAGCACCAGAACCAGGTTGGCGCATGAAGCAGCCATGCATCGTCTGGGCGGCCATGTACTGGGCTTCGCCGACGCGAAGATGACTCGGGCCGGTGATTTTTACCAGGAATCGATAAAAGACACGGTCAGGATGTTGGAGTTTTATGGTGATGTCTTAGTGATGCGCCATTTCCAGCAAGGCGCCCCTCACGAAGCCGCCAGGTGGGCCAGCATTCCTGTGATCAACGCAGGAGACGGTTGGGGTGAACATCCTACCCAGGTACTGACGGATCTGTACACGATTATGGGAGAAAAAGGACGCCTGGACGGATTAAAATTCTTATTAATCGGCGATATGCGTATGCGCACAATGCACAGCATGTCTTACGCAATGAGCCAGTTTGATATTGATGCGATTTATATCTCTCCACCGGAAATGAGCTTGACCGAGGAGTTCAAGAGCGAGTTGATGGCTTTAAACCTGAACTTCCGGGAGATTCAACACGTGGAACAAGCCATCGCCGAAGCCGATGTGATTTATATGGAACCGGTTGTCCAGCCGGATTACACCAAATCCCGCGACGAACGGTCGGGTGAAGTAGGTATGACTCCCGCGAATTACAAAGTCACAAAAGAGTTGATGCGTAAAGCTAAACAGGATGCAATCATCTTACACTCACTGCCACGCATGGACGAACTTTCAGTCGAGGTTGATGATACCCGCCACGCGCGTTATTGGATTGAGGCTTTCAACGGTGTGGTGATGCGTATGGCATTGCTGGCTTTGGTGCTAGGCGCCACGGAGTAGGAGACTACAATGCAAAGCGACCTTCGTGGTAGAGATTTAATTGGAGACCTTGACTTCAACAAAGAAGAAGTCGAAACTGTGCTTGAAGTAGCATTTGATCTCAAACGCAAGCGGGCTTTAGGTGAACCTCATCCTTACTTGCGGGATAAAGTACTGGCGATGTTGTTCTTCTTCTCCAGCACTCGAACGCGCGGCTCTTTTGAAGCAGGAATGGCTCAACTTGGAGGGCACGCAGCTTTCATCGAGTCACGAACTACGCAAATCTCTCATGGCGATACAGAAAAGGAGATGGGCCAGATTTTCGGGCGTTACTTTGACGGCATCGCCATCCGCCATGTTGATTGGGGCATAGGCAACCGCTATCTTAATTTCGTGGCGCAGGCTTCACGAGTGCCTGTGCTTAATATGCAGTGTGACTATTACCACCCCTTCCAAATTCTCGCCGATCTGATGACGATCGTTGAGAAAAAGGGAAGCAATTTGCGTGGAAAGAAGATGGTGGTATCGTGGGCTTATGCTGCTTCTTACCTAAAACCGATTTCTGTGCCTCAATCTTTGATTTTGCAAATGCCGCGCTTTGGACTGGATGTCGTTTTGGCTCATCCACCTGAATTTAAGCTGCAAAACGATATTGTGGATCAAGCCCGCGAGCAGGCCAGAAAGTTTAATACCGGATTCGAGGTGACTGATAGCATGGAAGAGGGCTTTAATAAAGCCGATATCGTTTACGCTAAATCTTGGGGGCCTCTTCTCACCACAGACGATCCGGATGAAGGCAAACGCATTCAAGATCAATATCAGCAATGGATCACAGACGATGAGAAAATGGCGCTCGCTAAACCAGACGCAATCTACATGCACCCATTACCCGCGGACCGCAATGTGGAGGTCACCGACGGAGTTATGGATGGCTCTCACTCGGTTGTGTATGATGAAGCTGAAAACCGCTTGCACGTACAAAAAGCGGTGATGGCGCTGACGATGAGGTAGCCAGATGAGCGGGAAGCCAAATCCTAAAAAAGTCGCCGTCGTAGCGATTGGTGGTAATTCTCTGATAAAAGACAAACAACACCAGACGGTGGAAGACCAGTATCAGGCAGCTAAAGAAACCACGTGCCATATCGCCGATATGATCGAGGCTGGATGGGATATTGCCATTGGCCACGGCAACGGACCGCAAGTAGGCTTCATCCTACGCAGATCAGAAATTGCCCACAGGGTGGAGGGGATGCACGAAATCCCCTTGGATGTCTGCGGAGCGGACAGCCAGGGCGCAATTGGCTATGCATTGCAACAGAATTTACAGAATGAACTGCATCGTCGGGGCATAGAGAAGTCAGTCGCAACGGTTATCACTCAGGTTCTGGTGGATAAAAACGATCAGGCCTTTCAAAACCCGAGCAAACCGATTGGGGGATTTATGGAGGAGGAGGAAGCTAATAGACGGGCAACTGATCTGGGTTGGAGCGTGGTTGAAGATGCCGGAAGGGGTTGGCGGAGAGTAGTGGCCTCTCCCCTTCCGAAAGAGGTGGTCGAACTTGAGTCCATCGATACGCTTATCAATGCCGGGGTGGTTGTTATTACAGTGGGGGGTGGGGGCATCCCAGTTATTGATAAAGGGAGTGGAGAATATATCGGTACGGCTGCTGTGATCGATAAGGACTACGCCAGTAGCCTGCTCGCGCAGTTGATTAAGGCTGAATTGTTAATTATCTCTACCGCAGTTGAAAAGGTGGCGTTAAACTTCGGAAAACCTGATCAAAAAGGGATTGACCGCATGACCATGCAGGAGGCTAAAAGATATCTGGCTGAAGGGATTCACTTCGCCAAAGGCTCAATGGCCCCAAAAATACAAGCCGTCATTTGGTTTTTGGAAGCCGGTGGCAAGCAAGCTATCATCACAAATCCCGAGAATATTGGGCTTGCTCTTCAAGGTGAAAGCGGCACCTGGATCGTGCCGTGATCGCTTCACCCTCACAATGAGATTCAATCAGATAGGACTTACGCAGTTGGTGAGAGGATGGGGGTGTTTGGGCGGGCAACGCCCGCCCAAACACCCCCGATTTTCCCCTGAACTGCGTAACTACTATCAGATTTAAATTGTTTTGTTCTAACCATAGGACCTAGAAGTGACAGAAGAATGCCATCCGACCTTGTTAAAACAGGAACAATGACATTAGACATAAAAAGAGTCCATAGATATGCTTTAACACACCCAATGAAGGATAAATTGAAACTTGCCTGTGTTATATTGATAAGGAAAGGAGGTTTTGTCCTTAATACCAAAATACTTAATACACTTTCAGCAGATAAACCGATCTACATTTGAACTCTCAAGGAGGAGTACCCAATGCAACTCAAAAAATTTTGGAAGATGATGGTTTTACTGGTGCTGGTTTCGATGGTTGCAGCCGCGTGTGCCAGTCCGGCGACAGCACCCGTGACTACTGAACAACCTGCGGCTGAGACACCAGCTCCAACAGAAGTGGTGGGAGGCTTCCAGATCCCAGAAATCGAACAGGGAAAATTCAACATTGGTATGGTATTGATTGGCCCACACGATGATGGCGGCTGGTCCCAGGCTCATTATGAAGGTCTGGAATATGTAGCACAGAATGTACCAGATGTACACACTGCCTACATCGAGAACGTACCCGAGGGTGCTGACTCAGAACAGATCTTTCGCAGCCTTTCACGCAAGGGTTTTGACTTAATCCTCGGCACCTCCTTTGGATATATGGACCCGATGGAGACAGTCGCCGGTGATTTCCCTGATGTCACCTACGTACACATCAGTGGTTACAAGTCCAATGGGACCAATTTCGGCAACCTATTCGGGGCGATGGAAGACATGAAGTACCTGGCGGGTATGCTGGCTGGGGCGCGCGCCAAGATGGATGGAAACCCAAAGCTGGGCTACATGGCAACTTTCCCCGTCCCTGAGGAGTTACGCCTCGGTAACGCCATCGCTCTGGGTATGAAGAAGACCTGCCCGGAGTGCACCATGGATGTACGTTGGATCAACACGTGGCATGATCCCATCACCGAGAAGGATGCGGCAGCCTCCCTGTTTGATGCAGGAGCCCAGGTCGTCTTTACTGGTGCGGATACACCGGCTGTAGCTGACGTTGCCCAGGAGAAAGGCAAGTGGGGTATAACCTATGACTGGTCTGGTTCCTGCAAGGTAGAACGCTGCTTGACGGCACCTTATTGGAATTGGAGTCCGGTTTACACTGAAATCACTAAAAGCGTTAAGGATGGAACTTATCAAGTCGGTTGGGATTACTTCGATGCTGACAGCGGCGGTCTGGGCCTGTTTGGCTTCATGGATGGCCAAGATATGACCAAGGGCGTGTCTGAGCTACCACCGGAAGTCATCCAGGAAGTAAAAGACACCTTGGATAAAATGATAAAGGGCGAGTTCAACCGGTTTGACGTGTTCGCCGGCCCCATTGTGGATAATAAGGGTGTAACGATTGTGCCAGCAGGTGAGAAGATGCAGCAATCCGATTTGGATCAATTCCCACCTGGGGCGCCCGGCCTGGAATGCAGTTATTGCATGTACTGGTGGGCAGATGGCATCACCGCGGAATTGCCCGAAACTGGCGGATAAACCAGGCGCTTGCCAGGGGCTTGATCTGATGAGTTATCGGCCCCGGGTGTAATCTCCTGTAAATTTCTCTTGAAGGGTTCAATGGTTGTGAACCCTCCCGCAAGTGTAGGGGTGGGGGAAGCCTGCCCCTACACTTCAAAATATCTTGAAAGTCCATGGTTTTATCACCAGGCCAACCGATCTATTGAGCTGATGACTAAACAAACAGATGACAAATACCCAAGAAAATAAAGACCATACCAGGAAAAGCGAAGATCTGGTCGTGGATATGCGGGGGATCGTTAAACGCTTTCCAGGTGTGTTAGCCAACGATCTTGTTGACTTTGAGCTGAGAAGAGGCGAAATTCACGCGTTGTTAGGAGAAAATGGAGCTGGGAAAAGCACCTTAATGAACATCCTGGCTGGCCTGTACCGGCCTGATGCGGGTGTAATTTTGATCAATGGCAAACCAGTTACATTTTCATCTCCCCGCGATGCAATTGAAGCGGGAATAGGCATGGTGCATCAGCATTTCATGCTTGTTCCATCCCAAAGCGTAACAGAAAATATTCTGTTGGGGCTGGATAAACCACGTTTTCGTCTGCATCTGAATGAATACCACCAAATTGTGGCCGATTTGAGCGAGCGTTTCGGTCTGAAAGTGGATCCAAGGGCGAAGGTCTGGCAGCTCTCTGTGGGGGAACAACAGAGGGTAGAAATCCTAAAAATGCTTTACCGCGGCGCGCAGGTGCTCATTATGGATGAGCCGACTGCAGTTCTGGCACCCCAGGAAATAGAAGGGCTTTTTGAGACCCTGCGTTCTATGGTGAAAGAGGGGAAATCTCTGATATTCATCAGCCACAAGCTGCAAGAGGTCATGGCTATCGCAGACCGCGTATCCGTCTTGCGGAGGGGGAAAGTCACGGCTGTGAGCTTGAAGACCAAAGAAACCGATCGAAATGAACTGGCTAAGCTGATGGTGGGACGAGAAGTTCTATTCTTTCTAGATAAATCACCTTGCAAGCCAGGAGAGATAGTCCTGGATGTCGATAATTTACAGGCGCAGAACGATAAAGGCCTGGCAGCTCTGCGAGGGGTGACGATGCAGGTAAGAGCAGGCGAGATTGTAGGACTGGCAGGGGTCGCTGGAAACGGACAAAGAGAATTAGCCCAGGTCATTACCGGGTTGCGAGGCTGTACTGGTGGGCACGTACGGTTGAGAGGAGAAGAAATAAGCAATAGCCCGGTACGATTGGGCATCTCAAAGGGGGTTGCTTACATCCCCGAAGATCGGGCTCAGGTAGGGACGGCACCTAACCTGAGCGTCACGGACAATTTGATCATGAAAAGTTATCGGCGACCACCGATCGCACGAGGCTGGATGATAGACACTTCAGAAGCTACTCATTTTGCCACACAACTTAAAGAAACCTATGACATTATGGTGCCCTCTGTAGAGACGCCTGTACGCCTGCTTTCGGGGGGGAATCTGCAGCGCGTGATCCTGGCACGCGAAATCTCGGGGAAACCATCCTTGATGGTTGCAATGCAGCCAACTCGAGGCTTGGACGTAGGCGCTATTGAGGGGGTCCACCGGATTCTTTTAGAACAGCGTGAGGCTGGTGCAGCCATCCTGTTGATCTCCGAAGAATTGGAAGAATTATTATCGCTAAGCGATCGTATTTATGTAATTTACGAAGGCAAAATCATGGGTGAGATGCAGGATAGCGATATCGATAAAATTGGTTTGATGATGACCGGTACACCATTAGATCAAATACGAGCTAAAGGAGCATGAGAACATGTCAGATAGTTTATCCTCTACTCATGCACCTACCCGAAGACGATTTCCATATTCGATTCGAATTGAGCCACGCCTGAAAGAGCCGCCCCGCTGGTACCCTTTTGCAATATCGATCGGTGCGATTGTACTGGCGTTGATGGCGGGCGGCGTCATTATTTTCCTGGCAGGTGGAGATCCCTTGCGGTCATATGTGCACATAGCCAAAGCTTCCTTCGGTAGTTTAGGTGTTTTTTCTGACACTATCGTCAAGGCAACGCCATTAATTCTTGTGGGGCTAGCCTGCGCTATCGCATTTCGTATGCGCCTGTGGAACATTGGTGCTGAAGGACAATTCTTTCTGGGTGCTTTTGGCGCCAGTGCGGTCGTCCTGACTCCCTTGCTTCCCCCGGATACATCCCCGTGGATATTCATTCCAGCGATGATGTTGGCAGGCATTCTGGCAGGCGCGCTTTGGGGTTTTATTCCAGGTTATTTGAAAGCGCGTTTTAACGTTAACGAGATCATTAGCACTCTTATGATGAACTACATCGCAGTTGCCTGGAACAATTTCTTCATTTATGCGGTGTGGAGTGAGGGGGGATTTCAAATGAGCCATGTGTTCCCAAAAAGCGCCTGGCTGCCCCGGCTGGCAGATTACGCTAAAGAAATACCGATATTTCGAGGACTAACCACACATTTAGGGCTATTAATGGGATTGGGGGCAGCCGTAGTAGTTTGGTTCGTTCTCTACCGCAGCCGCTGGGGATACGAGATACGTCTGATTGGGGATAATCCCAACGCGGCGCGTTATGCTGGGCTCAACATCACTCGCAATGTCGTACTGGTGATGATGTTTTCGGGTGCGCTGGCTGGGCTGGCTGGTATGTCTGAGATTACCGGCGTGGTTCACCGTTTACAAGGATCGATCTCTCCAGGTTACGGTTTCACCGGGATTATTATTGCCTGGCTTGCCAAGCTCAATCCCTTCGCTGTGGTTCTCGTGTCGGTATTTTTTGGCGCTTTGATCCTGGCTGGGCGTGAGATTCAACCATCTGGTATCCCGAAAATGATCCAGGGTATTATCCTGGTGTGTTTGATCGCCAGCGATTTCTTATTGCGCTACCGTATCCGGATTGTACGCCAGGCAGAGGAGGCTTAGCTCATGAATTTTGTGATAATCCTTCAGGCTGGCGTAGCGAGCGGCACTGCGCTGCTATTCGCTACTTTGGGGGAGCTTCTGGCGGAACGCTCTGGCGTTTTAAACCTGGGGGTAGAGGGTATGATGCTGATCGGTGCGGTGAGCGCCTATAGCATCGCATTGGCGACTGGTGATCCCTGGATAGGCGTCCTGGTAGCCATGCTGGTTGCCGGCATCTTCAGCCAGATTCACGCCTTTATCGCCATCACACTGCAGGCCGACCAGGTAGTCAGTGGATTGGCACTCACTTTCCTGGGGGCTGGGGTTAGTGTGGTGCTTGGGGAAGGATTAAGCAAAGCTGGCGCGGTTTCATTGTTGCCCAGCTTTTCTATTCCGCTGCTTTCACAAATCCCCATCTTGGGTCCCATCTTCTTCATGGACCAGAGTGTAATGGTGTATCTTGGTTATCTTCTAATGCCATTGACCTGGTATTACCTGAACCGTACCCGCCCCGGCATGCATCTACGAGCGGTAGGCGAACAACCCGCCGCGGCGGATTCCTTGGGCATAAACGTTTATGCACTGCGTTATTTCTACGTATTTATAGGCGGTATTTTGGCGGGTTTGGCGGGCGCAACCATCAGCCTGGCGATCTCCCCTGGCTGGTTCAGCGAGCTGACCACCGCAGGCCAAGGCTGGATCGCGATTGGGTTGGTCATCTTCGCCCAGTGGGACCCGATCCGGGCAGCGGTTGGATCGTATGCCTTTGGCGCTCTCCGCCGCTTAGTCTTGGATATCCAAGGTCCTACCATGCTCTTGGGATTACGCAATCCTTTTTATTACAACCCATATTTGGGCTTCTTCCTTCAGATGCTACCATACGCCTTTACCATCATTGTGCTGGTAATTGGGTCTCGAGAGGCGGTTCGTAAACGACTGGGCGCGCCAGCAGCGCTTGGTCTTCCTTTTATTCGGGGAGAGAGAGGGCTGTAATAAAGCTCGATTGGGAAAGAAGCGTTTTTCTGTTCAACGGACAAGGGATTATATGGAACAAAAAGACCATTTTCTGGGGTATCGCTGTTCGCTTTGTGGAAATGAGTACACGCCAGATAAAGTAACTTATACTTGCCCTAAAGAGGGGGGAAACCTGGACATTGTGCTCGATTACCAGTCGATAAAGAAATCGACCTCCCCTGAAGTCGTACAAGCTTCTCAGGATCATTCATTATGGCGGTATTTACCCCTCTTACCGATTGGCGACCCTGAAGGTTATTTGACGCCTTTAAGAGCAGCTGGTTGGACGCGACTATTCTCACCTTCCGCTATGCGACTGCGTCTGGGGCTTCAGTTCCTTTGGGTGAAGGATGAGAGCTACAACCCGACAGCTTCATTCAAAGACCGGGCGAGTGCCGTCGTGGTAGGGCGTGCCCGTGAGATTGGAGCGCAGGTAGTTGTGACGGCATCGACGGGCAACGCGGGCGCTGCCTTGGCAGGGATGGCTGCGGCTGTAGGGCACCAAGCGGTTATTCTTGCTCCACGTAGTGCCCCCCCTGCAAAAATCGCCCAATTATTGATATTCGGCGCTCAGGTGTATTTGGTAGACGGTAATTATGATCAGGCCTTTGAACTTTCGATCCAGGCGGCCCGAGAATTTGGCTGGTATTGCCGTAACACGGGGTATAATCCCTTCACTGCCGAGGGAAAGAAGACCGCTGCATTAGAAATTTGGGAATGTTTGCTCAGCCGCCAAACATTTGAAAGCCCCTTGACGATATTTGTCCCCGTTGGTGATGGCAATATTATCTCCGGAATACATAAAGGGTTCAAGGATTTGCAGGAGCTCGGCTGGCTGGAGCAGATGCCACGCCTCTTCGGCATACAGGCGGAGGGTTCGGCGGCTATTGCCAACGCTTTTATTAATGGAACGGAAACGATTACACCGGTTGCAGCAAACACACTGGCTGATAGTATTTCAGTGGATTTTCCCCGCGATGGTGTGCGGGCCGTCCGAGCTGCCAGACAAACCGGTGGAAAATATATTAAGGTGAGTGATGGCGAGATCCTGAATGCAATGGCTGAATTAGGAAAAGCAGGTATATTCGCTGAACCAGCAGGCGCAACCTCATATGCCGGGCTGCTCAAAGCTATTGAAAAAGGCGATATCCAGGCGGAGGACCCGGTGTTGGTACTCAATACCGGTAGTGGGCTCAAAGATGTGGGAGCGGTCTCAAAGGCTGTGAGCGAGGCTACTGTGATCGAACCAGAATTGGAGGCGGTCAGACGAGCGATTGCCTTGTAAGTATCCCCGCTATCGCTTCGAAGAAATTCTAACCTTAGGCGCGGTTTTAATCCTTATGGAAAGACCCATTTTCTCCATTATCGCTCCAATTTTCAACGAGGTAAAGACCTTGCCCGAGCTTTATCGCCGGGTGATACAGGTATTGGATTCGACTGGCGAATCATGGGAATTAATTCTAATCGATGATGGTTCTGTAGATGGATCTACGGATTTTATTAGGGAGCTTGCCAACCAAGACCAACGTATCAGGCCGGTGATCTTTGCAAGAAATTTCGGTCACCAGATCGCCGTGACAGCTGGCCTGGATTACAGCCGTGGCCAAGCGGTGGTCATAATGGATGCCGATTTGCAGGATCCTCCAGAAGTCATCTTGGATATGATCAATAAATGGCACGAGGGCTATGAGATTGTATATGCGGTGCGGGCTGAAAGGGAAGGCGAGAGCTGGTTTAAAATCCTCACAGCTACTCTGTTTTACCGCATCATTTACCGCATTACCGATATAAACATCCCAGTTGACACAGGTGATTTTCGCCTTCTGGATCGCAAGGTAGTGAATGTGCTTAATAAGATGCGGGAACGTCACCGCTTCCTGCGGGGTATGTCAGCCTGGGTAGGTTTCCGGCAAACCGGCGTTGAATACCACCGGGCAGCCCGTTATGCAGGTGAGACGAAATATCCATTCAGGAAGATGCTGCGATTAGCGATTACTGCCATCACCGGGTACTCATTTTTCCCTCTCCAAGTAGCGACTGTATTGGGGTTCATTTCAGCAGGTATCAGCATCTTGGCAATCCCGGTAGTGATTGCTATCCGGTTATGGGCAGCTCAGGAACCGCCTCTCTTAGGTCAGGCAACCACCTTGATTGCGGTATTGTTCTTGGGAGGCGTGCAATTGATCTCTCTTGGTATCCTAGGAGAATACATCGGCAGGTTA
This sequence comes from Anaerolineales bacterium, assembly GCA_034430155.1. Taxonomy (GTDB): domain Bacteria; phylum Chloroflexota; class Anaerolineae; order Anaerolineales; family UBA4823; genus DAOUET01. The sequence goes on from DAOUET010000080.1 coordinate 22,654, forward strand.
TATGATGAAGCTCGCGGGAGACCTTTATACATCGTTAGGGAAGCGCCTGATGAACCCAACCAAGAAAGAACCGTTAAAACAAGTCAACAGGGGGAGAAAGTAAGAGAGCTTGAAGATTAAAGACGGATTGAGGGCAATTAAATCATTTGGAGGGTACACCCATAACCACTGCTGAAAACCAAGAACGAGGAATGAAAGGATTTCGTATTCAATATGATTGACCTTACCATCGATGAAAGGCGACGAGAACGTGTCCTCCAAAGGGTTAAAGAGCGGAATATCATCATCCCAACCTTCGCCCAAATGAAAGATCCCGATCTGATTCCGGAGAAGATCAGGCAATCACTTAGGCGAGTCGGGCTATGGGATGTCAACCCACTCAATTTATTCCGCATTACCTGGAAGAACCAACCGGTAGCCAATGGGGGTGGATTTGGAGGAGTCAATTACCTTGAATTTCCCAAGGTATTAACGGGAGTAAAAGCCCGCATAATTGCATTGATCGGTAAATGGTTCCCTACCGGCGCGCACAAAGTGGGGGCGGCCTTTGCCTGTCTGGTGCCGCGCCTGGTGACAGGGCAGTTCGATCCAACCACACAAAAAGCAGTTTGGCCTTCAACCGGGAATTATTGCCGGGGGGGTGCCTACGACTCGGCGCTACTTGCATGCGAGTCGATCGCGATATTACCGGAAGGAATGAGCCGTGAACGCTTTGATTGGTTATCGAAGATCGCTGGTGAAGTGATCGCCACCCCAGGCAGCGAATCGAATGTCAAAGAGATTTTTGATAAATGTTGGGAGTTACGCCAATCGGGTGAAGACCTGATGATTTTCAACCAATTTGATGAATTTGGCAATTACCTTTGGCATTATGAAGTCACCGGTCATGCTATGGAGCAAGTATTACGAAAGGTCATGGGACCTGATGATCATTTCAGGGGTATGGCTTCGGCGACTGGTTCAGGCGGGACGATAGCCAGCGGCGATTATTTGAAGCAGGTATTTCCCACCAGCAAAATTGTTGCCAGCGAGGCGTTGCAATGCCCGACTTTGCTTGAGAATGGGTTTGGTGCTCACCGCATCGAGGGAATCGGAGACAAGCACGTGCCGTGGATTCATAATGTCAAGAACACGGACATGGTCGTGGCAATCGACGATGCGGCCGTGGTGAACCTGGCGCGCCTGTTCAATGAAGCGGCGGGACGTGCTTATTTAGTCGGGCAGGGGCTGCCTGAAGATTTTGTCGAGAAGCTCGATCTGCTGGGTTTTTCCAGTATTGCCAACCTTCTCTCTGCTATAAAATTTGCGAAGTATTACGAATTGGAGGAACATGACATTGTATTGACAATTTTGACCGACTCGATGGAGCTTTATGGTAGCCGTTTGCATGAGATGCGGACAGAATTAGGAGCGTATGATGACCTGGATTCAGCAGCTCATTATGCACGTTATCTCTTAGGACAATCTACAGATAATCTAGTCGAGTTGACTTATCCAGCGCGCCGGCGTATCCACAACCTGAAGTATTTCACCTGGGTAGAACAACAAGGGAAGACATACCAAGAAATTATTGATCAGTGGTACCAACCCGATTATTGGACGCTTGTACAGGGACAGGTCTCGGAAATAGACGCTTTAATCGAGGAGTTCAACCAACGCTCAGGTTTACAGTAAAAGAGCAATGTCCTCTTTACCCACACCCACCAGTCTCATCCTTGTGGCAGTCATGAAAGAGCTGCGGGATCTGGAGATCGCCCGTTTGTTGGGATGGTACCGGATACCCTTGAGGTTTGCGCCCAAGGTGGTGGCGGTAGACTATTTGGCGTTTTATCAAACTGGGGTTTTTGGAGAAGAGAAGTGGCGCATCCAATACCTGGCGCCAGTGCGCGGCCATGAATTAATCACTCGAGCAGAATTACTGCAGGATGAACCCGAACATCCCCGCGCAAAAGAAGAATACTATAAAATTCAAATCGGCCCCCTGATCAACCTGCCACAACCTATTCTGGCCAAAAAATGGCGCCGGGTCACTTTTCTTTATACCACCGGCGAATACCTGCTCAGCGCCAGGACAGTAAACGATTTAGTGGTGCATTCGGAGGAGCGTCGGGTGTTATGGCAAGCATTGAGAGAACGGGCTAACCAGGCTCAGCAATATGGCTCTACAGACCTAGATGATATAGATATTGATCAGTTTCTTCTAGCGCAGATCCTGGGTATAAAGGAAGCTGAGCAGACGTACCAACCCGGAACTACGGACGGCTTTGATTAGACCCACTACCGAACTTCACCAGATTTGAGGCTATAAATGCCAAGAACTATCGTTAAATCCGGTACGCTTATTACGGCATCGGAAACCTACACTGCTGATATCCTGGTAGAGGATGAAAAAATCGTTTCCATTGGCAAGGATATCGAATTTGCGGATGCATTGGTCATTGATGCAAAAGGAAAATTGGTGATGCCAGGAGGTGTTGACCCGCATGTGCATCTCGATTTGCCCATGTTTGATACCATCTCCTCGGATGATCACTATACTGGTCAAAAGGCAGCAGCGTTTGGCGGGACGACCACGGTGATCGATTTTGTGCCACAGGATAACCAGACCTTGAGGCATGCTGTGGAAGTCTGGCATGCCAGGGCGGATCAAAAGGCGACTATTGACTTTGGTTTCCATATGAACATCACACAGCTGAACGATGAGGTTGCGGAAGAGATTCCGCAACTACTCGACTTGGGCATCACGACCCTCAAGGTGTTTATGGCTTATAACGGTCGTCTGAGGCTCCAGGATGGTGAAATATTCCGGGTGCTCCGCATCGCCAAGGAACATGGGATGCTCACGATGCTGCATGCTGAGAACGGCGATGTGATTGAGACATTGGTGGCGGAGGCTCTGGCGGCTGGTCATAGGTCGCCCGAATGGCATGCGATTACCCGCCCAGCATGGGGTGCGGTTGAAAGCGTTTTACGAGGGGCAGCGTTAGCCGCGCAAGCTGGCGCTCCCCTATATGTCGTTCACCTAAACACGGCAGGGGGGGTGGAGCAGATACGATATGCCCGGCAGCAAGGTTTAGCAGTAATGGGCGAGACCTGCCCTCCTTATCTATTTTTCACAGTGGATCATTTACGCCGTCCGGACGGAGCAAAGTGGGTTTGCTCCCCACCGATGCGTTCCGTCGAGGATAACGAACGGCTTTGGCATGGTTTACGCGATGGAACCATCCAAACAATCGGCACAGACCACTGTCCTTTTTTCTATGATGGCACTAAGTCGATCCTTTATGAAGGCAAAGAAATCGCCATTCCCGGCAAAGAGCTGGGCAAGGATGATTTCACCAAAATCCCCAATGGCGTTCCAGGGGTGGGCGACCGCTTACCGATCCTTTGGACCTATGGGGTCAGGGCGGGTCGAATAACGCCGAACCAATTCGTGGCATTGACCAGCACCAACCCGGCCAAGATATTTGGACTGTACCCGCGAAAGGGAGCTTTGTTACCAGGTTCCGATGCAGATCTGGTAATTTGGGATGCGGGGCGCCGATTATCCTATGGCGTGGCCTACACCCATCACCGCACAGATTACAATCTCTACGAGAATTGGGAAGTGGTTGGCTTTCCTGAAAAGGTCTTTTTGCGCGGCCAAATACTCGTGGACGGTGACCAATGGTTAGGCCGACCTGGGATCGGGAAATATTTGCATCGCCAACCATCTGCGCCTGTGCTGTAAGATAGATGCGTTGGTTTATTGATCAGGCATTGATGACAGTCTTTTTTCGATCCACCACGACGCTTGCTTCCAGGCCCTGATGCTGTTAATTTTTTCCCTCCTTTTTCTTTTTATAACACCTCTTATAATGCTGGCCATTCGCTTGTTCTGGCCAGACTTTGCTTATCATTGGCTCATCGCAGCGGCAGGACCCTTGATCGCCTGGCCGGTAACCCTGCTAGCAGGTAGACAACTCCCCCAAACGGTCCATCTGATCTCGTGGAATACAGTGGCTTTCTTCACTGAATCGCCTACGCTGCTGATTGACCGGCTGTCCTGGCCTTTTGCAGTGGCTTTGACGACATTGGTATTGGCAGTAATACTGAGCGAGGTGGCACGCGCCTCTGAAGCTGATTGGGCAGTCTGGGCGGGCAGTTTGCTATTGGCAGCTCTTGGTGTTTTTACGGTGCTGGCTGGCAATCCCTTGACGCTCATGATGGGCTGGGCTGCGATTGATTTGACCGAGCTTCTTATTATGTTGGGCCAGGTTAAACAAAGTGTGGTACGTGAACGGGTGGTGATAACTTTTTCGGCACGCGTACTGGGGATTGGATTCTTGCTTGTAGCAGTGATGGTGGCCAGTTCAGCTGGTGAGACCTTTTCATTTGAGGCAATCCCATCGCAAGTAGGCTTTCTCGTGTTGTTGGCAGCTGGGCTGCGTCTTGGGGTGTTACCAATGCACCTGCCATTCATAGAGGAGGTGCCCTTGCGACGGGGTTTGGGCACGATCCTCCGGTTAGTACCGGCGGCAGCCAGCCTGGTCATATTAGCGCGTATCGCAGATGCCGTGGCTGGTTCAAATAAACCAATGATCCTGGCACCCCTATTGCTTGGCTTGGCAGGATTAGCGGCTCTTTATGGTGCGGCTGCCTGGGCATTGGCAGATAATGAATTGGATGGCCGCCCCTCATGGATTTTAGGAATGGCGTCGTTTTCTGTTGCCGGCACAGTTCTGGGCGAGCCTTCAGCGAGCTTAGCCTGGGGTATAGCTACTTTGCTATCCGGGGGTTTACTTTTCCTTTTTTCAGCCAGGGACCGGCGATTATCATGGCTGCCTTTGTTGGGATTAGTGGGCATTTCAGCGCTACCTTATTCACCAACCTGGAATGGCACCAGGTTGTTCACCTCCTTCTTCACGCCGGTACTATTCCTTTTTTTGGCCGCGCAGGTCTTATTCCTGATAGGGTACGCTCGCCATGCATTGCAGGAGGGGAATTCTTTGACTGGTGCTGAGCGCTGGGTATGGTTAATCTATCCATTTGGTTTGGCTTTACTCCCAGTCGTGCTGTTCTCCTTTGGAGTGTGGACAAACCCAAGCAGGGAGAACATGCCTGTGGTTGGTTGGCTAGAGGGCGTGGTTGTGGTAATACTGGCTGCGCTTCTGGGAATCAAGCTACACAATAGAATAAGGGTCTCTGAAAAGGCAATTGACCTCTTTGAGTCTATTCTTTCTTTCAATTGGTTATATCGCTTTTTTTGGAATATTTATCGAACCATTGGGCGTCTAATCACTTTTATCTCTACTGTGCTCGAAGGGGAAGGTGGTCTTTTGTGGACCTTGCTGCTGCTGGTCCTTTTTCTGCTTATGCTCTTGGGAATTAGTAGTGGAGGTGGCTAACAGGTGATGTTCGATCAATTAGCCTTCTTTGCAGTGGTCTTGATTTCGATGACATCGCTAGTTCTTTTGATCGGTCAGGATTGGCGGGTGAGCATCTCCGCATTAGCATTACAGTACCTTGGTGTTTTCGAATTAGTTGGTTTGAGTTGGTCATTAGAATTAGCGGCAGTAAAGCTGGTAGCTGGTTGGATGGCAGGGGCAGTTCTCGGCATGGCTTTGCTTGGAATTCCTGATGAAGCCCGTAAGGGTGAAAGATTGGTACTGGGGAGTGTCTTGTTTCGTTTATTGACCGCTGGCCTGGTTTGGTTGGTAGCCTTTTCAATTGCACCTCAATTGAGTGCAAGGATACCAGGGATTAAATATGAACAGGTCTTGGGCGGGATAATATTAATAGGCATGGGTTTGTTACAACTGGGATTAACTGCCCTACCCCTACGTATAACCATCGGTTTGTTGACGGTGCTTTCGGGATTTGAAATTTTATACGCGGTCGTTGAGACGTCTACCCTGGTATCCGGGTTATTAGCAGGCGTAAGCTTGGGGCTGGCATTGGTGGGTGCTTATTTACTGACCATCCCTACTATGGAAGAAATTGAATGAGCACCGCTTTTATTTGGATACTGTTTCCGGGTTTCCTGGCAGGGGTGCTATTGTTCTTACAGCGGTGGGAACGTGCAGTTACTGTTTTGGCTACATTGAGCGCCACATTATTGGCAGGCTTGGCGTGGTGGCTCCCGGTTAAGGAACAATTCTTTATAGGGCCATGGACCTTGGACATGGTTGATACCTGGTCGATAATGGGGCGCAGGTTTATCTTAGGCCCAAACGATCGTCCCGCCTTAGTAATCTTGTACCTGACGGCTGCCTTTTGGTGTGGAGCAGCCTATCTTGCCCGGCCAGGTCGGGTTTTTGTCCCCTTGGCACTGGGAATAGTTGCATTAATGACTGCTGCAATCTCTGTTGAACCATTCCTATATGCAGCGCTGTTGATCGAAATATCAATCCTGCTGAGTGTCCCCTTTCTGGTCTCTCACGGGAGACCTGTAGGGCGGGGTATTCTACGGTATATCACGCTACAATCTCTGGGAGTCCCGTTTATTTTGTTCTCAGGATGGATGTTGGCAGGAGTCGAAGCCAGTCCAGGGGATCAGGTATTAATTCAACAAGCTTCTGTTTTGCTAGGATTAGGGTTTGCTTTCTTTTTGGCTATTTTTCCCTTCCACACCTGGATTCCGATGTTGGCAGAAGAGGCCCATCCTTATGCCATTGGATTCGTTTTATTACTGCTGCCAGGTGCTATCTCGTTTTTTGGATTAGGTTTTCTGGACCGTTATTCCTGGTTGCGGACTTCTCAGACAACATACTCGATGTTACGTCTATTCGGAGTGTTAACGGTGGTGATCGGTGGTATCTGGGCGGCATTCCAACGCCACCTAGGCAAAATGCTCGGATATTCTGTGGTTGTGGAAATCGGTTTTTCAATGACAGCTATCAGCCTGGGAGGGGGAACACATTCAGGCTCACTTGAAGTTTTCTTTGCGAGTTTACTGCCGAGAGGACTGGGATTAGGAGTGTGGGCTCTTGCCTTAACGATTATACGCAACCAAACGAAAGGTTTGTTATTCAGGGATGTCCAAGGGGTGGCAAGGCATGCTCCCGTGGCAGCTACGGCTTTGATCTTGGCTCATTTTTCAATTGCGGGACTGCCTCTTTTAGCAGGTTTCCCGGTTCGATTAGCTTTATGGGAAGGATTAGCCCAAATTTCACTGACGGCGGTTTTTTGGGCATTATTAGGAAATATTGGATTACTTATAGGTGGATTACGCACCCTGGCAGTCCTTGTGATGGGACCTTCAGATGAGAAATGGCAATTGACGGAAAGCTGGAAAGAGCAGGCCTATCTGCTTGTTGGAATAGGGGCGTTGCTGGTAGTGGGCTTGTTTCCGCAATGGTTTTTACCCTTGTTCGCAAATATGCCACAAGCTTTTGATCAATTAATCCCGTAAAAGGGGTGGTCAGCGTAAATCTTGGATAAATGGGGTTAATGCTATAATCCAAAAATATCCTATCAGGCTGCAGCGCCTATTCGGTTTTCCTCTTTGACTTCTAGGAAATAGGAGATTGAGTATGGATCAGGACCAGATACTTAAACAGGTAGCGTGGCTCGACGAAGAAAGACGCAGAGACAAGGATAACCTTGCCAAACAAGAAGAACGTATCCTAGCCTTAGAGGGGAGTCTTGACGCTGCTCATAAACAGATTAAGGATCTAGCTGGAGAGATCACTCGCCTCAATACCATTATCGCTCGAATGGATCATTTCGACGACGCTTTAAGCCAGCATCGAGTGGAATTCAATCACCAGATGGAGGGGCTTGATAAGGAAGGCAAGAAACGTGAAGAAGAAATCGAGAAAGTTCGTCGAGTTGAAATGCGGGCGGTTGATAGCAGTATCGCAGATATGCGAAATGAGCTGGAAGCTATGGCGGGGATGAAGTTAGCATTGCAAGCGCGCATTGATGAGGAGATGCGCCTGGGGCGTTCTATCGATGAGGTACGCACAAAGATTCAGGATATGCGCAGAAGTGAAGAAGAAAACAGCCGTACTTACAAGCTGATTGAAGATGGACGTCGCCAGGATTCGAAACGCTTGGTGGATCTACAAGGTGAGGCAATCGCCCTCAGAAAGCGGCTGGACGAAAATCGGGGGAAAATTGAATTGGTTACTTCAAATTTCAAGAAAATTGAAGCCCGTCTTAGTGAGCTGGTCACTATGGAAACAGAGCGGCATGATTCTCAGGCTACATTTTTAGATAAACAGGCTATGCTTCAGGTCGAACGCGATCGCACCTGGAAGGAATGGGGAACCCGTTTCGAGATTGTGGCAAGACAAGCATCAGAAGTGGAATCTCAACTTCAAACTCTGGATGCTACCCATCGAAATGTGAAGCGAACTCAAGAATCCGTCGATGAGCTAACCCAACGGGTGGAACGACGTGTGAACGAAATAACCGAGATGCAGCGATTATCGGAAGAGCGCTTCCGCCAGGAATGGGTGACTTTCAAAGCGGACGATCAGAAGCGCTGGACCAATTACACCTTGACGCAGGAGGAACAACGGGGTGAGACCGGGCGCACCTTGGAAAGACTTGGTGAAAGAGTCACCCATCTGGAGGATGGCTTACAGGAATTGCAGGACTTTCTCTTCCAAGTCAATGATTATACCGAAAAGCGGTTGCAAGGGCTATTAGCCCTGGTTCACGATTGGGTCGAAGAATACGAGCATTCGCTCAGCCATATTCGTTAGGGATCATGAAAAGTGCCTTCTTTCCAGTGATCAAGGTCGATCATCCTCAGGTGTTAAAAGAGCTGCCAACATGCGTGTAATTGGAACTGCCGGTCATGTAGACCATGGCAAATCAACCCTGGTAGAAGCGCTGACGGGTACACATCCGGATCGCCTGAAGGAAGAACGCGAACGGGAGATGACCATTGATCTTGGCTTTGCCTGGATGGATTTGCCGGGGGGTGAAGAGATCGGTATTGTTGACGTGCCGGGTCACCGGGATTTCATAGAAAACATGCTGGCAGGGGTTGGAGGGATAGATGCTGCTTTGTTTGTTGTGGCAGCTGATGAGGGCGTGATGCCCCAGACGCGCGAACACCTGGCTATTCTAGACATTCTCCAGGTTCAAGGTGGTGTGGTGGCATTGACCAAGATTGATCTGGTTGACGATCCCGAATGGTTGGATCTGGTTGAGGAGGAGGTTAGGCGGGTTTTATCTGGAACCGTTTTGGAAAACGCCCCGATTGTAAGAGTTAGTGCGCGCGGTGGGGAAGGGGTTGCAGAAATTGCTAACGCCTTGAGCGAGTGTTTGGCTGAAAGGCCGGCGCGGCCTGATTTGGGACGACCACGGTTGCCTGTAGATAGGGCGTTCACTATTGCAGGCTTTGGAACTGTTGTGACTGGTACATTGGTTGATGGCCAATTAAGCGTAGGAGATGAGATAGAAATACTTCCCAAAGGCCGGCACGGAAGAGTGCGTGGCCTTCAATCTCACAAGGTAAAAGAGCAGGTGGCGATCCCTGTAAGCCGTACGGCGGTGAATATCACGGGTGTGTCGGTGGATCAAATTAGTCGCGGGGACGTTGTAATACATCCAGGTGATTACCAGGCCAACCGCCGTATGGACGTAAATTTCCGGCTGCTACCTGATGCAAGCCAGCCTCTTGAGCATAATACCGAGGTCAAACTGTTTATCGGCTCCGCAGAAGTGATGGCGAGGGTGCGTCTGCTGGGCAGTGAAGATCTGCATCCGGGAGAACAGGGCTGGCTGCAGTTGGAGTTGCGCCAGCCAGTGGTAGCAGTGCGCGGTGATCGTTACATTTTACGAAGACCCTCTCCGGGTGAAACCCTCGGAGGAGGTTCAATTGTAGATCCTCACCCAGGAAGGCGGCATAAGCGTTTCGCTAAAGGTGTTATTGAGAGATTGGAAGCTTTAGCACAGGGGAGACCGGCTGATGTGTTGATGCACGCCCTAATGGCTTCGGGCGTAGCGCCTATGAGGCAGGTGGTGGCTCGTTCGAATCTTGAGAGCAAAGCCGTGGTTGCAGCATTAAACGAGTTAATTAAGTCAGGGCAGCTAATGCAAATTGAAGATCAAGGCGGTGAGGTAACGGTCGATAGCGACAAACTGGTTGCCGGAAAGGGGTATTGGGATCAGATATCAGCCAAAGCTATTCAGGAAGTTGAGAATTACCACAATTTGTACCCGCTGAGATCAGGGATGCCTCGCGAAGAGTTGAAAAGCCGTCTGAAAGTACAGACGAAATGGTTCAATGCACTGTTGAATAAATTAGTGAATGATGGGGATTTGGAGGAATCCGGGCCGTTGGTTTACATACCAGGTCACCAGGTTCGCTTTACTCCTCAGCAAGAAAAAGCCGTTCAGATGTTACTGGTGCGCTTTAAAAATTCTCCTTACGCACCACCTAGCTTGAAAGATTCACTGGCCGAAGTTGGAGACGACCTCTACAACGCCTTGGTCGACCTGGGAAGATTGGTTCCAGTTTCGCCTGAAGTTGTCTTCCGCCGGGAAGATTATGAACGTCTGGTGGAGGAAGTACAGCGTCTGTTAGAGGTTAACGGCACCATAACCGCGGCTCAAGTGCGCGATCACTTCAACACCAGCCGTCGTTATGTGTTGGCTTTTTTAGAGCACTTGGATGCAATCGGAGTTACAGTTCGGGAGGGGGATGTACGGCGTTTGAAACGAAATCATTAATATTTTGTTGATAAACCCAATTACCGGCGATCATTGTGGCGAGAGGATGGATATCCTTGAGCTGCTCGGTTTCGCAGGTGAATGGATCAATGTCAAGGACCACAAAATCAGCCAAGTATCCAGGGGCGAGTTTTCCCTGGTGGTCTTCCATACCAGCAGCATAGGCAGCCCCAACTGTATAAGCGGATAACGCCTCAAAAACCGTGATACGTTGGTCCGGATACCAGCCATCGGGACCCGGAGTGCCGTCATGACGTTGACGCGTAACAGCCGCGTGTATCCCCCAGAACGGATTAGGAGATTCTACCGGGGCATCGGAGCCAAAGGTCAAATTTGTGCCTTTGTCGAGTATTGTTCTCCAGGCATAAGCATTGGCAGATCGCTTACCCCAGAACCGATCAGATGCTGGGAAATCGGAGGTCGCGTGGATAGGTTGCATCGAGGCGATTATGTCCAATTCTGTGAAGCGTGGGGCGTCGTTGGGATGAATGACCTGGACATGTTCGATGCGATGGCGTAAGGATCCTGCGGCGGAAATGCGCTTACCACTTGGGTCTGTTTTCAGCGGAGTTTTGTCCTGCTCCAGCAAACGTAATTGAGCATATGCCTTAAGGACTTCATGGTTGGCGGCATCTCCGATGGCATGAACCGCCAGACTCAGGCCGTTTTCAACAGCCAGACGGCCGCGCTCGAATAATTCCTCAGCGTCCAAGAAAAGCATCCCTCGATTTTCTGGCTCACCTTCATATGGTTGCAGCATAGCAGCGGTGTGAGGTCCTAAAGCTCCATCAGCGAAGGCCTTAACCGAACCTATCCGTAAGAAATCGTCCCCAAAACCTGAACGCAACCCCAGTTCGACAGCATGAGGCAGGGCTTCGATAGGGATGCTCTTGAGCACGCGCAGGCCAAGTTCGCCATGACCATGCAAGATTTGCAAGGCGGCGAAACACAACCTGCGATCAAAATCGTGCACCCCGGTAATACCCATCTGCCAGAGATGTGCTTGGGCTATTTTTATGGCTTGGGCGACTTGTCCGGGAGAGGGCTCCGGGATGGCGGATGTGACCAGCTGGAGGGCGTTTTCAAAAAAAATACCAGTGGGATTGCCTTGCTCATCACGCTGGATGCAGCCACCCGGAAGATCGTCGGTATCGGCGCTTATACTCGCTCGTTGTAGCGCTAGGCTGTTTGTCCAGGCGGCGTGGAGCGATTTTGCTGTCAAGTAGACGGGATGGTGTGGTGAAACGGCATCCAAAACGGCCAGGTTGCCATACCCTTCCGGCCATTGGTTATGATTCCAGCCATGACCTAAAATCCATTCGCCAGCGGGGGTAGATCGGGCTCGGTCGGCAACTCGGTGCAGGCATTCCTCCCGTGAAGAAGTTTCACAGTCGATCCTATGCAATCCAAGTGCATATTGCTTGAGGTGAATGTGGGCATCGACTAATCCGGGGATCAGCGCCTGACCAGCAAGATCATGACTTCTACCAGCATTGCTTTTGGTCGGATGATCTCCAAACTGAGAAAGAATCTCCTGGTCGTTGCCTACTGCCAAGATTCGTTCTCGATCGATAATCATCGCTGAAGCAACCGGTAGTGCTTGATCAAAGGTATAAATACGAGCATTAAAGAAGATATGCATGTTAATTGGTTTTTGATTATTATTGATCGATTACAGCCAGGATTTGATTATCCGCCCTTGCCTTTTGTATCATAAATTTTGAACTCCCCGGGCTACTTTTCGCTCATGATCAGGTCGACTAAGGCATTCAGCTCTTCATCGGAGTAATAGTGGATCACCAGGGTACCACCTTTTGCCCTGTGATTCAGGGTTACTCTGGTACCTAAACGCTGCCTGAGGCGTTCTTCCAGAGCCAGGATTTCAGGAGGCTGGACCGGTTTTGGAGGGGTGCTTGGTCTTTGACCAGTTAGATTGCGAACCAATTCTTCCGTCTGGCGCACGCTGAGTTCTCTCTTGAGGATGGATTTCAGAACGGCGCTCTGGGATTCGGGTGAAGGAAGACTCAGTAGCGCCCGAGCATGACCTTCGGTGATGCGGTTTTCTGTTAAGGATTGCTTCACTGAAGGAGGGAGTTTGAGCAACCGCAAAGTGTTGGTAACAGCCACGCGACTCTTTCCAACTCGAGCGGCGATCTCTTCATGTGAGAGCCTGAAATCCTCTGACAGCTGGCGATAAGCCTCGGCTGCTTCCAATGGGCTTAAATCAGCTCGTTGTACGTTTTCAACTAAAGCCAGTTCGACCAGCTGCTGGTCGCTGGCTTCCCGTACAATAGCGGGTACTTCCCTTAGACCTGCCCGGCGAGCAGCCATCCAGCGACGTTCGCCGGCTATTAGGGTATAGCTGTCTGGGAGGGAGCCAGGCGTTACGATAAGCGGCTGGATAATGCCGTGTTCCTGAATGGAAACGGCCAGTTCGGCCAGTTCTTCTTGATCAATCCGAATGCGAGGTTGCCGGGGATTAGGAGAGATATTATCCACCGGGATAGAGGTTGCCCCACTTGAGGGGATTTCGCCTTCTCTTTTAGGAATGAGTGCATCTAGGCCTCTTCCAAGGCCGGTTTTTCGAGCCATAAAGTCCGCCAATTGAAGTTAATAGAACGGTTATTATTTCAGGTTCAATTTTGAAAGGCGGGAATATGGATGCCGTCTCCCGCCAGGATTTCGCGTGCCAAAGCGGCGTAGGAAATTGCTCCAGGTGAATTAGGTGCAAATATCGTTATGGGTTGCCCATAGGATGGTGCTTCGGCAAGCCGCACACTGCGAGGGATAATTGACTCGAATACCAGCTCCGGGAAATGCTTGCGAACCTCCTTGACGACGTCGTTTGACAAATTGGTACGACCGTCAAACATGGTCAGCACCACGCCACGTACACGCAAACCAGCAAACAGAACTGTTCGAACTCGGTCCAGAGTTTGGGTGAGCTGGCCCAGCCCCTCTAAAGGCAGATATTCGCACTGCACCGGGATAATGACGCCGTCATGGGCGGCTACCAAGCCATTTAAAGTAAGAAGTCCAAGCGATGGGGGACAATCTACCAATATATAGTCGTAGCGATCAACGATCTTTTCCAGGCCTTGTTTCAGACGCGCTTCACGGGCCAACTCGCTCACTAATTCGACTTCGGCCCCAGCTAAAGAAGGAGAAGCCGGAAGCAAAGAGAGTTTGAGCCGAGGATTGTGAAGGATGAGCGCTGAAGGTGGTGATGCACCAATCAGCAGTTGATACGTACCGCCTTTCACTGTCGATTTATCTACACCCAGACAGGAGGTGGCATTTGCTTGAGGATCGATATCAACCAAGAGAACCCGCTGACCGTAGTAAGCCAGATAGGCTCCAAGATTGATAGCGGTAGTGGTTTTACCAACACCGCCTTTTTGGTTTGCCAAGGTGTAGACTCTCCCCATAATCAATAAACCTCAACCATGCACTCTTGGATCTCATTCTGAGTAGGTACAGCTTGCAAACCGGAGCGTTTGACGGAAAGAGAAGCCAGTTGGGTAGCGAAGCGAGCAGCCTCCCATGGATCGCGGGTGGTATACAGGCGTGTGAAGAAAGCTGCGGCGAAAATGTCACCAGCTCCAGTTGGATCCTTCTCGGGAGTGTAAGGGGCCGGGAAGCGACGCACGTCGCCGTGCCAATAGAGACGCACTCCTTTTGAATTTTCGGTAACTGCTAAAATCTGGCAGGATGCCGCCATCTCTTCAATCCGCTTTTCATCCTCCCCGACATCTTCTACGCTTATCACTGCTGCCCCAGCTTGTTCAAGGGTGAAAGCTGCCTCGGGCCACTCGCACAGGGTGACTCTGCCCTCCTGGTCCCATTCCCGTAACCACCCTTGAGGTGTTATACAAATTAAAGAAGTTGGAAAATGACGGACTAAGTCGGGTGCCACCTCCTGAACTATAGGGCCCAGGTGGATAATAGGAGCGTTGCGCCAAATTTCTGGCACCATGAAAAAGTCAAGATTTTCAGCTACGTGGTGAATGAATTGGAGGCGACCTTCGGGAGTATATATATTTTCAAATGTGGTACTTTTCTGAGAGGGATAATTAACAATGGGGATATCGTGGAAAAGTTCTGTTGTCACCTCCTCGGCCCAAGAAGTGACGATACCCACCCGCAATCCCAAGGCTTTTGCTGTAAGAGCGGCATAAGCAGCAGTACCTCCGAGATGGGAGCCATCTTTTGAGAGGTCCACTGCAAGATGGCCGATAACTAAATAATCGATAGGATCATTCGGTTGTTTTAGGTACATATTAAGATTATACTAGAATAAAGGGTTAGAGCGTTGCCGTGTAGTGAATCCTGGCAGGCAGCGAACATGACACAAGATTGGATTGAAGAAAGACAAACGACGCACAAAAAATCCCTGGAATGCCTTTCATGCGCCGCAGCCATAAATCAAGAAGAAAATTAAAAGAACTAACTTATCGGAATGATGGTTACTTTTCGGCGAGGTTCTTCATCGATACTTTCTGTGGTTACTTGCGAATTATCCCTTAATTCGATGTGGATTATCCGGCGCTCGTTAGCAGGCATAGGTTCCAGCACCTGCCGGCGACCGGTCTTGATGGCCTGTTCAGCCATGCGACGAGCCAGCTGGCGTAGCTGGCTCTCACGCCTGGCGCGATAACCCTGCACGTCTACGATCAGGGGGATAGATCGACCGATCTCTTTGCTAACGATCAGGGCGGTGATATATTGCAAGGCATTTAGAGTTTCCGCTCTTCGCCCGATTAAAATGCTCAAGTCATTGCCATTGACATTAACATGTATGGGAATGCGATTCCTGGCATCGTCAACCTGACCGTATTCGGCAGTAACTTCCGCCTTTACCTTCATTTTTTCAAGGAGTTCGATGACGGTATCACGAGCAATGGTAAGCACATAGTCTTCTTCCTCATTGGATGTTACCGTAGATTCGATTGGAGACGCTGGTTTGGTTTCGGCGGATTGGGCTTGCGGTTCGGTGGTGATGTGATCAGATCTGGCTTGCTTCGCTCGCGAGCCACTCTTGATGGTCAGACGGATGCGTGCCTGGCGGGATCCTAGCCCAAAAATCCCCCGGTTACCTTCATCGAGTACTTCAATCTCCACGGCTTCCTCAGAAAGTCCCAAATCTGTGAGACCCTTCGCAACAGCCTCATCCACTGTAGGAGCAATTATTTCTAAACTTGCACGTTTTTCACTCATACTCGCCTCGAAAAGGATGGTTTCAAATAGGTGATGAATTAAATACAGACGAAACCCGTAAATATACGAGAAATATGACCGTTAAGGTCAGGTAGTTTTCTTCCTCAATGGTATAAGATTACTCCAATTTAGTTTACCCATAGCGGCATATTGCAGAATACCGACGATATTGCTGGCAACAAAGTACAAGGCTAGACCAGAGGAAAAAGTATAGGCGAGATAGCCCATAAATAAGGGCATGTATAAGTTCATCGCCTGGGTCATTTGAGAACCCTGGTCGCCGGTCGTGGGCGGAGTCATCAATTTTGATTGCACATATGTGGAGATCACTACAATAATCGCCAGGATTGGAATTCCGATCCCTGCAATTGCCAAACCAAAATCCTTCTCGGGCAGACTCAGATCCATCCACAGGAAACGATTGTTCAAGGGGATCAATGCAGCCGCGGTGATAAAGGGGTAGATATGGCTGGAAAGATCTAATAGCTGGATTGGAGTAACCGCCAAAGCGCGAATTATGGCTTGATAAAGTCCAATGATGACGGGGAACTGAATCAGTGTCGGTAAGCAAGAGCCAAGAGGGTTGACGCCCATCTCTTGATAGAGTTTCATCTGCTCCTGGGCTAATTTCTCACGATCATTTTTATGTTTCTTTTGAATATCCTGCCATTTTTTGGACTTTTGCATCTCCTGCATGGCGTGGGTGCTTTTCATTTGTTGGGCTGTAAGTGGGTAGGTGATCAATCTCACTAAAATGGTGAAGATGATAATTGATAGCCCAAAGTTCTGCCAAAGGACGCTGTATATCCATAGCAGGCTGTTGATCATGGGATCTAAGATTAAAGTGTTCCACATAAGTTGTCTTCCGTGTATTTTTGATCGATTAGGTTAATCTCTTTTTTGCGATTGGCCCGAGGCTCATTCTTCTTCTAAAGGATTGATTATCTCCGACCCGAAAAGCTTTGTATCGATAACCTGCTTGCCATCGAGACAAACCCATTTCTTCATCTTATTTTTTCGGGTTGGGATTGAAAGCCCATTGCTGTGTTCCGGATTTTGTCAGTGCAACTAATATGTTATCCGTCTCATTAGGCGCAACCATGATCAAGTCGCCTGCAGATAACGGGGGTCCGTATAATTTTCCTCCGACTGTTTGTTGCCATTGAATTTTCCCGTCTGTATCCAGGGCATAAACCGTTCCGGATTGGGTCGTAATGTATATGTTGTTATCAATGACAAGGGGTGTTCCCGAAATTGAACCATCTAACTGATCGGGTTTGAGTTGCCAGAGCATCTTGCCGTCAGCAGAATTAAGCGCATAAAAATTACCGTTCAGATCTCCAAAGTAAAGCTTGTCATTGTCCAGGGCAGGTCCAGACCAGACCCAACCATCAACAGGGGTTCTCCAGAGCTGTGAGCCATCCTGGGCATTTAGTGCCACCATATCGCTGGCAAAGGTTCCTACATAAACCACACCCTTTTCGCTCACAGCAGGTGTGCCAACTATGGCTCCATCCAAATCTTGCGATTGCCACAGCAAAGATCCGTTTTCGATATTGATAGCATAGAGATAGTGATCCATCGAAGTTAGATAAATGCAATGACACTGATTGCCTAAAGCCGGTTGTGCCCAATTGGGATCTTTGGCGGTAAATGTCCAGAGCAGGGCACCTTTCAGATCAAGGGCATATAAATTCTTATCAGCATTGGGAGCGTAAATACCCTGATCAGTGACAAGCGCGCCACCGATATAGCGGTTCTTGGCATCACTAAATTGCCAATTTAACTGACCGGATGACGGGTTCAAGCTATAAAGCACATTGTTGAATCCACCGACAATAAGTTGTCCATCTGAGGTGATGGCGGGGGTGGCATAGAAAGATATCTTGTTATCAGGTTTATCGGGGTAATGCCACTGCTCGCTTCCGTTGGAAGTTTGGAAGGCATAAAGCTGGGTGTTGTAAGCCAAATAGGCGGTGTTGCTGGCTACTGTGAGCCCGGGCCAGCTGGTGGCAGCGAAGGAGCCTCCAGTGCAGGCGGTTAAGGCGTTGCCGAGTATCAACAAAAAAGATGTGATTAAAATATATTTTGATTTCATTTAGGTCTCTAAGGTACGGGGTCAAATCCACCTGGGCTAAATGGGTTGCAGCGCAAGACGCGCCAGGCAGCCATCCAGCCACCTTTGATTACCCCATACTTATAAACTGCCTGATAGCCATAATGTGAACAGCTGGGATAAAAACGGCATGTATTTGCTGGTAGGGTGCGTGAAATAGTCATCTGGTAAGTCCTGATGAGGGTCAAGAGCAGATATCGCGGGATGTTTTTCAAATGTAATGGTAAATCCCGTAGTTTTGGTTCTTTTGTATGATCCTGATGAAGATGATATTCAGTTGCCATTAGTTTTATTCAATAGACGAGCCCGATCCAGCAAGACTAATAACGCTTCCTGGATCATTGAGAGGTTTGAGGTGGATATCGGCTGGCGAGCCAGGAGGATTACATCCCACCCGGTTGCGATCGCGGGAATAAGGGGACGAAGCGCTTCCCGTAGGAGGCGTTTTGCTCGATTTCTTTGAACGGCTTTCCCCAATGAACGCCCAGCGGCGACGGCAAATCGCGATATCCCCAGAAGGTTTGGCATTGCGATCAATACGATAAGCGGGTGCGAATAAGATTTTCCGAATCGCCGCACCCGCTTGAAATCCGATGATCTTGTCAGGCGGAACCTGCGCTTCACCTGATTGCCTTCGGGCTAAGGTATTTTTTCCGCAACTGGCAACGCATGCAATCTTGTTAAACAATAACAAAGCTTGGGATGAGGGGATTTTCTATCAGGTAGGTCTGGACCGGAAAACCCGCCAGAGAGTTCCTTTCTAACTCTTCCAATTGGTCCGCTTGACGTGATTGTTTTTCACCACAGTCAAGCGATAACGACCCTTTTGGCGACGATTTTTCAATACTTGTCGACCTTTGGCTGACGACATGCGCGCTCGAAAGCCATGCACGCGCAATCGACGGCGGACTTTAGGTTGATAGGTTCGTTTCGGCATGATACTTCCTAATATTGGTCTTTGACCCCCCTTCCGGGAAGTTTAAGATTGGGGATCTAAAGCTTCCGGGAAGAAGGGTTATTGGTATTCGAGACAAGGTCTGATTATACCCGAATGTTAAAGATTGGTCAAATCAGCCGTGTTATATGTCATTGCAAATTCTAAGCCGGGCAATCTGGATCATCCCATTGTAGGTGCGAACAATATCGCCAATTGCTCGGCGCCATGATGGTCTGTTATGGCCAGAATCTCATCACCGGCCTCTATGGTGGTTATCCCACGAGGAACAACTACCTTACCTTCGCGAATTATGGCGGCTATCACACACTGCTGCGGTAGAACAAGATCCTTGATGGCGATGCCGATCGCTTTCGCATCCGGAGGAATTTTTTCCTCTACTAACGCATATTCACCACGACGCAGCTTGAGGAGTGTTATCATATCTCCTAGAGACATCTCTTCTTCTATCAAGCTGGCTAAGATCTCTGCCTGGTTTAAGGCAACATCCACGTGAAATTTATCGTCGAAAAGCCAGGCATTACGGGGATTATTGATGCGGGCTATGATGCGAGGGATATGGAAGTAAGTTCGAGCCAGAAAGCAAATGGCAAGGTTATCGGCATCAATGCTTGTGCAGGCTGCCAGCACTTGAGCTCCTTGAGCACCAGCATGTTCAAGAACCTGTAGATCAATAGCCTGCCCTTCGTACACTACCTCGGTAGGAAGCTCATGGTGTAAGCGCCTCAGCAGCTCTGGGCGATCCTCAATGAGATGGACCTTGTGATTTTGCTGGACTAATAATGAGGCCAGCTGAGTTCCGGTCCGTCCACCACCGGCAATTAATACAAACATATCAATTCTCCTGAAATGGGATAATCTTCTGCCGGAGGGCTCTAATGCCATCCAGGGTGGCGCTAAAGTGGAGGATATCCCCTTTCTCCACAATCGTAGCACCATTTGGGAGATGAGAATGGCCCGCGCGAGTAAGAGCGACCGGGACACATTCTAGGCCTGGAAGAATGTCATCTAGTCGGCGACCATCCCAAGAAGGGGGGACGATATATTCGTAGATTTCCACCTCCCCATTACCAGCAGAAAAGACGGTGCGTAAGTCAGCTTGAGAGATCAGTTCTTCCATGCGTTGTGCCCCCCAGGAACTGGAACTGACAATTTGCACTCCAAAGATCTCGTGCATTGGACGTAAATGTGGATCGTAATTGCGCACGATCACATTGGGTACCTGGAAGGCAACTTTCCCGATATGTCCAACTACAGCGTTGAGTGTGTCAGAATTGGTTACCACTGCCAAACCATCTGCTTGTTTGATGCCGGCGCGCAGGAGAACATCCTGGTTGAGAGCTTCTCCTTCAACGGTGCGTCCCCGAAAATCATGGTGCAAATTTTCGAAGGAAGCAGCGATATGGTCGATGACAGCTAGCTGGTGACCCTTTTGGAAAAGTCGAAAAGCCAATTCCGAACCGACGCGACCACAACCTACGATAATAATGTACATCTTTAGGACCCCTTCTGGTCTTCTCGCTTCAATGCATTCATTCAAAATCTGGGCAGATATCAATGCATTGTTCGCTCGAGAGATCTATTCGACATGGTACGGGACGTCTGTAATCACGATGCCTCGCTTGAATAACAGGGCGAGACGTAAAATAAAAGCAGTTTGAGTATGCAGTAAGTTTGTAACCTGGCTGTGGGGTACAAATTGGGGTACGACGATGGTAATTACTTCATTCGGTTGCCGTTGAGAGGCGATCTCCTCGATGTACTCGAGCAAAGGCTCTACTAAAAGACGGTATGGTGATTCCAAAATAACCAAGCGAACACCTTCTCCCCAAGTCTCCCATTTTAGGCGTACTTTTTCGGCTTCTTCAGGATCCATCGAGACATGGACTGCGGTGATATCGTCGGAAAGCGTTCTGGCATAACGTAAAGCAGCCAGCGAGCCGCGGTGAACCCCACTGATGGGTAAGAGGACGCGATGGCGGGCGACAGATGGGGGCGCCCCATATTGATCCAATGAAAGCAGGGCCGCCAGATTACGGTAATGGCGATGGATAGCGGAAAATAATGTGACCAGAAGCGGGATCAGTAAAAGCACAATCCAAGCCCCATGGATAAATTTTGTGATAGCAAAGACCATCATAACGGTAAAGGTACAGACAGCACCAAACCCGTTTATGATGAGTTTTAGCTGCCAACCGTTTTGGTAGCTTAAGGTCGAGCCGCGTTCTTTGAGTACCTGCCCCGGAGAAAGGTGACCGACCTTCCACCAACGGTGGGACATTCCGATCTGAGATAGTGTGAAAGAAAGGAAAACTCCAATCGCGTAAAGAGGAATCAAAAGCGTGACACTGGCGTGAAAAACGATGATCAACAGGCAGGCTAACAAGGATAAAGATGCGATGCCTCGAGAATAAACCAGGCGGCTTCCACGAAAGGCCAGCTGGCGGGGTAAAAAGCCATCGGCAGCTAAGAGAGCGCTCAGACGGGGAAAATCAGCGAAAGAGGTATTGGCTGCCATGATCAGAATAACCGTGGTTGCTCCCATGGTAGCTAAATACAAAATTCCGCGGCTATCATAGACGGTGCGAGCGAGCTGAGAAATGATCGTTTCAGATTCGGAGGGGATTGCCTTAATTGGACCAACCAGAAAAGTAATCCCTAAGAAAAGCGTTCCCAGAATAATTGACATCCAAATCAAGGTAATGCCGGCGTTGTGGCTGCGCGGTTCTTTAAATGCAGTGATACCATTTGAGATGGCTTCCACACCCGTAAGAGCGGCAGTTCCACTCGAAAATGCATGCAGTATCAGAAAAGCGGTGATTGGGGCTAGGTTAGCACCAATTTCTGATAGAGGGGGGTTCACCACAGGCTCTAACGAACCCAGGAGGTATTTAGATAATCCTATCCCTACTGTAAGGAACATCATCCCAACGAAAAAGAATGTGGGTAGGGCGAAAATGGCTCCCGATTCCTTCACTCCGCGAAGATTGATCATCATGATGAAAAGGACCAATCCCACCGCCAAGGGCACTTTATAGTCCGAAATGGCTGGGAAAGCAGAAATGAGTTGTGCAACGCCTGAAGAGACGGATACCGCTACGGTCAAGATGTAATCCGTGAGCAATGCAGCGCCAGCCGATTGAGCGGGGAGTTCACCCAGGTTATCTCGGGCGACGATATAAGCACCTCCACCACCAGGATATGCATGGATAGTTTGTTGGTAAGAGATGGTGACAGCCGCTAAGAGAATCACGATGGCGATTGATATTGGAAAGGCGTAACTAAACGCCAAAGTGCCGGCAGCTGCCAGGATTACTAGAATTTCCTGGGTGGCATAGGCAGTTGATGAAAGTGCATCTGAGGCGAATACGGCCAGACCAATCGCTTTGCCAATCGTCTGATGAGGGGCATCGGCGGTTAGCAGAGGACGACCGATTAGCCAGGTTCGTAGGGAGCGAGGTGGTTTGTATTCGGGTGTGCGGCGTAATACGACACCACCAGTTCCGTTTTCATCATTTATCATAGAAAATTTTATATTCCTCGGCCCCGATTAGGTCAGACGCAGAGAGAGATCTCTGGGGGGCGGGTGAATCCTGCCCACTCTCCCAGATAAATCTTTCAACTTGGTAATTGTCGATGATGCAAGATGCGTAAGGCGATACCACCGAAGGTCAATGGTATCCAGAAGGTTATACCCCGATAAGCCAGAGCAATCACAGCAGCAGCTCCGAGAGGGATGTACATCGAACTCATCGCGAGTGTCATGACACCCTCGACAATCCCAATGCCGGAGGGGGTTGGTGAAACAATAAAGAATAAATAACCAATACTAAAGCTAGCGATTAATGTCCCCACAGAGACCGGGACTTGGAAAGCCATAAACATTAACAATAGAACGGATATTAACAACCCTTTGTTACTCAAGGCAAGTATGGCAGGTCTTAACAAGTTCTCAGGGCTGTGATGTACTTCTACCAAGCCCTGGGCAGCATCCAAGGCGAATTCATGGGCTCGTATTTCAGATAGATACTCTCTACGAATAAAAGGATGCAATAAACGATTAACTACATGTGCCATCCATCCCAAGGCACTGCCCAACCCATCAGCAGAGCGCATGCCTAAGTAGAGCAAGGTTGCAAGTATCCCGGCTACCAGCACCAAAACCCCTGTAGCGATTATTTCAGCCGGGGTAACGTTATTGCGCCGAAAGAGAACGAGCATACCCAATGCTAAAACAACTAAAAAGCCGGCGTAGTCAAAAAGCACGTAGAGGGCACCAGCCAACGTGGCTCGCGCAGTAGAATAACTCTGACGCCTGGCTTCGGAGACAAATACAGCCACTCCGCCGATCCCAGCCGAAGGGGCTACGACGTTCACAAAGTTTGCCGCGGTTGATATTACCAAAAGCTTTGAAAAGGTTTCTTCAAGTCCAAGGGCTTTAAAAATTGTCCGGTATGAAGCCGTCACATTGAGCATCCATATAGCTTGGACCGCTAATGCCAAAATTACAAAGCGCCAATCGCCACTTTGGAGGGTGTCAATGATGGCTTGCAACTCTGCTAGCCGACCTATGATGAAAATTACCCCGAATAGCAAGATCAGTGCAAAGATGAATTTACGCATGCCTGGGATTATACACAATCCTTGGCAAAAGCTTGATCAAAATTGTTATACGTTACGCAAGTAGAGGTCTCCTGGGTGTTTTAGGCTGGCTTCTACCATAAAAACACCCAGAGGAATCCTTCAATAATGTATATCTGAATGTATAAGATCACATGGTTTTGATAATCTAATCATTCCCACCTAAAAAGAGACTTTCTCAAACTCGAGCCAAATAGTCCCAATTCCTGAATCGCCATATTTAGGGAGAATTGGACAAGAAGTCTTAGGAATTTGGTTGCGATGCCAAATCCCGGATTAATTCCCAGTTCTTGTTTCCCCTAGAGTGACTTGTACCTCGCGGAGTTGACTTTCTCTGATGACCTCAATCTGTACCGTATCTCCGGGGGCATAGGTAAACAGGGCATTGGTGAATGAGTGGTTTTCATCTAGGGGGATCTCCCCGATCCGGGTGATAATGTCGCCCTTACGAAAGTCTACTTTGGCAGCAGGACTCCCCGAGGAGATATCGAAAATATAGGCGCCCCACTCCACAGGCAGTTGATAGGCTTGGGCTAACCGAGGTGTAACCGGTTGCCAACGGATTCCCAGATAAGGTCTGGCTACGTATCCTTGTTTAATGATTTGTTCGGCGACAACCCGCGCAGTATTGGTGGGGATCGCAAAACCCAAGCCTTCGGCGACTGCGCTCCCAAAACCACTTCCTCGCACGATGAGCGTGTTTATGCCGATGACCTCTCCCGCTAAATTTACCAATGGGCCACCGGAATTACCCTGGTTTATGGCTGCATCGGTCTGAATCAAGTCCTCCATTTGGTAACCTTGGTCAGTATCAATAACCCGGCCAACGGCACTCACCACCCCCACTGTGACTGTGTTTACAAAATCTCCCAATGGCGAACCAATAGCTATTACGGTTTCTCCCGGTTTGAGGGCATCAGAATTCCCCAAAGTGGCTACGGCAGGTATTTCGCCCGTGCTCCTCAAAACTGCCAGGTCGCCGAATACGTCGGTACCGACTACTTCCGCGGGTAGTTTTGTGCCATCAGCCGTATAGACAACAACTTCCTTGGCACCCTCCACGACATGGTTGTTTGTCAATATATAACCTTCCGTAGAGATGATGACGCCGCTACCTTTTACGGTCTGGTCTGGAACCCGGCCAAGAAGTGTGACCTCCCCAGGGAGAGTGCTTTCCACCGTCACGACTGCCGGACCAACCGCCGCAACAGCTTTGGTTATAGCGGTTTCTATTTCGGTAGAGGAAACCTGAACGGTTTTAAGCTCCAATGGGATGGGTTGGGAGACAGAAACCGGTGCTGAGTTGCTTTGCCTGGTGGCTTTGAATACTGCGATGCCTCCAGCCAATGCACCGCTCAAGGCAGATATGGCTGCGACTAAGATGAGCACTGCTGCATAAATGACTTTACGCCACGCCATAGATTAGACCTGATGAAATTTCGAGAAAGATTTGTCTTTCTGTAAATGACGCTGAATCTAATAAATCTCGGAGCAGAGATAAAACGATCGGTGAAGATCGGTTAGCGCCTGCGACGGCCGCCCATACCCATTACAAGCGTTACGTAATAAAGTAATTGGAGGATAGCTGTCACAAGAGCTGCCACATATGTCAGCGCTGCGGCATTGAGTACGTGGTTGACTCCACGCTGCTCATCGGGACCCCTGATCAAACCGGTTTCCACGAGCAAACGCTTGGCGCGGGCGGAGGCGTTCAGCTCGACTGGTAAAGTTGCCAAGGCAAACATCGCTCCACCAGCAAACACAAACACTCCTAACCAGGCTAATTGGGTTAGTCCGATAACCAGGCCGAGAATGATGAGGATCCAACCCAGATACGAGCCGACGTTTACGGCGGGTACCAGCGCAGCACGGAATCTCAGAGGCAGATAGCCTTCTTTGTCCTGCAAGGCATGGCCGAGCTCGTGAGCAGCAATGGCCAAGGCTGCCACCGATTGTCCTTGATATACGCCCTGAGAAAGATGTAAGACTTTATCACGCGGGTCATAATGGTCGGTCAGCTTTCCAGAGACGCCCTCTACTCTAACTTCGTAGAGCCCACCGGTGTTGATCAACCGTTCCGCAGCCTGTGCGCCGGAAAGACGGCTAAGAGCAGGCACTTTACTCCATTTTTGGTAAGCGGAATTGACATACCATTGCACCACCATCATCAGAATGAAGGCTGGTGCCATAAAGATTATGTAGTATGGATTAAGAAAAAATCCCATGTTTCACCTCAGAATGTGCATTTCCAATAATATACAGGATTTTACTCCTGTATGCTTATAATTCATTATTGCGTAATTAATTCGATAGCTTTATCCAATTGCGGGTCTTTGCCAGCCTGGATGTCCTCATCGGTTAGTTCGACAACCACATCGGGTTGTAAGCCGATTTCGTGGATGGTGCGCCCGTCCGGTGTGAGCCAGCGGGCGATCGTGACACGGATTGCCCCTTGGTCATCCTTGAGAGGAATCCAATTCTGGACAGAGCCTTTTCCGAATGAGGTAGTGCCTACTAAAGGGCCGCGACCATGATCTTGAATCGCCCCGGCGACAATCTCTGAGGCAGAGGCTGTGCCTTCGTTAATAAGCACGATTAAAGGTACCTGGGTCGCTAGGCCGCCTTTAATGGCGGAATAGGTGTCACGTGTGTCGTTACCGTATTCCTCGTACATGATGACGCCATCTCCTACGAACTCTGAGGCAACCTCAATGGCAGTTTTCAAGGCGCCACCGCCATTATTGCGTAAGTCAAAGATCAAACCGACGGGTTCCTGAGCCAATAGATCTTTGAGTGCTTGGCGTAATTCAGAAGTTGATTTGTCCCCAAAAGTAAGAAGGTGCACATAGGCGATATTCCCCTCAAGCATTTTACTATCTGTACTGGGCACTATGATGTTGGCGCGAATCACATCAACATCAAATGGCTCTGAGAGACCTTCTCGATTTATAGTTAATTTGACAGTCGTCCCTGCTGGTCCAAGCACCTGCCGGATGACAAGTTCGCCATCAACGCCGTTCATATCTTGACCATCAATTGCAATAATTTGATCTCCTGGTTTGAGGCCGACTTTTTCAGCCGGAGAACCCGGCATAGGGCTGACAATCGTCAGATATTGGCCAGTTGGATCTACCCAGGCACCTATGCCTTCATACTCTCCATCTAAGGGGATATTGGCCTGGTTGAATTGAAATGAATCCATATAGGATGTGTGGGGATCGCCGAGGGATTCTAGCATACCGCGAATTGCGCCTTGCATCAAAGCTTCGTCGTCGACAGGTTGATCGACATATTGATCATGGACGATCTGCCAGGATTGCCAGAAGGGGTTAAAAAGTTGCTTTAAATCGTCCGGGTTACTAGCTGTGGTGGAGAGATCGGCTTCGTTTGGGGTGACTTGAAGAAGCGAGGAGGTATCACCACTGGATTGATTATTGGGTAGAACAGTGTGCCCGACGAAATATCCGGTCGCACAAGTACTCGCCAGGAGAATTAAAGCGATCACTCCTCCGGTGAAATAGAGCATACCTTTTGACCTCATAACAATCTCCTATTGCACATTCGAAAAATATCGACCTTTAAACCTTAAATAAAATTTCTCTGTTTTTTTGATAGACCCCAGATATGGGATTATCACTGGATTTCAAGGTCTTGGAGCTGATAAGTGGGTGGGCAATTGTATTTATTAGACTCAGAGTCTTGAGAATAGGCCTTATGCAGTTAGTGGGAGGATGGGGTGTTTGGGCGGGCAACGCCCGCCCAAACACCCCGATTTTCCCCTGAACTGCGTAACTACTAAAGAATTAAATAAAGCCCAGATTAGTTTAAACAAAGATTACCACAAATTGATTAGAAAAAGATAAGACCAATGCAAATGAAAGATCAGAATTAGAGAGATAGGTTGGCTAGTTGATCTCAGGTGGCTATGTGGAAGTCGGTCAAGGTTAATCCTTGGCGTATTCGCTAAGGTGCGAGCGAATCCATGTACTCCTGGAAGGATTGAGGGTCACTGACCTGTTCTGTATAAGCCAGTAGATTTTCCCCATTGATGGGATAAAGAGGATGGCAGGAAGTGGGCATTGCACCGTCAGGTGCCAGAACCACAGCATGGACGCAAGGGGATACCAGATCGGCTTTGTCAAGCGCAGGTACGATTTCTTCCGTTGTGATGATAACGGTTTCTGCAGCTAGTGAGAGCTCTTCGTCGATTCCTTTGTTATCCCCGATCAATGCATTTCCTGCAGGATCAGCCTGTAAGGCGTGAATGATGGCAACATCAGGGTAGATGGCAGGAAAGGCAGTAAGTACCTCCCCGTTATAAGGATCACGCACGGTGAGCACATCGGGGCGTAGTTTGAGCAGGTCAGTACCTTGCCAAGCGCGCCCTGGCATAAAGCCTATTCCAGCCAGGCAGGCGCGTAAACCCAAGGCTAAACTGGCTTCGGTTTCCTCAATTATTTCAATCGCGCCGCGATTGGCGTAGTAAGTGAACATGGGGGCCAAGCCAAAAATTTCCAATCCGAAGTAACAAGAGCGCACCCGCGAAATCATCCCAGTACCAACCAGCCAATCGCTTTCAAGCCCAGCCGTGAAAGCCAGAAGAGTTAGATTATTTGGCTCACCATTCACTTGATAGCGATTAATCAGAGCCCGCACAAAAGCCATTGGGCGCCTATAAAGCGTTAGACCGCCTAAAGCTAGCACACAACCGGATGGCACCATAGCAGCAGCTTCTTCAATGGAGATTCGTTTGTCCATGGGTTATTCTTTCTCAGCCTGGTTGCCAACACCCACATCGTTAAATTCCGGGTCGCTTTTGAGAGCTGCGACTCGCTGAGATAGCTCTTTCATGGCATCCTCTTCCTCCCCCCATGGACGACGGGCGCGCCTGGCAGCCTTATGGATCAATTCGATCTGCCCAACGGTTTTGTGGTTGCGGAGAGAAACATAAAGAGCAGCATTGATGCTGACAACCAAGAGGACTGTGATACATAAAACCAGGGCAAGTTTTTCAACGTCCATTCCAGTTTTCCTCGAATTGAAGCGTAGCGTCCGGTACCAAGCTTTATCTTAACTATTCGACCACAGCTGGGGCATCTTTTTTGGCAGATCTTTCAGATTCGGGATAGTTTTGTTGGCAGCTTTGTTTGGTTGGTTTGTACCTACTAGTATGGTAAAAAAGCCTAAATCAAGGGCAGGGGCGAGATTGCGGGCGGAGTCATCGAAGAGTACACAATTATGGGGTTCAGTCTCTCCGGCGAAGTCCATAGCAAGCCGATAAGCCTCGACCTCAGGTTTACAGTGATAGTCCATTGCTCTTACATCGACGATACCCACAAAACAATGGCTTAATCCTAAGGTTTCTATTACACGCCTGGCATGTTGTTCGTCAGCATTGGTGAAAATCCACTTGTTTTGCGGGAGACTGAGTAAGAGGGAACGCAGCACTGGATCGGGTTTGAGGAAGCTTTCTAGATGCAGATCGTGCACATAGGTTAAATAATCATCAGGGTCGATGTGGTAATGGATCTGTAACCCCCGCAGAGTTGTTCCATACTTCTCGAAGTAGCTCCGACGGAGCATGGGGATTTCTTGAGGCGAGAGGTTGAGCCGTTCGTGCATAAACTCACTCATGCGGTCGCGAATTGCTTCCCAAAGCCCAGCAGTAGCAGGGTAGAGGGTATCGTCTACATCGAAGAAGAGTGTTGTGAATGACATGCGGGGCAATTATACAGGTAAAGGAAAAGTCATGTAGGGGAAATAAAAGCCCCAATAAGTGGAAATGATCCATGGATTGAATCAGAACGGGGATTAGAATATTTGAAGTTTATCGTATTGGCTGGTCTCTAATCACTTATAATACTTTTATGCCTATTCGAATTCTTCCTGATGAGGTTGCTTCGCAAATAGCTGCTGGAGAAGTAGTTGAACGCCCTGCTTCAGTGGTTAAAGAACTGATGGAGAACTCCATCGACGCTGGTGCGGACGAAATCGCCATCCAGGTGGAAGGGGCTGGTAAGAACTTGATCGAGGTCGTGGATAACGGCAACGGCATCCCTGCCGAAGAGTTATCGATCGCCGTTTCGAGGCATGCGACCAGCAAATTATCCAGCAGTGCAGACCTTTTCAAGATTTCGACTCTAGGATTTCGTGGAGAAGCCCTGGCTTCAATTGGATCGGTGGCGCGATTGACTCTTACCTCCCGCATAGCTGCAGCTGAGATGGGGGCACGCTTAACGCTGGAGGCTGGTCGTATCAAGTCTGTAGAACCTGTAGGGGCACCAACAGGCACTACGGCTCGTGTGGAAGATCTTTTTTTTAATGTCCCGGCGCGTTTGAAGTTCCTAAAAACGGATACAACCGAGCGCCGTCACATCGATGAGCTGGTGACGCGCTATGCCTTGGCTTATCCAGATATCCGCTTTAATATACGTCAGGAAAGTCGGCGATCTTTGCTGAGCAACGGCAACGGAAACCGTCGCGAAGTCCTGGCAGCACTGCATGGGGTAGAGATAGCCCGGCAGATGCTCGAAGTTGTAGCCGAATTTGATGATTTGAATGTGACTGGTTTTATCAGCCCGACATCTTTGACGCGGTCTAACCGGCGAGAGATTACTTTCTTTGTAAATGGACGATGGATACAAGATGTCACCCTCACCACGGCTCTCTTGCGAGCTTACCATACCCTGTTGATGGTTGGACGCTACCCTATCGCGGTTCTGTTCTTAAACCTGCCTCCCGAAACGGTAGATGTCAACGTTCATCCTGCCAAAGGTGAAGTACGTTTTAGGGAGAAGGACGGGGTCTTCAGCGGGGTGCACCGGGCAGTCAGGCGAGCTTTACTGGCCTATACGCCTATCCCAGAGTTAAACACCGGATTGGATTGGATCCAGCATGAGGGGTTTAGGTCTGCCTTCACTGGAGCGGTCTGGCAAACGCCGGCCGGAACTGAACAAGCCGGTGAACAAGGCGATTTACAGACGGACGGCAAAACTGATTCTAGATTGGACCTATCGACTGCGCACGTGGGTCTACTTCGCCTGGTTGGACAGATAGCAGCTGCATATCTGGTTGCTGAGGGACCTGATGGCTTGTACCTGATCGACCAACATGCAGCCCATGAACGCATCCTCTTCGAGCGCTTTATGGCTCAAAGGAGTGATCAAATCCCCTCTCAGACTCTACTAGAACCAGTGGTAGTCGATTTTCCACCACAGTCGGGGCGTTTAATTGGAGAGCAATTAGCGCTTTTGGAGCAATTAGGTTTCCAAGTAGAGCTGTTTGGATCGAACACATATTTGATACGCGCTATTCCGGCTTTACTGCAGGGCAGCGATCCTGCCGGGGCGTTGCGCGTGCTGGTTGAGGATTTTGAGGAAGACGAGACTCCGCTAGAAGCCGAGGTGGAGGCGAGGATTATCGCCCGCGTTTGCAAGCGGTCAGCGATCAAAGCCGGGCAGGTGCTATCCACAGAGGAACAACGTGCTTTACTCAGCGATCTGGAAGCCTGCCAATCTCCGCGTACGTGCCCACACGGTCGCCCTACCATGATCTACCTATCGGTAGATTTGCTCGAGCGCCAATTTGGGCGGAAAGGGCCGCGCTAAACCTTTGCTCTCGCTTATATGATCCTTGTTGGCAAATTTACAGCATTGATTTCTGATGGAGATGGTTTGTTGGGGAGATGAGAGAATCTTTGATATGCAATGATAGATCCTAAAATCATTATTTCCCTGAGCAAAGAAATTCATAAAGAGTGGTCTGAAGATAATGCCTCCAGCCTGGCAGCTGCATTGGCATACTACACAATTTTTTCACTCGCACCATTGCTAATAATCGCCATCGGCATTGCCGGAATGATATTGGGTAGTCGTGCAACCGTAAGAAGTGAACTTTTCTTACAGATCCAGAGATTTGTTGGTGCAGAGGCAGCTAAAACCATTCAGAATTTAATCAATTACAATAGCCTATTGAGAACCAGCACGATCACAACCATCGTTGGACTGATGACACTGATTTTGGGGGCTTCTGGTCTATTTATTCATATACAGCAATCTCTAAATATAATTTGGGAAGTACGACCCAGGCCAGGAGGTGGCCTATTATTTATCATCAAGAGCCGCTTATTATCATTCGCGATGGTGGTGGGAACAGGTTTTCTTTTGCTTATTTTGGTGGTTTTGAGCACCCTTCTGAGCACAATAACTCAAGATTTCAACCTCTTACTACCGGCTGCGATCATCTGGCAATGGGTCGAGTTCCTTGCCTCAATCGTTTTGATCACATTACTCTTTGCCGTGATTTTCAAAACACTTCCTGACGCTAAAGTCCGCTGGAAGGATGTCTGGGTTGGATCGTTCGTGACAGCCGTGCTATTCACTATCGGAAAATTTTTGATCGGTCTTTACCTGAGCAGGAGCAGTGTTAGTTCCGCTTTTGGCGCAGCGGGTTCCCTGGTGATTACCTTGCTGTGGATTTATTATTCCGCCCAGATCTTCTTCTTTGGCGCTGAGTTTATTCAGGTGTTCGCTCGCCACCAAGGATCACGCATCGAGCCAGCCGAGGGAGCTATGCGTATTTATAAGCGAACGCTGGGTCAACCAAAGGTTGCTACAGAGGAAACTAAGCCAGGCGTGGGTCATGAGGAAAATCCGGATATCCCCGGATAATCTGGGGGGTACAACCTATTGCTTATGAAAAATATCCCCTTCCTTTGCGGGATGGGGATTAAACTCAGCTGGGTAATTGCTGGCTTGAAGGAGACTCTCAAAGCACTTTATCTGACCCAATCTTTAATGGCAAGTAAACATGGAAGCTAGTTCCTACCCCAACCTCACTTTCCACATGAATATTGCCTCCATGCACTTCGATAATGCGTTTACTAATCGCCAAACCCAGGCCAGTACCTCGGGCAATATTTTCAGTAGAACGCACCCGGTAAAATTTCTCGAACAGGTGCGCTAGATCCTCTGGTTTAATTCCATACCCTGTATCAGATACAGAAAAGACCATCGCGCTTTGCTCTACTCTGGCACTAACGCTGATGCGACCACCGGAGCGGTTATATTTGATGGCATTGCTCAGTAAATTAATCAACACCTGTTTGATCTTATCTCGATCCACTTTCAGCGGTGGGAGGTCATCAGGAAGGTTAAGTTCGAGTGTCAGGTTGCTCTCATTGGCCTTATCACGCATCACGCCGATGCATTCCTCTAATAAAATATGGGCATCAATTTCTTTCGGATTAAAGCGTGTCCTTCCTGATTCAAGTCGGGCAAGATCCAAGAAAGCCGAGGTCATGTCAGTGAGCCTTTTGGTTTCGGTGTAAATCAGGTCCGAAATCCTACGACGATTTTCCAAAGGGACATCTTCACGGGTAAGAAGGTGGGTTGCTGTGTTTAATGAGGCCAGGGGGGTGCGCAATTCATGTACCATCTCTGCGATTAGATCGGACTGGTGGAAAAGTCGAGCATTCTCGATCGCAACGGCAGCTTGAGCGCTTAAGGCCATCAAAACATCCTGATCTTCCCCATTAAATTGGTCGTGGCGTTTATTAATGGCTTCCAAAACGCCGACGACCTTGTCT
Organism: Anaerolineales bacterium; assembly: GCA_034430155.1. Taxonomy (GTDB): domain Bacteria; phylum Chloroflexota; class Anaerolineae; order Anaerolineales; family UBA4823; genus DAOUET01. The sequence continues at coordinate 55,840 of DAOUET010000080.1, forward strand.
TTGGCGATAAGCGGTACCGCAAGCATCGAGTTGGTGGTCACGTTGGTTAGTTTGGCGATATTTCCGAAATGCCTCGGATCCTTTTGTGTATCGGAAATGATCAAAGGTTTTCGATGATAGACGATCCAACCAGCAATACTACCTTCAACCGGTACCACTAACCCCCGCATGATCGGTTCTGCCAGATTGGTTGCAGATTCGAAATAGAGCTCTTGTTTATTCCCGTCATAGAGCAGAATCGAAGCTGCTTCCGCGTCGGAGAGGTCAGCAGCCGCGTGGACGATGCGATCTAGCAAGGCATTCAGATCAAGCGTGGAGGCCAGATCGCGTGAAATCTCTGCCAGACGCTGGTAACGCTCCAGAAGCGTGGTTTGGTCTAACTTACTCACCAAGAACCTCCTCTGCGATGCGGGGAATTATCTCAGCCACATCTACTCTTAATACTATATCGGCATGATCATCGATGTACGTGGGGGTCTGGTTGACGATGATCAGATGGGCTTGGTTCTCAAGGGCGCGCATTGGTAAGCCGGCAACCGGTAGAACCTCCAAGGATGAACCAGTCACCAACATGAGGTCACAACTCCTACTGGCCTGTTCTGCTTGCTGCCAGGTACGATAGGGCAGCTGTTCTTCGAAAAGGACAGCATCGGGTTTGAGGATGTTATTGCAGTTCGGACAGTGGGGGATTTCACCATTCTCTAAATAGGGTTCGATAAAGCCGCTAGAGTCAAATCGACGATAACAACCAATACAGGTCAGGGTCTGCAGACTGCCGTGAACCTCGAGGACATGTTGTGAACCGGCCCGATGATGTAAACCATCGATGTTTTGGGTAATGATAGTTTTAATGTAACCAGCTTGCTCGAGGCGAGTAAGGGCGAGGTGAGCAGGGTTTGGATTGGCCTGAAATATCAGCAACGCCAAAGAACGCATCCAGGCGAAGAATTTTTCCGGGTGGTATCGAAAAACTCGCAGCGAAGCGACCTCCATGGGGTCAGAGCGCGTCCATAGACCGCTGCCCTCCGAGCGGAAATCAGGAATTCCTGAAGGAGTGGATATGCCTGCCCCGCTCAATGCAACGGCATGTTTAGATGCGCATATCAGATCGGCAGCTTGTTCAATATTATGGCGAAGGTCGGTAGACAGCTCACTCATATCGCTGGTGAGCGACTCCGTTGAATAACTTTTTCTGCTAAATTGAAGAATTGTTCGGAAGTCAAGCTATCGGGTTGTTGTACGACAATCGGGATATTATGGACAGAAGCCTGGTAGGCCAGCTCGGGGGCGGGGGTTATCATGGAAGCGATGTTATGCCCAAGTTGCTCCTGCACCTCAGTCCATGATGGCTGCATGCTTGAACGTGTGCGGTTGATCAAGACCACATTGATCCTTCCCTCGCTAACTCCGGCATCAAGCAAATCTTGGATTAATGATCTGGTTTGAAGGATGATCTGTGGTACAGGTTCTACGACGATGACCAGTTCATTACAATAGGGGATGGTTTTTTCCGTAATCGGAGGTAAGGCAGGCCCTAAATCTAAAACGATATAACTGGCCAGCACCGGCAGATGGCTGGCAATAGCTTCAAAATAACCGGCTGCGACAAGGAATTGGGCATGGCGTGGTTGCGGTGAACTCAACAGCAACCTGATCCCAGAGTTATGGGATATCAGTTCAGATTCGATGGCAGCTGGAGAGATATCTGAGATATCACGCTGCAGGAGCTGATTAAGACCTTCCGGTTTTAAATAACCCAACTCCAGACCAAGACTACCCTGGCCGGGGCGAAATTCAGCGACAATCACGTCTTTTTGGGTCTTCTCTTTGATCGCAATGCCTAAATTCAACGCCAGAGTCGTGACTCCTAGGCCTCCCCGGGCAGCTAAGACACCAATTAGAAAGCCAGGTTCGATGACCGGCGTCGTCCGACGAGATCTGGAGGTGCGGGCCAGCACAGCTTTAATGTGAGCGAACAATTCACGCGGTTGGGTGGGTTTGGTGAGATAGTCATCCGCGCCTACTTCGAATCCTAACAGCTTGTCATCCATCTGAGTTTTAGCAGTGAACATAATGATGGGAACATCAGTTGTTTTTGGATCCTGTCGTAATTGGCGGGCTACCTCGTAACCATCGATATCTGGCATCATCAGGTCCAGGAGAATGAGGTCGGGCTGTTCACTTTGTGCCATGGTGAGAGCCTGATTGCCATTGCTGGCGGCAATAACTTGGTACCCTTGGCGCTCGAGCATCAAACCCACCAATCGCAATGTGTCCATATCATCATCAACGACAAGTATTTTTTCGGGCATAGACGCTCCTTTCCTGCCAGGTGCTATTTTTAAATCAGTCTAGCATAAAGCTGAAATCCCTGCAAGTATTATCACTGACCTGTTAGCACAAAGTAGTAAAGTCCTATATCTGCAAAGTTAAAATGTCCTAATCGAAAGAAAGGGACAGAAATGGACAAACAACTGATGATGAGCAAGAAAGAACTCACCCGATTAGAAGTCATCCAGCAGATCGAAGAAAAGCGACTGAAACAGAGAGAAGCGGCTGAAAGATAAAGGGTCAGTGAACGGCAAGTCAGACGGTTGTTGAAAGCATATCGACAGTCAGGAGCAGAGGGATTGGTCTCCAAACGGCGAGGGCAACCGAGCAATAACCGGTTGAAAATGGGGGTCAAGCAGCAAGCCATAGATTTGACCTGCAGTCAGTACTACGACTTCGGACCGACCTTAGCTCATGAGAAGTTGACGGAAA
>DAOUET010000081.1:0-21993 GCA_034430155.1 Anaerolineales bacterium
ATGGACTCTTCGCTTTCTTAGGCGGCTTAGAGTGACATTAATATAGCAAATTGTCCGACTTTGTTTTGGTTGCTCCATTAGTAGGTCAGCAGGGGTTAAATTCCTCTGAAGGCACTTTGGACTTAAAATCGCCATAGGTATAATTAAAATAGGCAAACGAAGTAGGAGACAAACATGGTAAGCCAAGAATTGCTCGAAATATTACGATGCCCGGCTTGCGTCCGAGAGAAAGAAGGCCTGCTCGAATACTATAAAGAAAGCTGGCTGATATGCCAGGACTGCGGGCGCAAATATCCAATTCGGGATGACATCCCCGTGATGCTGATCGATGAGGGGGATAAGTGGCAAGCCGTCAAAAAGGAGGATTTGCCCATTCCACCACCGGAATGAAGATGATGCAACCAAAAAACGGTAAAGCCTTGTTGGAGGATCTCAACAGTGGCGATGACCAGCGCGCTGAAAGAGCGGCCCAGGATCTGGCGGTCTGGCTTTCCAGCCACCCATCTGCAGATAAAGAAAGTTTATTAACTAGCTTGAAGGCATTGATGGGCAGCCGCGATGCTGAAAAACGCTGGTGGGCAACCCGCGCTCTGGCGGAAACCGATGAGCTTCGAGTGGTGCCACTCTTGATAGCAGCCCTATCGGACCCCGAAATCTCTGTACAGTATTGTGCAGCCCTGGCATTAAGACAACAAGCCCCACCTCAAGCGGTGCCAGAGTTGATCGCCAAATTAGCAGGGGGAGATCGATTGCTGGCTCACCTGGCAGCCGACGCTTTGATCGCCATCGGAGCAGCTGCGGTTCCAAATTTGTTACAAACCCTGAAATCCGATCACTCTCAGGCAGCCCGTCTGGAGGCAGTACGGGCGCTGGCCAGGATTGGGGACCAGCGCTCCATCCCAGCTCTTTTCGAAACTTTGGACAAAGAATCAGCCCTGATAGAATATTGGGCGGATGAAGGGTTGCAACGAATGGGGGTGGGCATAATACTCTTCAAGCCAGGTGGATAGGCAGGTCAGCGCTTCAGCACCCAAACAAACCAAAGCCCGATCATAACCACGCCAATGCCAAAGCGAGCCAGGAAAGAGATCCCCCACCCTACCGCCAAGCCACGGGTGGCCCGCCAGGCTTGCCCCCAATCGCGCCCGCGCAAAAACTCCACCAACAGGACCGCCGCGGGAGCTGCGATCAAGCCACCAATGGGAGGCAATAGTAGTGTGCCCAATATCCCGGCAAGCAAAGCTACAAGGATAGCGCTCCAGGAGGCACCAGCCCGGCGCGCTCCGCTGCCCATCAGCAGGTTATCGACAGTGACTCCAACCAGCATCAAAACGGAAAGTAGGATGAATATGAGGGTGCCAGGGCTGCTAAAACCGGTGATGATGCCATAACCCAGAGCGGCCAACCAGATGACGACTATCCCCGGAAAGATAGGAATGACCAATCCAACCAGGCCAACCAGCATGACAAAAAGGGTTAAACCGAAAATCGAGACATCCAGCCAGGCAGGCACTCATCCCTCCAGCCGGATGACATCAATGCCACCCATCCAGGGCCGTAAGACTTGGGGGACGACCACCGAGCCATCAGCTTGCTGGTAATTTTCGAGCACGGCGATGAGGGTGCGCGGCATACCTAAACCAGAACCATTCAAGGTGTGTACAAAGCGCAGCCTGCCACCATCAGCCGGGCGGTATTTTACATTGGAGCGGCGAGCTTGGAATTCGCCCACATTGGAAACCGAAGAAACTTCCAACCACTCGGTGCATCCTGACGCCCAAACCTCGATGTCATAAGTGATGTGGGCGGTAAAGCCTAGATCACCGCTACAAAGCTGGTGGAGACGGTAGGTCAGGCCCAGCTCGGCGCAAACCTGTTCGGCATCGGCGACCATGCGGTCGAATTCAGCGGGGGAATCCTCAGGCTTGCAGAAGGTATACATTTCCACTTTGTCGAACTGGTGGCCGCGTTTGATGCCGCGCACGTCTCGCCCGGCGCTCATCTTCTCGCGGCGGAAGCAGGGCGTGTAGGCTGTGTAATGCAAGGGTAAATCCGCTTCTTCGATAACATCGTCCATGTGTATCCCGGTGAGGGGCACTTCGGCGGTGGGAACCATCCATAAATCCTCTTGGTAGTCTTTGTAGAGATTATCGGCAAATTTGGGCAGTTGACCAGCACCATAAAGGACAGCTTGCTTGACCATGAAGGGCGTGTATTTTTCCGTATAACCCTGACGGATGTGTAAATCCAGCATCCAAGCGATCAGGGCGCGCTGCAGGCGGGCACCCGCGCCGCTGAGCACGTAGAAGCGTGATCCGGTCATCTTGACACCCTGCTCGAAATTCAGAATTCCCAAAGCCGGCCCCAAATCCCAGTGGGGTTTGGGTTCAAAACCGAATTCGGGCAACTGACCGACGGTTTTGGTCACCACATTCTGGCTCTCATCCAGGCCAAGAGGCACGCGTTCATCCGGGATATTAGGAATCCAGGACATGAGCGATTCAAGCTGCTCCTCGGTATCTCGCAGCTCGGCATCCAGGCTATCAATGCGCTCCCCAACCCGGCGCATGGCTTCAATTCTTGCCTGGCGCGCTGCCTGGTCTTTCATGCGACTGATCTCCTTAGAAGCCAGATTGCGCTCAGCTTTAAGCCCTTCGGACTCCTGGATCAAGATCCGACGGCGTTCATCCAGCTCGACGATCTGATCCACCGGTGAGGGGTCCATCTGGCGTTTCTTGAGGGCTTGGCGGATTACCTCGGGTTGTTCTCGGAACAGGTCTATATCCAGCATACTACACCTCCAAAAAGGGTGGCAATCGACAGCCGCCCAAGGTCCAATCAAGCAAACCCTAGAAAGCCGTCTACGAAAAAGAAATTAATAAAGCCCCCTGTCCGTGCAGGACGAGGGGGCCCTCGTGGTGCCACCTGCTTTCACCGCCTGGGTCAGAGCAAACCAGACGATCTCTTGGACGCGCTAACGGGCGCACCCGGTTCCCTTACGGCGGCATTTGGTTAGTTCTTTTACCTGTACGGGCAGGTCTGAGACCTGCCCCTACCATCCCTACGGGAACAACTGGCCCTGGTGGGCCGACGGAGGGGATTTCATCGTCTGGCCTACCGCCTCACACCACCCGGTGGCTCTCTGGAAGGATTAGCGATTACTCGGCTCCGTGCCGGTTATTTCGGAAGATTATGGGGGGATTATACCTGAGCCTGAGATGCTGTCAAGCTGAAATTAAGACGATAGAGAGGTTAGCAGTTCAAATCAAAGTCGATGTCGGTGACAGTGATCTCGTCCAGGAGAAGAGCAGGTTCATACTCATGCAATGACCCAAAGCGCTAGTGGCATAGGATCATCCCGCTGAGCCCATCCACCCAATAGCGCCCCTCGTGACGATTTCCTTGGGTGTGGGTGGTTGGCAAACCTTGAATGCCAAGATCATCAGCGTACGAGCCCACTACCAGGGCTTGCCTCCCGGCCACTTCCTCATATCCGATAATCTTCAATGAGCCTTCAAAGGAACTGTAGCGATCAGGGTAAAAGGTCTCATTTAAATCCGATATCTCGAGATCCCCTCCAGAATTGTAAAGAGTGCGTTCCCCGTTGGTGTAATCTGCGGTTTAAACCAGCCCAATGATCGCTCAGCCGGATGAGCAGTTCGGGCAGTTGATCCAAGGGAGAAAGTGGCTGGTAGCGCCTGGTTCGCCTGGCAGGGATCTGTTTCCACAGTTCGTACAAGCGGCGGCAGCAGATTTTGAGGGCATGAACAAAAAGCCAGTTTCGTACGCCTGCCTTACCACTGTAGCGCTGCCTATCCAATATCGCGGCGAGGAAGGCTTCCTGGGCCGCCTGTCCAGCTTCGACGGGTTCTTCTAAAATAGAGAGCGCCGGCGGTAAACCCCCTCATAACCGGCAAACACCAGCGCGGTGAGCAGATCTGTTGGATTTAGCTGGCCGCTTTGCAGCATCCATTCGCGATTAGAGGACAACTCCGTCGGCTGGTCGAACATGTTCTTACCCTGAAGTCGGAACCCCACTCAGCCTGATTTCACTTGCAGTCACGAACGCTCCATCAAGCGGCCGGAAACATACTTGTGCAAAACACTGGATATCAGAGTTTGATAAGGAAGGCCTTCTTCAAGCGCTCTCTTTTGAAGGGCTTCCAAGTCTTTGGATGAAATCCGAATGTTTATGCGAGCATCTTTGCGAAAAGTTGCCCGGGCGTACTCCCGGTACCGTTGGGTTTCAGCTTCCAAGTCCTTGACTGACTGCCACTCTTCGCGTTTATAAGAGTCCAGTAACTCTTTCTCATCTTGATCTATTTTACCTTTATTCATGTCGACCTCTCAGATATATTCTGGTCGCCTTTCGGCTAGGGATAATTGTCTTTAAACAGACTTCATTTTCGGTTTCAATAAATGGTACCAAATAAGCATAATCGTTGATGTTGACAATAAAGATTTTTTGTCCTGCGTACTTTTCCTGGTTGGGATGTTCGAGGATGTCCAGGAGTTTACCTATTTCGATATAAAATACGACTTCTTCAAAAGATATATTGCGTTCTCTTTTCAGAAGCTTGTTTTTCTCGTTACTCCAGGAAAAGAGTTTCACAGGGTGATTATAATACAATGTGTGCCTTTTGGCAACAAAATAAAATTGGGTTTGAGCTCACCCTCTCCCTATCTGCTTCCCTGCCGTTTATTATTCCTCCCTAGATCGCAGGTGAGGGAACAGAATGACCTCGTGGATATTGGGTTGATCAGTGAACAACATGGTCAAGCGATCGATGCCCATACCAAAACCACCGTTGGGGGGCATGCCATAGCGCAAAGCACGCAGGTAATCCTCGTCCATGGGATGGCGTTGCTCATCTTCGGCGGCGTAATCACGACCCATTTCCACGAAGCGGGCTTCCTGGTCGAGGGGATCGTTGAGTTCGGTAAATGCGTTGCAAATTTCCATTCCTGCCAGAAAACCTTCAAAACGCTCGACCGTACCCGGGTCTCCCGATTTACTCTTCGCCAGGGGGGAGATATCGCGGGGATAATCGTACAGGAAAGTTGGCTGGATCAGGTTAGGCTCCAGGAAGGTGCCAAGTAACGATTCGATGAGCTTGCCGCGGGTAGAATTGGGCTCAGGCTGCAGGTCGCGGGCCCGCATGGCGGCCATCAAGCTGCTCGCATCTGGGTAGCGGGTGATGTCAATACCCGCCATCTCGAGCACCGCTTCATCTAGGGTTATGCGCCGCCAGGGTGGTTCCAGGTTGATTTGATGACCCTGGTAGGTAAAGGTGCGGCTACCCAAGACGTGATCGGCTGCGTAAACGATCATCTCCTCAGTGAGCTGCATGACCTGGTAGTAATCGGCATAAGCCATATAGAATTCCAGCTGGGTGAACTCGGGGTTGTGGGTGCGATCGACGCCTTCATTGCGGAAATCGCGACCGATCTCATAGACCCGCTCAATGCCCCCTACCAACAAGCGTTTGAGATAAAGCTCGAAGGAGATGCGCAAATAAAGGTCCTGTTTGAGCTGGTTGTGGTGGGTGACGAAAGGGCGGGCAGCGGCGCCGCCGTAAATGGGCTGGAGAATGGGAGTTTCGACCTCCAGGAAGCCACGCCCATCAAGGAACTCACGCAAGGCCCGCACAATCGCAGCGCGGGTGCGGAAAACCTGGCGCACATCCGGGTTGACGGCCAGATCGGCGTAGCGTTGGCGGAAGCGCGCTTCTGGATCGGCAAGGAGCGCATGGCGAACGACCTCACCTTCGACAACCTCGTCCTTGGCAGCTGGCAGGGGGGTAATGGCTTTAGCCAGCATACGGAAACTTTCTACCCGCAGGGTAACCTCTCCGGTACGGGTGCGAAACATTTCACCATTGGCCTGCACGAAATCCCCCAGGTCGAACTGGCGATTGAAAAAGTCCAGCTGTTCTTGACCGAGGTCATTAGCCCGCAGGAATATCTGCACCCGTCCGAAGCTGTCCTCGATATGGGCGAAGGTGATCTTGCCCATGGGACGCATCGAGCGCAAACGACCCACTAGGGTGGCCCGGAGCGCTCCAGTTAACCCATCTGCTTCAGCGCTTTCAAAAGCTTTCACGGCTTGCTGGGTGGTATGGGTGCGCTCTACCCGGGGTGGGTAGGGATCAACACCTTGCTCCTGGAGGCGCTGCAGCTTCTCCAGGCGAATTTTTTCTAAGTGTGAAAACTCCATGATGATGCTCTCTCTCAATTAAGCAAAAGCCCCGCGCCGAGCCAGCTGGCGCGGGGCTTGGACAAAAAAGCCCCGACTTATTCCACCTTCAAGACATTGACTCTAAAAGCGCCTCCCGGCGCATCCACTTTGACAGTGTCGCCGGCGCGATGACCCATCAAGGCTCGCCCTAAGGGTGATTCATTAGAAATACGGCCTTCGCGGGGGTTCGCCTCCGCCCGTCCCACGACGATATACTCTTCAGGATCGCTGCCGTCCTCCTGGATGGTGACTTTGGCACCAACTTCCACAATCTCACGGGTGCCGGTGTCTTCGATCACACGAGCATTGGCCAGCAGCGCTTCCAACTCCTGAATACGACCTTCAACGAATGCCTGTTCATTCTTGGCGGCATCGTATTCCGCATCTGAGTCCACGCCCATATCGCCACCATCTTCCATGGCTTCACGAAGGCGCTTGGCAACCTCCTGTCGTTTGGTCGTTTTTAGATATTCCAATTCTTCCTGTAGTCTTTGGAAACCCTGGCTAGTCAAAAAAGCAGAAGGCATGTGCTTAACCTGATTCCTTTAGATATAACAAAACTACCCACAAAGAGTGATTCCACCAATGAAGCCCACATGAAAACGATATGCGGCGTCCCGGAAATGCTCATAAGGCTTTTCCACCGCCGCGGGGAGATTTTAGCACATTATCAGGCGAAATGCAAGATGAAACTAACCTAAAATAACATACCCCGAGCTTACCGGGGGATGTCTATGGAGCCATCAGCCGGCAAATTTGTCTCTCCAAAGGCGGATTCCATGACCCGATTGGGCATGATAAGCCTGAATAGCAGCGTCTAAAGCTGCCTGATCAGACCAAAAGGTGCTGGTCTGGGAAGCATAGGCAGCAACCGCATTCTTCCAAACCTCTAACCCCCTAGACGAAACTGGAAAGACCTTTTCCTCTAAATCCAAGGTGACGCCAGGAAAATCCTGCGCTCCCTCTTTGAATAAGTAGGGAAAATCAGCATAATACCAGAGCGGGCGGCTCAATTTACCGGCAGCGGCCCGCACCAGGCGGTGGTCTACATGCCCGCCAAGGGCGAGAGGGCAAATGAGTCGTACCTGGGGAGATAACACCCGGTCTAAAAGATGGCTGACGTGCGCAGGTAGACCTGCTTCAGAGGGGTCTAAGGGACCAAAAAGAGCCCCTTCGCTAGTATATAAATGGACGCCATTGCGGGGATTCCTGCGGTAAATGCAATCGGGAATGGGGAAATGACGATAAGCCACATTTAACAAACGACAGGCTGCCAGGTCTTCAGATCGGCGTTGAGCTACAGAATCCTGCACGCTTTGCCAGCGGGTATGCAGGGATTGAGCAAAAGGCGATATCGGGCCGGCAGGAGCATCACCAGCGCAGATGGTCCAGACAGACACTTTCTGCCCGGCTATTGCCTGCTCCCAAAGTAAACCCCCGCAGGAAAAAACGACGTCATCCAGATGAGGAGAAAGATAAATCAAATCCATTAAGTGATTTTTACCACAAACTGGCTCAAAAAACACAGCACTTGTCTTGCTCCAGGGGTGGTGTTATCATCTATCTGCCGCGAGCGCCGTTATGATGACAAATTTATCCAGCAGAAGACGTCTTCGCTATCTCTTGGTCGCCATCACCTTGGCGACATTACCTTGTTATTGTGCCGGGTTTATCGCCGTGCAATTTGCCCCGCAGGTGCGCGCCGCCCCAACCGCTACGGTCACGCCCTCCCCCACCTGGACGCTGACAGCTTCTCCAACGGCTAGCCTGACACCCCCCGCAACTCTTACAATCACCCCTACCCCGACTGAGACTGAGAGGCCCACAGATACACCTTCACCCACAGCAACTCTGACGGAGACACCTACCCCTACCATGACCGAGACGCCCACCCCGACAGAATCGCCAGTCCCAACCGATACCGAAACCCCGCTGCCATCCCCCACAGATACCTTGGTGCCGCCCACCGAGACAGAGGTGCCGCCAATCAGCAGCACGGTGACGATATTGCCACCACCAAAAGTCAGCGATACGCCTACACCAGAGAATCCTTAAAGTGCATACCCAACCCTTGCGGTCCAATGATTAAGCCCATAAAGCCGGTAGTAAGAACGGATTGGATAGCTTCGATTTAGTAAAAGACGGGTAGATCCCGAATTGTAGAATAACAATGAAACCCATTATCCTTGAGCACAAAGGAAGAAAAACACTTAATTGAAAGAGGATCCCTTATCTAAAAGACAATGACCGAAATACTGCCTTTTCTAAAAGAACTGATCAGCGCTCCCGGCCTTTCAGGCTATGAAAAACCGGTCCGCCACTTGATTGAAGAAACCTGGAAGCCCCTGACCGATGAGCTAAGCGTCAGCCGGCTGGGAAGCCTGCATGGACTGAAAAGAGGGGAAGGGATGGAACCGCGCCCGGGTATCTTATTGGCAGCCCATATGGACGCCATTGGCTTGATGGTGACCAGCGTGGTGGCTGATTGGTTGCATGTGACTGCCATAGGTGGGTTGGACCAGCGGGTCTTACCCGGGCAACTGGTAACCGTACACGCTCGTGAAGACCTGGCAGGAGTGATCGTCCAACCTCCGGCGCACCTGTTGCCCGAGGATGCCCAAGAAGGCCCGGTGGCATTGCAATATCTCTTGGTAGATACAGGCCTGAGCCACGCAGAGTTGCAACGGCAAGTGCGTACCGGCGACCTGATCTCTTTCGAGCGAGAGCCGCTGGATCTGACCGGTGAGACTCTGGCGGGGCGATCGCTGGATAACCGCACTTCGCTAGCCGCCCTGACTCAATGCTTGCAAGAACTGCAAGCGAGAAGGCACCTATGGGATGTGTGGGTCGTAGCAAGCGCCCAAGAGGAAGAGACCTTGGGAGGGGCACGCACATCTGCCTTCCAATTACGTCCCCACCTGGCAGTGGCGGTCGACGTGACATTCGGTAGGAGTCCAGGCTGCCCTGAGCATAAGACCTACCCGTTGGATAAGGGACCGACTCTGGGCTGGGGACCCAACATCCATCCCGGATTGTACAAATCCTTCAAAGATCTGGCCGACCGTCTGGAAATACCCTACCAAGTGGAAGTGATGCCGCGCCATTCTGGTACGGATGCTTTCGCCATGCAAATCGTGGCAGAGGGAATTCCGAGCATGGTGATCGGCATCCCCCTGCGCTATATGCACACGCCGGTGGAGGTGGTCGCCATGAAAGATATCACCCGAACCGGTCACCTGCTGGCAGAATTCATCGCCCAGTTGCAAACTGATTACCTTGAAAAACTATCCTGGGATGACAACTAATGACGCCAAGAAGAACAGCTAATGATAAGCCCCTGAGAATCGGGGCAGCACAAATCAGGCTTTTAGAAAAATTATGCAACGCCTGCGCCATCTCTGGTGGGGAAGATGAGGTGCGAGCCATCGTTTTGCAGGAAGTTCGCCGGCATGCCGCCGAAGTCAAGGTCGACGCCCTGGGGAATATATTGGTTAACTGCAGGGTTAGAGATAAATCTAGCGACCAGCCAAAAGACAGCCAGCGCCTGCGTGTGATGCTTGCCGCTCACATGGACGAGGTAGGTTTTATGCTGACCCATGACGAAGGGGATGGCTTCTTCCGTTTTGACACCGTCGGCGGTTTAGACGAACGCCAGCTGGTGGGGAAAGCCGTGTGGGTTGGAAAATCACACGTGCCTGGGGTGATTGGAACCAAGCCCGTTCATCTAACTACCGCAAAGGAACGCAAAAACGCTATCACGCTCGATTCGCTGCGCATCGACATTGGGCCAGGCGGCAATTCGAAAGTCAAGGTGGGAGAGCGGGGGACATTCGCCACCCGATTTACCCGCTTAGGTGCCAGCCTGCGGGCTAAAGCCTTGGATGACCGCCTGGGAGTGGCTACCCTGATCGAACTTGTTAAGAACCCTCCATCCAACCTGGACCTGTTGGTCGCCTTTACCGTACAAGAAGAAGTTGGCCTGCGCGGGGCACGCGTCGCCGCCTACGCCTTGGACCCGGATGTGGCCATAGCAGTTGATTCAACGCCTGCCAATGATTTACCCGGTTGGGACCAGGGGGAGAGCGATGCCCTGGAGAACGCCAGGTACAACACACGCCTGGGCGCCGGACCGGCGATCTACATAGCAGACCGCTCGACACTTTCCGACCCGCGCTTGATCCGGCACCTGGTCGAAACTGCCGAAAACCTAAATATCCCCTACCAGTTCCGTCAGCCCGGCGGCGGTGGAACCGATGCTGGGGCTATCCACCTGGCGCGCGCCGGCATCCCCAGCGTTTCTGTATCGGTGCCGGGCCGTTATGCCCATACGGCCGCAGGCATTGCCCGCATCTCCGACTGGCAGAACACGCTGATCTTGCTACACGCCGCTTTAAAGCGCATGAGCTCAGAGTTACTTGCCAGCCCAAGGTAGCCTTTTTTAACAGATGACTTCACCCGATTTAACCACCACACTGAGGAAATCTTTATGAAATCTCTCATCCAGAAACTTGTTGAAACCCACAGCCCATCCGGCTATGAAGCTCAAATTCGCGCAGCCATCCTAAACGAGGTCGAATCCCAGGCCGATGAAGTCAGGATCGACGCCCTGGGTAACCTGATCGCCACGAAAGGGAAGAAGAGCCGAGAGGGGCTGAAGATCATGCTGGCGGCGCACATGGACGAAATCGGCGTGATCGCCACCCATATCGACGAAAAAGGCTTTATCCGGTTCACCACAATCGGGGGAGTGCGACCACATACCTGTATGGGTGGGCGGGTACGGTTTTTAAACGGCGCTCAAGGAGTGATAGGGTACGAAGAGATGGCAGAGCGCAACAAAATGCCCACCTTCGAAAAAATGTATATCGACGTAGGTGCCAGCAGCCGCGCAGATTGCCCAGTCAGCGTGGGAGATATGGCCGCTTTTGACCGGCCTTTCTCTGATTATGGAAAACGGCTGGTATCAAAAGCGATGGACGACCGCATTGGGGTGGCGGTGCTGATCGAAACGTTGCACCAAATGAGCACCAGCCCCCACCAAGTTTTTTTCGTCTTCAGCGTACAAGAAGAGGTGGGGTTACGGGGAGCAACAACTGCCGCGTATGGTCTGGACCCAGACATCGGCATCGCGGTTGACGTCACCCGTTCTGGAGACACGCCTAAAGGGGTCAAAATGGAGGTAGGGCTTGGTAAAGGACCGGCCATCAAAGTGCGCGACAGCGGTATGCTCTCAGACCCACGCGTAGTGGATTGGATGGTACGCAGCGCCGAAAAAGCAAAACTACCCTATCAATTGGAGGTGCTGGAGGGCGGAACAACCGATGCCCGGGCGATGCAGCTGACACGTGCAGGCGTCCCGGCTGGTTGCATTTCGATCCCTTGCCGTTATATTCATGCACCCTCAGAAATGGTCGATTTGGACGATGTGCAGCACGCTGTAAAATTGTTGGTTGCTATGCTCAGCAAACCAGTAGAACTGGAGGGATAAACTCTTGACAATAAGAAAGTCAGGCGCGTCATGAGAGCAATACGCCCTCGAGGTGCCAGCTTGATGAGGTTCCTGATCGCCATACTCCTGTTTCTTTTCCTTACAAGCTGCGCCAGGATCCCTTTTCAAGGAAGCACCCCGACGCCAGAACCGACCTCAACGGCGACACTCACACCGGTACCGACAATGGGTGCTACCAGCACGCCGGCTGGGCCAACCACACTTCGCCTCTGGTTGCCTCCCCAATTTGACCCGGCCGATGGCAGCCCAGCTGGCGATTTGCTGAAAGCGCGGCTGGATGAGTTTGGTAAACGGCGGCCCAGCATACACCTGGAAGTGCGCCTCAAGGCACTTAGTGGGCCAGGGGGATTGCTGGACTCTTTAAGCGCTGCCAACGCAGCTGCCCCTTTAGCGCTACCGGATCTGATCTTGCTGCCACGCAACATGCTCGAGACCGCCGCTTTGAAAGGCTTGCTATATTCCTTAGAAGGGTCGGTACCCCCCTTGGACACCGGGGATTGGTACGACTATGCGCAAGAACTCGCCCACCTGCAAAACAGCACTTTCGGCCTGCCTTTCGCCGGTGATGCCCTCATCTCGCTTTACCGCCCCGCTGAGATCCAGGAAGCGCCCATAGACTGGTCATCCACGTTGGATCTGCTCAGCCCGATCATCTTCCCGGCTGCCGATGAACAAGCTTCTTTCACCCTAGCACAATACCTTTCAGACGGCGGTCAAGTTAAGGATGAAGAAGGTCGCCCCACCTTGAACCTTGATACCATGACGAAGGTATTGACTTTTTACCAGCAGGCCGAACAAGCCGGGGTGATGCCTTTCTGGTTGACGCAATACGCCACAGACGATCAAGCCTGGGAAGGCTACCGCGAAGGCAAGAGCAATCTGGTGGTAACCTGGACCTCCCGATATCTGAGGGAACTCCCGGTGGATACGGCCGCGGCTCCGATTCCAACCTCGGACGGTAGACCTTTTACGCTAGCCACCGGTTGGATTTGGGCGCTCTCTAATCCGCAGATTGAACGGCATGACCTGGCGATCGAGTTGGCGGAATTTCTGACCACCAGCGAGTTTCTATCTGAATGGACTGCCGCCGCCGGTTTCCTGCCACCCCGCTCATCCGCCCTGGCGGGTTGGCCTGATAACGTCTTACAAAGCTTGGTGAGCAAAATCGTGCTTTCCGCCGAGATCATCCCATCCACAGATATCCTGGCGGCGTTGAGCCCGGCAATGGAACAGGCGACCGTAGAGGTGCTTAAGGAACAAACCGATGCAACCACCGCTGCACAGGAGGCTGAAGAAAGCGTTAAAGGCCCTTAAAACAGCGCTTGACGCTTCGGCAAGGCGGTGTTATTATCCAAGTGGAGAGCCACTCTATGCCAGATGATCAAATCCCCGAGCCATTCCCTATTATAGAGGAAGGCTCCCGGACAGATACAGCAGGAGGGCAAAATACGGCCTCGACAGCAGGGACAGCCAGAGAGAGCCGTGTTTTAATCATATGGGAAAAGTTATCCCACCTCGGATTGGCTGACACGGCAGTACGAGTGGGCACCCATTTACTTTCCCTTGCCCTGATCCTCCTGGTGGTATGGGCGATGCGGGAATTTTACCTGCGAGCCCAAATGGTAGAGCCGCCCAAAGATGCGGCTCAGGCAGCTGCGCTACCCACTCCAACTCCAACAAATACGCCACCGAAACTACCCCCTTATGTGAAGCCCGCAAACATATTTCTGGGGGGTATACCCCGGCTGGCGATGGTGCATACCACTATCCCTACCCGCCCACGTACCGAGGTGATCACTTATACTGTGCAAACAGGGGACACGATTTTCGGTATCGCTGAGAAATTTGGGCTGATACCAGAGACGATTCTTTGGGGGAATTACTACTCGCTAGCCGACAACCCACACGCCCTGACTCCCGGACAAGTATTAAACATCATGCCTTCAGACGGCACTTACCACAAATGGTCTGCAGGCGAGGGGCTGAACGGAGTCGCCAATGGTTACCACGTAACCCCAGAGGATATTATCAACTGGCCAGGCAACCATCTAAACCCTGAAACACTGGGAGACTGGTCTCATCCGAACATCGAGCCGAGCACGATGCTGTTTGTACCGGGTGGTTCTCGCCAATTCGTGACCTGGAGCGCGCCACGCATCACCCGCGACAACCCTGCGGTGGCTAAAGCCATTGGCCCGGGCGCCTGTGGCGTGATCACCGATGGGGCGATAGGCACCGGTACGTTTATCTGGCCAAGCGCCAATCACTACCTCTCGGGTTTCGATTATTCCCCTGCCACGAACCATTACGCCATCGACATCGCCGGGAAGCTGGGCGATGCCATGTGGGCAGCGGATAATGGCGTGGTGGTTTACGCCGGATGGAATAATTTTGGCTACGGAAATATGGTGGTGATCGACCACGGCGGCGGCTGGCAAACGCTATACGCGCATATGAGCGTCATCAACGTCATTTGCGGGCAGAGCGTATACCAAGGCGACATCATCGGCGCCATTGGTAGCACGGGCAAATCCAGCGGGCCTCACATCCACTTCGAAATGTTGAACGAAACTTATGGCAAAGTAAACCCATGGGATTTCCTGCCACCGCCGTAAACTTTCGCTAAGATCTACAAAACCCTGGCAATAGCCTAGCCAGGGTTTTTTATTGTTTAAACAAAACGAATTTACAGAGGCGCAGCCAAAAACGGCACCAACATTTCATCAGCGGAAAGACCTCCATGACGCCCAATCAGATGATTCTGCTCGTGAGCCCACCATAGATAGGCATCCCGTTGGGCGATAACTAGCTGGTCGCCCAGACGGTCAGCCAGACGCGGGTGGGGTTCTCCCGGGCCAAACAGACCAGCGTGCAGGGCATAAAGCGGGTCGATGACCGAGAACTGAGCAGGCCAGGTGCGATGCAGATATTCCCGCACGGCTTCAGTCTGACCTGGGCGCACGAAAAGGTACATCAGGCGATTCTCACCGGTCGGCAAGATGTGCAGGCGGCGCGCCAGAGAGGGGTGATTGCCGAGTTCGTAATGCGCCTCCGGCTGGGTGGTGATTTGACCGTGGTCGGCAATCAAAATCACCAGGGTCTTGCGACGCACAGCGGCATTCAGACGGTCAAGGAAGAGGCGCTCAAAATCCCAACTGAAACTCATAAACTCTTCAAAGGGGCGCTCATCATCGGGACCATAACGGTGAGAAAAATAATCCAACTGCCCCCAATAAACCCACACGTAGGAACGTTGCTGAGACTGGCTCTCCAACAAGCGGCGTAAACCGATCCACAAGTCGGCGTGCGTGCTGAAAGCATGCACATCCACATCTTTGAAAAGCATCTGGGATACCCCCGAATGGACAATCGAATAGTGCTGAAAGGCGTGCGCCTTTATGCCGTGGGCTGTCAGGTGAGAACCCAAAGTAGGCAAGGACATAAAGCTCTGCGGGGTGAAGCCAGCGCGGCTCAGACCACCCACATCGTTCTTAAAATACATGGGAGCATGCGTGATGGTATTGGCAACCACCCCATACTCTTTCAACCACATCTCATAACCTAGGATGCCGTGCTCGGCGGCGCTACGACCGGTCCACAGGCTTGTGAGAGCCACGGAGGTGGTGCTTGGCGTGATGGAAGTCATGGGCGCCAGCAAACCATCTCGAATCAGCCGGGCCCAAACGGGCAGGCGGCCTTGCGCCAGCCAGCTCCGCAAGCGGTGAATAGCCAAGGCATCCATCAATATCAGGATTACATTTTGAAAGCCACTTCCAGAAGGCCGAGCGGCAATTAATGGAGACAGGATTTCAGGAAACAGCGCAGCCGCGCCGAAATCAGGAACGCCCATCAACTGGCAAAGGCTGGAGGGAAAGTTCAAGATCGATCCACCCCCATAATATGGGTAAATGACCTCATCCCCCAGGTCCAGTTGGGGCAGGCGATGGTCTCGCAAACGGGGCAGCAATGTTTCGGTCAGGTCAGGCATACCTATTCCTCTCAAGAATAAGGGATCTTTGGGAATCCCCGTGGTAAAGGTTAGATGTAGGGGTGTTGGGCGGGCGCACAGCCCGCCCAACACCCCAACAAATATACCCCCTCACGGAAAATCCCAGAGAGCCAGAATAAGGCTTCATTATCAAGTTGCAGGCTTTGATATAATGGCGCGACGCTTGATATTTGAACTTAAGGTGTAAAGTTGAAAATATGGCAACCTGCTAGAAAGCTAGGCAACCAACCGCACGCCAATCTTACCGCAAAATGGTGGATCGCTCCAGCGAGCATTGCGATCATGCTATTAACCGCCTGCGGCGGCAAGCCAACTGCCACCCAACCTACCGTTCACCAGACTCCGCAGACGACACCAGCGCCGACGAGTCCGAATCTACCTGAGACCCCCACGGCGAAGTCGACCAGCGCAGCAATACCAACCGCGGCCATAACCGTAGACCCAAACAAACTACAGGGAGTGATGCTGCAATTCTGGCATGTATGGGCTGGGGACCCAGGTGAGAAACTCAGGCAAATTGTTGAAAAGTTCAACGCCGAGAACGAATATGGTATTCAGGTGAAAGAGAACAGCCTGGACAATTACAACAATCTGTATGATCAAGTCGAGGCGGCTCTTACTTCTGGAGGACTCCCTAACGTGGCGGTGGGATACAACTACCAGCTGATGACCTGGGATGAGAGGGAAGGCACGATCGTAAACCTGGGCGCTTATATAAACGACCCAAAATGGGGGTTGAGCGCAACAGAGCAAGCCGATTTCTACCCCGTCCTTTGGGAGCAGGAAGTCTCCCAGGGCAGGCGCGTGGGAGTTCCTTTCCTGGGATACGGGCAAGTGATGTATTACAACCTGAGCTGGGCCGAGGATTTGGGCTTTAAATCAGCTCCGAGTACGCCTGAAGATTTCCAACGGCAGGCCTGTGCGGCAGCCCTGATTAATAACACCGATAAAATCCAGGAAAACGACGGCACGGGCGGATGGGTCGTCAACGCCACGCCTTCATCAATCTTGAGCTGGATGTACGCCTTTGGCAGCCAGGTGGCCAGGTCGGATGGAAAGGGATACCAGTTCAACACCCCGGAAAACGAGCAAGCCATCGCCTTTCTCAAGGAGCTCTTTGATCGCGGCTGCGCTTGGCAGACAGAGAGCGAGTACAATGAGAACGAATTTGCAACCCGCCAGGCTCTCTTCATGAGCGCATCGGTCAGCGACCTGCCCTGTGTGGCAGCTGCCATGCAAGAGGCTGGCAACCAGGATAAATGGACGGTAGTGGCATACCCGTCTACTCAAGCTAAAGCCACGCTGGATGTCTATGGACCCGACCTGACCATATTCGAGAGCACACCTGAAGGTGAACTGGCATCCTGGCTGTTCATTAAATGGTTACTTTCACCACAGAACCAAGCTGATTGGAGTGAAACTAACAGCGCTTTTCCGGTGCGGGCTTCCGCCTTGAATTTTTCAAACAGCTATGCTAGCAACCACCCCCAATGGGCTGAGGCCCTGAAGCTGCTGTCGTTTATGAAAGCAGAACCTGCCTACGCCTCCTGGAACGTGGTGCGATGGGCACTAGGTGACGTGGGCACCCAGACATTCCGCTCTTATTTCAGCGCCGATCGCATCCCCGCAATGCTAGATTTGCTCGACGAAACCGCCCAGGAATTACACGCCAGATATAAATAAGGGACCATCAATCGATGAGCGAGCTACCCCATGTGACCATTTACACCGATGGCGCCTGCGACCCCAACCCCGGTCCGGGGGGTTGGGCGGCGCTGCTGCGTTTCGGCAAACAGGAGAAAACCCTGAGCAGCTCTGAGCCCGATACGACTAACAACCGCATGGAGCTGACTGCAGCCATCCGGGCGCTGGAGGCGCTCCAGCGCCCTTGCCAGGTTGATTTTTATACCGATTCGGAATATTTACAGCGCGGCATCAGCGAATGGTTGCCGCGCTGGCGAGTGCGTAACTGGAAACGCAAAGGCGGCGCGCTGGCGAACGCCGACCTGTGGCGGGCACTGGACGCAGCTATCCAGCCGCACGAGATCAATTGGCACTGGGTGCGCAGCCACGCTGGAAACCGTGATAACCAGCGAGTGGACCGGCTGGCACGCCAAGCAATTAGAAAATAAAAGGTATTGAACAGCGAAAACCAGCATTAAACGGCTGGACTCCTGAACGGATGATCCACTCAGGAGTCCAGTTTGTCTTTCCCGTTAACAATTTAACCGGATAGAGGTTTCTTTTTTACAGTAGTGCGCTTGCCTGCCAGAGTCTGCATGACATTGGCATAGGAGCCTGAAAATTTCGCTACGCCTTCGTCTTCCAGCTGATGGGTGACCCGATCCAGGTCAATGCCAACCTGGGAGAGACCATCCAGCACCCGGCGAGCGTCTGGTAGACCTTCCTGTAAACGGGCGGCCGGGTCGCCGTGGTCCAGGTAAGCCTTAATGGTTTTGAGAGGGAGGGTGTTGACGGTATCCGCCCCGATAAGCGCTTCAACGTACTTGACATCGCTGTACTCGGGATTCTTGGTGCTGGTACTGGCCCACAGTAATCGCTGGGGACGGGCACCTTTTTCGGCCAACCGGCGGAAGCGTTCGCCAGCACAGATCTCATTGTAGATTTGGTAAGCAACCTTGGCACTGGCGATGGCTACCTGTCCGTGCAGGCTGCCAGCCAGATTGGACTCGCCATCCCCACTTTGCATGATTTTCTCCAGTATGGGGTCGACCAGGACATCGATGCGGCTGAGGAAAAAGCTGGCCACCGAGGCAATCCCCTCTACAGATTTTCCCCGACCCAGGCGATCATCCAGGCCTGCCATATAAGCATCGACCACCTGGCGGTAACGCCCCAGGCCAAAGAGCAGCGTGACGTTCACGTTGATGCCCTCAGCAATCAGCTGGCGGATGGCAGGCAGCCCTTCCAGGGTGCCCGGTACTTTTATCATGACGTTCGGCCGCCCGAGCTCTACCCAGAAGCGCCGCGCTTCTTTGACGGTACCCTGGGTATCATGGGCGAGATAGGGTGACACCTCCAAGCTGACAAATCCGTGCTTGCCCGCCGTGCGGTCGTAGAGCGGTCGAAAGAGGTCGACGGCATGTTTTACGTCTTCAACCGCCAGGGTATCATAGATCATAGCGCTTTCCAAACCCTGGGAGACCAATTCTCTGATGGCATCGTCATAGTCATCCGTGCCACTTATGGCCTCATCCAAGATGGTTGGATTGGTGGTCACGCCTCGCAAGCCATGCTCTTCGATCAAGCGTCTGAGCTCTCCCGAATTGAGCAAATCCCGGCGGATAAAATCCAACCAGATGCTCTGACCATAATCACTTAATTTCAATAATGGGTCGTCTTTCACCATTAAACCTCCTTATAGCATCAAATTCCGAGTCTATTTAATAAAGTTCCGCATGGGCTGAGCTGGGCTCTAGCCTCACCACCAGATCTACTTTCTCCTCCAACTGCGCCTGACTTCTTAGGTGAACTCAATATCCCTTTATTCTACCAATTTTACGGTTAAATCACTGATAATGTTCTGGTACTGCTAAAGCCAATAAATACAAATCTGGATACATCTTATATGATTAGGGTATCAAGCCACAAATGATAAGAAAATGAGGCCAATGGCAGATCCGTGTTTCACATGAGCTGGATCAACACCAAGGTTGCAATACTCAGGTAAAGCAGGTAGCCCATCGCATCCGTGATGGTGGTGACCAAAACCGGGGAGGCCAGGGCAGGGTCTACCTTCAGTATCTGCATACCCAGGGGGATGCCGACGCCAGCGATGCCTGCAGTAATCATGTTCAAGAGCGTGGATACTCCCACCACGACTCCTAGAAGAGGTGTTTTCTTCCAAACCAGGGCAATCACCCCCACCAGCAAACCTACCACCAGACCATTAGACAGGCCAATCAGGACCTCTCGCGCCAGGGCGCTCATACCGTTACGTGGATTGATCTCCCCAAGTGCCAGCCCGCGCACCATGACGGTTAACGTCTGGGTGCCAGCACTGCCGCTGACACCGGCAACAATGGGGAAGAAGGCCGCCAGGACCGCGATCTGTGCAATCGTGTTTTCAAATAAGCTGAGCACTGTGACGGAAGCCATGGCCGTGGCCAAATTTAACACCAACCAAGGCAGCCGGTTTCGCAGAGCAGCCCTCAGGGGTACATCTGAAACCTGCTCTTGGGGGACACCACCCAAGCGGTAGATGTCCTCGGTAGCTTCTTCCTCCAGAACGGCGACCAGATCATCATGGGTTATGACCCCTAATAAATGATTTTCCTCATCCACTACGGGAAGCGCTAGAAGGTTATAACGGGACATCAAACGAGCCGCCTCCTCCTGATCAGATTCAACCTCTACAGTGATTACGTCCTGGTCCATAATCTGTTCGATATAGGAGGAAGGCGGCGAGATGACCAGCTGGCGTAACGATATGACTCCCACCAACCTTATGTCATCATCCACTACATTTAAGTAGTAAATGATATCCGAACCTGGGCGAATGGTCCGCAGGTAACTGATAGCCTCAATTGCGGTGATGTCTTTATGAAGGACGAACTCAGCCGAAGTCATCAAGCCACCCGCGGTATTGTCTGGGTAGCTTAATAGCGGCCGGATCTCCTCCGCTCCTTCAATATCCGGTAGAGTCTCCGCCAGCTGCTCCGGTGTAATATCACCAAGGAGATCGGCAGCTTCATCAGGCTCCATCTTGTTTAGGATGCGGGCGAGCTGGTCACTTTCCAGGCGTGAGGCCACCTCGGCGGCCTCTTCATCCTGCAGTTCCTCTAAAATATCTGCGGAATCCTCAGGATCGAGCAACGGTAAGATCTGATCTTGCTCTTCCTGGGGCAGCTCACCGAACAAGTCAGCCTGATCGGGAGGCCTCAACGCCTCGACCAGGGCTACGGCTTGATCCCAATCATCCTGGGTCAAAGCTTCCCGCACCTGTGAAAGAATGCTTTCAAGATCGGCCTGGTTTATCGTCATGGCAGCTCCTAACTTTAAACAAACTATACTACCCCAGCCACCGCCGGGCCAGCATCATTTTTTACCAGGGTATAAAGCTAAAGCGGAATATTGCTGATTCCAGCACCTAATCTTACAACATAACCCTGGATTTGGGGTAAGACATTACAGCGGAAATGGTGCAGCGCTACGTCTCTATTTTGGGGTATCTGAGCAGAAAGCGGAGCAGCAAGGCTACCCCAGGGATAAGCAATAAGGCTGCCGTGAAGAAGACATAGGGCAAGAGCGGCGCATTGAGCATGTGACGTACGGCAAAGACAATGAAGGTCAGCAGCGCGTAAAGATAATAACGCTTACCTCCTATACCAAAGTAGCCAAGCACGCTGAAACCAGTTGCTGCCAGAGAACCCATGAACAGCCAGGCATATTGTCCCAGCCATACAGACCAAGGGAGCAACCCTTTCATCTGAAGGATAAAAAAACACCCTCCCCCCAGCATCGCCACCAACCCCAAGATCACCAAAATAGTTAAAGCATTTCCCAGCCTGGCGTTTTGTTGCGAGCTAACCATGAGGTTGCCGACCCGCGGTTTGGTGACAAGTTCTTTGCCTGCCAGCAAAGCGAGAGAGTACCCGACCAACCAGAGCGGGATAAACCAGATTGAGGTCCCAAAAGCCATATCGAGAGCCATACCAAGGACTCCCAGACCCAGGAAAATATCCCACAAACCATCCTGATTGATCAACCAAGAAAGGTGACGTCTCTCTTCTGCGCGGTTAAACATTGGCAACCTCCATAAGTTGATGTTTCATCCACAAACCTATGGTACAACCGCGCCCTATTAAATACACGAGCCAGAGGAACTGTTTATTACCCCTCTCACGAATGGTTCCAGGACAATCCAGCAATTGTAAGGATGAACCCCTATTCACCTCAATTTAAAAGGAAAAGGTGTGGCTAAGGTTTTGCACCCCAATCACACCATTAATTATCTATGGCAGTTTATTGCTAGAGATCGGGTTGAGCACCTCTGCCCACGACACCTTCGCGCCAAGCGAAAACCGCCGCCTGGGTCCGGTCAGCCAGGTGCAGCTTGCTCAGGATATTGCTGATATGCCCTTTGACGGTATTCTCACTGATCACCAACTGCTCGGCTATTTTGCTGTTGCTCAGGCCATTGGCCAGCAATTTAAGCACTTCCATCTCGCGCTCGGTCAATTCCGTGAAAGGATTGAGTTGTTCGGCGCTCTCTCC
>DAOUET010000082.1:0-5743 GCA_034430155.1 Anaerolineales bacterium
GATCTAATTGACGAATCAGACTGAAGTCGTACAATTGACATGGCAAGGTGTCATTCTCTGAGGGAGCAAAGCGACCGAAGAATCCCTGAATTGCTCGATTAAAACGGTCGTAACATGGACTCTTCGCTTCCTTAGGCGGCTTAGAGTGACATTAATATGGCAAATTGTCCGACTTTGTTTTGGTTGCTCCATAAGTAGGTGATCGAGTGTAATTAGAAATGGAACCATGGATACCCTCATCCTGAGAAGCGCAGCGACGAAAGATCTCGGGCAAGATTGCGAATGAGATTCTTCGCTGACCTCAGCATGACATTTATTGGATTTTAAAAACAAACGACCACTTACTCAGGCAATCGGTTTAGCGAATTATAATCGCAACGCTCAGGTTGTGACATAATGAGCGTTGGCATTACCAGTCGATCTCAAACCAGGGCGTGTTCCTTATTAACGGGTGAATGAGGATAAGAGCGTGCAGCAGCAGCCCACAAGCACTCTCCTATCTTCCGTTTCAGACATGATTTGTCCTATCAGGTATAAGATCGCTCTAGCTGGTATGGCTTTCGGGGGAGGGGGATCATGCTACAATTACATGAGAAGCGGGATAAATCTATGAACCAACGAACTAACCAACAATGGCTGAGCGATCTCCGTGGGCCCCAGCAAGATCAAGCTTTGACCGATTTGCGGGCTGTCCTTGGGCGCGGCTTATATTTCGCTTTAGTCAACCGGGTTCCGGCCAATAAGCTAGAAGCCTTGGTTGATGACTTTGCCCAAGATGCCCTTCTGAAAATCTTGGATAATCTGGAAACATTTCGCGGGGAGAGCCGCTTCACAACCTGGGCTCAGAAAATCGCCGTACGAGTCGCATTTACCGAGCTGCGCCGTCAGCGTTGGAAGGATATCTCACTCCAGGATTTGCTTCCCCAAGACGCGCAGGGTGATTTCACCCCCGCCATATTGGCTGACCCCGACCAGGACCCGGAGGGTCAGGTGGTTAAGAACGCTATGATCGCGATCACCCAGCGGTTGATCATGGAAGAATTAACCGATCGCCAGCGCCAAGCCATGCTGGCAATTATAGTAGGCGGAATGCCAATGGAAGAAGTTGCCCGGCGGATGAATACCAACCGTAATGCCCTGTATAAACTCATGCACGATGCCCGCCAACGCCTCAAGAGTAGCCTCGCCGCAGAAGGGCTTACGCCGGAAGAGGTACTGGCATCTTTCGGTGAAGGGTAAGAGAATTACTATCCAACCAATCTAGGTGTAAGCGAGATGGTTTGATTGCTTTTGGAGCATCAGATGAATTTAAATTCAGAAGTTCTCAAGAAAATTGTGCAAAAGGTTGCCGACACTCGACCCGATGAAATCGGTTGTGGTGATTGTTTCGAGCAGCTTGACCGGTTTGCTGAACTGGTGTTGTCGGGTAAACCGGTCAGAGATGCCATGCCGCTGGTCCAAGATCATCTGAAGCGTTGTAAGGATTGCCGTGAAGAGTTCGAAGTGTTGTTATCCCTTTTGATGTCTATGAATTGACAGATTTATGTCCAACCAGAGTTCTTAAGGGGAAGTAGAACCTGAATATCAGCCTCACCTGTCATTTTATGGTAAGAATTTCGATATATAGCGCGTCTTGGTAAAGATGCGCTAATTTTCTATGAGTTTTGTACGGTAGTGCGCATTTTCCATCGCGGCGATAAAAATCTATCGAGTTATCCGCAATTACTCATTCCGCGATGAGAAGAGCTTAGTTTCTTGCACAAGAAGCAGAACATGCAGGATAGTTAATTGAACTATGGGGCAACTTGGTGGTAATAAGGTTTCATAATGCAATTTTGGGAAATGGTCTTCTGATTGACTGGTAACAGTTGAATAAGCAAGTCAGCCGTTTGATTATACGCGATAGACTGCTCTCCTGAGATATGTTTATCCGCCAAGTAGGAGAAATATGGGAAAACCGCAAGAAAGATCTTCAAGTAAACCTAAATCTAACGGACCTCGCCTTCGGGTTGGGCGCCGGATCCAGACCTGGCGAGGGCGGAGGATTACAATAGGCATAGTCCTGGCAGCCATATTATTGATCGCTGCCTTCATTTTTTGGCCACGGCCCGAGCAGGCGACCATCGATCCGAGCCGCCTGGCACAAGACCCCTCGCTGGGCCCACCCACAGCCGCGGTTACGATCGTCGAATACGGCGACTTCGGCTGTACGACCTGCCGGGCCTGGTTCCAGGCCGGAATCATGGATGAGGTTCGCACCCAATATGGAGATAAAGTCAGATTTGTGTGGCGCGATTTCCCTATCATCACCGCCCAGTCCCCCAAAGCCGCGGAAGCGGGTCAGTGTGCTTTCAACCAAGGTAAATTTTGGGAATACCATGACTTGTTATATGAACGTGCTCCTGCCTTAAGCATTAACGATTTGAAGTCCTATGCCTCTGAACTGGGCTTGGATACTGCTACCTTCAACCAGTGTCTGGACTCGGGCCAATATAAAGGTAAGGTCGATCGCAGTCTGCAAGATGCTTATGCTCATCATTTCATCGGCACGCCCTCCTTCTTGGTAAACGGCCAACCACTGGCAGGCCCACCTTCATTGGAAACCCTTCAGGGCTTGATCGATACTATTCTTGCTTCTGGATAAATTGATCGGGCGGAAATAAACAGCAATATTGAGAGCCAGCGTAAAAAACATTCCCCCTAATTCCAGACCCTTGCTTTAAGCGCATTCCTGCATGGTTATTCCGGGTTTGACCCTGCAGGATAGTCAGCTGTCTTCGATAGGATGGCCATTTGAGAATTGTGTGAGGCTCAACCCAACCACCCGACCAGGAACCAGGCAACTGCAATCAGCATTACGACTCCTAAAATTCTGCGAATCGTCTGGCGGGAGAGGTAACGTACTCCCAGGTAGCTGCCCGCCAGTCCACCTGCCAGCCCCAACAGGATTAAGATTCCCCCGAGCGGACCGTATTGGAGGGTGCCACTCCAGGCGCGCCCGGCTAAGCCACCTACAGAGTTAAGTAAGATGAATCCTGCGGAGGAGGCTGCAGCTTGCTTGGTGTCTCCCCAACCTGCCAGCAGGATCAAAGGGGAGAGAAATATGCCTCCACCGATGCCCAACATGCCCGAAAGCAGCCCCAGAATTACACCGCTCGTCAAAGCCAGTGACCAGGAGGGGGTTTTCAGCGGTCGTCCGGAAGGCCCCTGATTGTCAGCAAAGAGTAAACGCAAGCCCAGATAAAAAAGGACTGCGTTTAACAATATTTGGTAAGTCAGCTGCCCGATGTTGAGGGTGCCACCGAGAAATGCAGCCGGGATAGAGGTGAACACAAATGGCCAAAGCAAACGTTGCCGTAGATGTCCATGCCGGGCGTAATTGGCGAAAGCTGCCCCCGCCACCACCACATTCAGGCTTAATGCTGTGCTGGCGGCTATTGGGGCGGGAACCTCAAAGAGGCTCATAACTGCCAGGTAACCCGAAGCGCCGCCAAACCCGACACTGGCGTATAGAAAAGCGATGCTAAATACTAACCCCCCCAAAAGTGGTCCTGGCGTACCAAAAATGGGTAAAAATATTGACAATGATTGAGCCTCGCCACATGCTGGTAATGGCGTTTAAATAAACCTTGAAAAAATTGTGTTTATTTATTATGGGTTTGAATGGCGTCTTTTGCCCAGGTCAAGGCTGCCATCATGGTGGGGAAGCCAATCGTGGTTATGCCCAGGATAATAGCGTGCTCGATTTCTTCAGCGGAAGCTCCAACTTCTAAGGCGCGATGGGTGTGGGATTGAACCGCGCTTTCAGACTTAACCGCGGCGGACATCCCCAATTTGATCAGCTCCCTCACTTTTGCATCAAGCGGTCCCATTTCAGCAGCAGAAGCGCCCAGCTGGTCAAAAGCTTGCCATACGCTTTTATGCTCGTCCTTAAAGCGTCGATATGATTTGGGTAGATCGCTCATTTCATTCTCCTTCTATGGTATTTTTGTGGCGCTTCAACCAATGAATGTGTCTCTCTAAACCCTGACAATCTCGAGATTGCCAGCATTGGGTTACCTTGGCGTGCTTGGCTGCCATAGCGCCATTATGGCGTCGCTCGACCTTATGATAGCCTCAATATCTGGATTCGGCAACTATTCGTACTGGCGCGGGTGAATGTAACATGGAGGGTGAGTTTACAACCACCCCAGAAATGACACACGCCCTAACGGCTGTAGTTGTCAGTTTGAAAGTTTGGGTCTTTTGTAATGGTTAGTTCGCTTGAAGATGGCATAAAAAGCAGCAGGCTAACCGGTCCAAGTAACAGAAACCACATGGCGGCCGATAACCCGACCTGGTTGGCGATCAAACCTATCATACTCACAAAGATGCTGCCCAGGATTCCCGCGATCGAATTGATCGCCATTACCGTGCCGGATTTACCGGGAACACTGGCATAAGATTCACCTTGCAAGATTGGATACCACCCCAAAGTAAAAAACCGGACCAGCAACAGCAAGACGATCTTAGCTGCCATCCATGGCGATAGGAGTAGCCCAATGTAAAGAACCGCGGTAACTGCTGATGAAGCTCGCACTAAGACCCGGCCGGAAATTCGCTCTAACAGGGGGATAACTGCAATGTCAGAGGCCAGGCTGGCGACCATGGAAGCGCCCAGAATCAGGCTGGTCTGAGTCGGGGTCGCCCCGGCAACATCGCTAAAATAAAGGGCCAGATAGCTGGTGAAAACATCCAACATCAAATCTGACATTTCCAACAAGCCCATCCAACGCAGCAGTTTCCGGTTTCGAGCGGTATGCCACAAGTCGTGCAGCAGGATTCTCAGGTCAGGTGGATTTTGGCTCGCAGCCAAATGTTGAGGAAAGGCTTTAAAAAGACAGCGCAGGGTCAGAGTCAGACCAAATACCCCCAGGAAGGCATAAGCCCACCTCCAACCCAAAGAAAATGCGAACCCAATTGCCAGCAAAAATGGGCCGATCAGGTTTCCGAGTGAACCGGCCACCGTCCAGCGCGCCATCAGGTGGGTTTCACGACCTGGATTAAGATCCATAAGGGTAGCTTGGGAAAGCGTGACAAAAGCCCCGCTGGCCGGATAACTCAAGATAAATGCCAGCAGCAATGCAGGAAAGCCACGGGAGCTGGCGATTATTGCTAAAGAAGATCCCATGACCAGACCACCAGCGACCACCAGACGTTTTCGCAGGTTCGTATCCCCCAATAGCATGATGCTCGGTTCGATTAAAGTGCTTATGATACCCGGCAATCCCAACATCAAGCCAACCTGGGCGTAAGTGAGCTGCAATTCAGCCCGGATCCAGGGCAAAGCCGCGCCATCAATAGCATAGGTCAGCTCATCGAAGAACTCGATTAATAGAAACAACAGGGAAAGGGAGGCCGCACTCCGTGCGACCCGATGATAAAAGTTTCTACCCTTTTTGTTGGTGTACTCAAGCATAATTGACCACTCCTCCCAATAATTTAGGACTTACGCAGTTGGTGGGAGGATGGGGGTGTTTGGGCGGGCGTTGCCCAAACACCCCCGATTTTCCCCTGAACTGCGTAACTACTATAATTATTAAACCAGCTCAACCACCAATCATTGGGAGGCGGTGCTCGAATACAGGTTAAAGCGGGATAGATTTAACGGGGTGGATGGAATGCTTCGTGCATATTGAATATTATACTCTTTCAAGGGCTTAGCTCGTGGAAGGATTAATTTGGTAGGAGGAGGCCCCCCAAC
>DAOUET010000083.1:0-17350 GCA_034430155.1 Anaerolineales bacterium
TCTGGTAACCAGTGACCTGACCCTGAATGCTGACCGGATCATCCCAATCTACCAAAAACGGTGGAAAGTCGAAGAATATCATCGTTCGCTCAAGCAGAATGCTTCGTTGGCCAAATCACCCACTCGCACGGAGACCACGCAGACCAACCACTTTGTCGCTGCCCTGTGGTCGTTTGTCAAAATTGAGTTGTTGAAGGTGCAAACGAACAAGAACCATTACCAGTTGAAAGCTCAGTTGTATTTGGCGGCTTTGTCACAAGCCTTTCAAGAACTGCGCTCGTTGCAATCCGAGCTTTCTCAGCAGCCCTTGGTTGCGTAACATGAGTTATTAGTTAACGAAAGAAACAAGCTGAGGGTAATAGCATGGAGGATTTCTGTACTATTCACCTCATATTATTCCAGCGCTTGGGCGACGATTTCAGCCAGATCCAATAATTGCATTTCTGTATCTGTGCTCTTCCTGACATCATCGAGCATGATCATGCAGAAAGGACAACCAACCGCCAGCGTGTTGGCACCGGTGTTTTGAGCTTCTCTGAGGCGATTGGCGCTGACGCGCTCTACACCTTCCTGCTCTTCTTTCCACATTTGAGCGCCACCAGCGCCGCAGCAAAACGATTTTTTAGCATGCCGGGGCAACTCTATGAAATTGGAGTGGGTATGCTTGATCAACTGACGAGGTTCAGCCAGGATGTCATTTTGACGGCCCAGATAGCATGGATCATGGTAGGTGATTTTGTCAATGGCATCACTTTTAAGGTTCAAACGCCCAGCGTTTATTAATTCATTGATTAATTGAGTATGGTGGATAACCTGGTAATTTCCATTGAAAGCAGGATATTCGTTTTTGATCGTATGGAGGCAATGTGGGCAGGTAGTGACAATTCTCTTTGGGGCGACTTTATCGAGCAGTTCGACATTAGCCAGCGCCAACTCGTTGAAGAGGAATTCGTTCCCGGCACGACGAGCCGAATCACCGGTACATTGCTCCTGCTGCCCCAGGACTGCGTAATTTATACCTGCGGCCTTCAAAATTCTTACGAAAGCGCGGGCAGTTTTTTGAGCGCGCCCCTCGGTGGCAGGAGCGCAACCCACCCACCATAAAATATCTGGTCTAGGATTCTCGTTAATGGTAGGAACATTTAAACCTTCAGCCCACACCATCCGGTCCGTTGGCGGTATATTCCAGGGATTGACAGTCCTCTCCATACCTCGGAAAGCGGTTTGTAATTGTTCGGGAAAATCATTTTCCATGAGAACCAGGGCTCGACGGATATCCAAAATGTCTCGCATGGGTTCGTTGCCTACCGGGCATATGTCCACACAAGCGCCACAAGCGGTGCAAGCCCAGATAGCCTCAGTTGGGATGGCGAATTCTACCAAGGTCTGCTGGCTTGGCTCCCCTTTAGCTAAGTTTGCTCCGTGATTATTGAGATAATAGCGCTTATTGATTTCCATTGTAGCTGGGGAGAGTACTTTGCCGGTGTTATATGCAGGGCAAACTTCCTGGCAACGGAAACACATAATACAGGCATACGTATCTAGGATCAATTCCCAAGATAGGTCCTCGATATGAGTCGCCCCAAACTGTTCAAGTGTCTCATCTGTGAAATCCAGCCTGCTCAATTCACCGATGGAACGACGTACGGGTTTGAGCAAGAAATTGATCGGAGCTAAGAAAAGATGAAGGTGCTTGGAATATAGAAAATATGGAATGAAAGCTAATATCGTGCCGGTGGCGAGCCAGAAGAAGATGTGCTCGCCAATAGTAATGGATGTCGGATTAAAACGAAACCATAGACCCGCTATGGTAGATCCAAATGGTTGCCAAACATCGCCTCCAGCGGCCGCAATCTTAAACGATTGCCCCAGGAAGCGAGAACCCACGTGAACGATGATAAATCCACCGACGATGGCTGAATCTCTACGGATGCCGATGCGAGCCTTAGGATAGAGAAGAACATCCTGGCGCGTGGTTAAATTATCAGGTTTAAATACAAATCGACGGATAATCAGAGCAATCATGCCAACCAGGACGGCAACACTGAGAATATCTGCGCCGAATCGATAAAGATTTCCCAAGGTGCCCGGACCCAGGAAGTGAAAATTCGGAATATAGCCTTCGAGCACATCCCCAAGGTTCACCACTAGATAATAGATGAAACCCCAGGCGACCAGACCATGTAAGAGGCTGGTCCAAAATCGAAAACGAAATACTGGCTGAAAAGTTGCTATCTTAATGACTACGGAGATTAACCGCTCTCTGGCGAGATTCCAATCTACTTTACCCTTTCCACGTGCAACCGTGCGGATGATCCTGAAGGACGCCCACCCGGCAGCATAAAGTGTGGCAAGAGCTGCAATGGCGAAGAAGATTTTTTCGGGTAACGTGAGCATGAATTTCTCCAGTGGGGGTGCAAGGGTCGCTGATTAATCCGGGAAAGTTTACTATATCCCTCATGTAGGCAAGAAAATTTCCCAGATATCAATAATTCATATACTATTTCCCATCGAAGTAGGAAAGAGATGCCTGAAGAGCCGGATCGTTATCAGATGTAAACTGATCCCAGCTGGTAATAACGTTTAAATCGGGAGTTAAGCCTGTTTTTTCCCAATCTGCATCGGGATGGTTGAAAGGCCGGAAAGACTCGTGGGCAATCCAGGCACGAGAGCCATCCTCAAAGTCGTAACCCCACAGGATCTCAACATTCCCTTCAGTCCTTTCTCCGATCAGGTAAGCCCTACCGATATCTTGCAAGACTCCAGAAAAAACCTCACCGAAACTAACCGTGTCAGTATCGACTAAGACAACCAGGGGTATCTTTTGAGAACCGTGGATATCCTCTCCTTTCACCTGGAGGGGATGTTCTTCGCCCCGGCTAATGAAAAACCCCAAAGTACCTTTGGTGAAATACGCCAACGTATCTCGCATAACCGTATCCACGCCGCCTTCATTGTTGCGGTTGTCCAATATCAATCCATCTAAAGGCGCACCCTTGGTCATCGCTTGTATAGCCGTGGCAACTTGATCATCTACGGTATTGTCTGCAAAGGTTACCAATAAAATGTACCCAACGCGACGACCGCTGGGGGTAGTCAGCACTGAGTAGGGAACAGGTATTGCCCCGCTGATACGACGGCGTGTGAGTGTAACTTTGCGGGGTTCCTGATCTGGAGATTGGATGGTTAAGGAAATCAAAGAACCTTCGGGTCCTTGGATGATATCGCGTAAAAAGCCATCTTCGTCTAATAGCGATTCGCCGTTCACTGCCAGAATACTGTCGTGTGGTAGTAGACCAGCTTGTTCAGCAGGACTCCCTGGGAAGGTCAGTAAAATCACACCCCTATCTCGTTCAGGCACGGCGGTTACAAGAATTCCGACCCCAACATAGTCATAATTCCCAGCATATTGCGCATCTTCTTCTGCTGCCTCTTCGGGGTTCAGAAAAACGGAATGATCATCACCCAGACGGAAAATCATTTCGTCCATAGAGAAGTAGAACTCATCATTGTTCAACCCTGTTTGTATGCGTTGCAGGTATTCCTGGTGAATAGAATTCCAATCTAGATCATTGAAATCAGGGTAAAGATATTCTTCATTGATGATTTTCCACAATTCCTCAAAGATTGACAGCTGGAGAGCTGAGGGCGTAACGATTGGAGATAGTCTGATTTCAAGGGTGTTCGTCGAGGATGGAAGCAGCGGTAGGTCAGTACTCTCAGGAATTATCGAGGTAGCAGTGGATGGTTGTAGAAGCCCTTGTTGTGATGGGGCTAGTGAAGGATTAATTTGGCTTTCTGGTGGTAGGGAGGCAATAGGCGTTTGGATTGCTGTTGGAGGCAGCAAAATAGATGCCGCCTGGCACGATAAGGTCAGGAGAAGCAAAGGGATAGAGAGGGTAGCTCTTATTCGAAGAGACACAAGCAATCGCAAGGTAGATAGGACGGTGATGAGAAGATAATCGACAGCTTAATATAATCTATTGGAGTTCACGCAATCTATCAGGCGCCCCCTTCACCGTATGCAGATGGGTCTGTAGGAGTTTTACCTGATGGGTCCCATACATAAACCCAATCACCTTCATGCGCCCAATTGAAGAGCCAGTGGGCATCCCCAACGGATAAATTGATACAACCGTGAGATCTGACTGATCCAAAACTATTGTGCCAATAGGCTCCGTGCAGCGCCCGGGCTTTGTCGAAGTACATCGTCCAAGGGACATCTTCGAGGTAATAGGCATCAGACCGATCTGGCTCAAAGGCTCCCCGCATAAGTGTGGTTGGCAGCTTCTGATAGATTTGGAATAAACCAGGTCGAGTCCAAAAAGGTTCTATCCCGCTGGCAACCAGGCTGGCATACACGAGTTTACCCTGACTATAAACGGCAAAAGTTTGCTCGTACAAATTTACCTCAATCCAGCGATCATTCTCTACGCCTTCAGGCGGCGTTGTGTTTGGTATAACCCGGCCGATAAGATTCTGCCAGTCTTGCTTTCTTGGAATCCATTGGTCTGGAGCGATCATGTACCAATCCAAATCGTCGATATGCTCCGTGGCATATACCTGCACCACCTCATAGCGGTAGAGTTGATGACCAGTGTAATCCTCTTTTTTAAATCCAGGGGTTCGTTTGGTCTGCACGGGGAAAAGTATCCAACCGAAAGGTTGGTCAGGGGTTTGGGTAAACGCCAAGCCCTGAAAATAAGAGGGCGCTCCGATCCTTGAGACATCGTTGGCGGTCATCCAGCCACCAAATTCGACCATATAATAGCGTTTACCATCCACAACGGCTTCGTCTGTGTAGGAGATGAAGCTGTAACTTGAATTAATCCTGTGAACCACTTCCTTCTTCTTTATAGCGTCTTCCAGGGATGCGTAAACAGGTGCATTCTGGTGAGTTACCTGGCCATATTTGATTTCAAGATAGGTCAAGTTTGGATCAGGGGATTCACCTGGAAGGGGAGAAAGAGGGAACGTAACACCCAATTTGGCCATCCGGTGCAAATATGCGGCTGGCCCAGCAAACATACATTCCCCGGTAGGTCGCTTATAAAAATGCACTGGCAAACACAGGACTGCGCCAGCATAAGGTTCTTTCGGTGCATCAGGATCCTCTTGAGCGGCATGGACAGCCGGGGGATTTGCCAGTAACAGCAATAAAATTGCGGTCGGTACCAATAAGAAGCGTCTCATAGAAACTCTGCATTAACCTTGCTAGATGATATCAAAATCGGGATAAATATAAAGAGCTAAATATCGCCAGAAAAAGGCTGACACTTATGTGGCCGTTGAGATTAAAGAAGGCTACGTTTATCCGAGAAAGGTCCCCGGGG
Organism: Anaerolineales bacterium; assembly: GCA_034430155.1. GTDB lineage: Bacteria > Chloroflexota > Anaerolineae > Anaerolineales > UBA4823 > DAOUET01. Next base: position 5,334 of record DAOUET010000083.1, read on the forward strand.
TTAACCAGGCTGTGCACCCAAATCAGAAGGCCAGTCACGAGGAGTAACCCCATCCAATAGAGCCAGCCAAGGTTGAGGATGAATTCCAGGGATAGTAGCGACAGGACTGTCGGGACATAGCAGAAAGTGGACAAGCGCAAAGCTAAATCTACTCCAAACCTGACCGGAATAGCTTGCAATCCATAATGGCGGTCGAACTCGATCACCTCCTGAAAGGGCGCGTAGCGCACCTTCTTGGATCCCAAGCCGATAGATTTGAGCAGGTTAAGCAGATCATAGCCGCGAGAGAGCCTCACAAATAAACCATGTGTTAGCTGGAGATCGATCAATTTGCTTAGTTGCTGGATGAGATCGTCCAGTTCTCCTACCTCAAGCATCCAGGCTATCCGTTGGGGAATTCCAAGGGTATTGATCAGGACGGGTATCTCGGATCCAATGACATTCTCGAATAGCAGGGATTTGTTTTTATGAGGAGCAGCCTTGATCACCCGGTCTGTGATCTCTTTGATCTGCAAATTAGGTGACACGGGGACAGTTATATGGGCCAGCTGATCACATTCTTCTAGAAATTTACAAATTTCTCTTTGGGTATACCATGCCATGGGAGTCTCCAGTTGAGCGGGCACGGCAGATTATAGCATGATCAGGTTGGTGGCAAAGGATTGGAAGAATCGATATACACCGATCGGGATAACTGCTTTAGCAATCAAGGAAGGCGGGGGTTTTATTGTCTAGTCGGGGAAAGCCCTGACTGGCATTTTATTAGCATGCGGCTTGACACAATCTTGTCCCTATGCTACAGTAAGTTACCGTAGATTTATGAACCAGTCATAAAAAAAGATAAGGGGTAATGTGGGGCAAACTACGCTTATTGAAAAGAGGCTTCTGGGAAGATTTCCTTTTATTTTTGGATGTTTATCTTAACAGAGCCAGGTCATGATCGAATCTCGCTCTCAAATCATGGTGAATCGATTGCGTGATTTGCAGGCTTTATCACCTGATATAGAAGCATCGGCAATCGTCAGTGAAGATGGTTTGAGTATCGCAACCTATTTGCCGCAAGGGGTTGAGGAAGATCGTGTATCCGCAATGTCGGCTGTGATGCTTTCCTTGGGGAGAAGAATAGTAGGTGAACTCGGTCGTGGTTCTCTAGAACAGGTTTATATAAAAGGAGAAAATGGCTACGTTATTTTATCTTCAGCCGGTGAAGAAGCCGTACTCATGGCTTTAGCACGTAAGCAAGCAAAGTTGGGATTAATTTTCTTAGATTTACGGCGAGCTGTCGAAGATTTGTCCAACCTCATTTAATTGCCAGGAGAAAAATGGATCTCAAAGCGAATAGTGGTTATTTCTATACCAATAAATATGCAATGATCACACTTGTATCACTACAGGAGATTTTGGGTAAGGATGAATTAACTGCCGTTATAGACCTTGCTCATTTATCTCATCTTTTAGACAATTTTCCTCCTGACAATTTAGCCAAGGAATTTAACTTTTTAAATGTATCTGCTATCAACCAAGCGCTGGAAGAGAAGTATGGATGGCGCGGAGGGCGTGGATTGAGCTTGCGGGTGGGACGCGAAATTTTTGCGAGTGGCATTAAGCATTATGGAGCCTTGGCAGGTGTAAACGATCAGGCATTTAGAGAATTGCCATTGCAAGCAAGACTAGAAGTCGGTTTGCTAGCGATGGCGCGCATCTTCTCGCAGCTAAGCGATCAACAGATCCGGTTGGAGGAGCACCAGGATGCGTATGTTTATACGATTGAGGGTTGCCCCGATTGTTTGGGTCGCAAGGATTTGGATAAACCGGTATGCTTCATGGAAGTAGGGTTGCTACAAGAAGGTTTAAAATGGATCTCTGGGGGAGAAGAATTTCGTGTCAATGAATCAAAGTGCGTGGCTATGGGCGATGAAGTTTGTGAATTCGTCATACAGAAATCACCACTAAGTTAAGGACACGATCTCTGGGAATACCAAAACAGGGTTAACCCTTGCAGCTAACGGTAATAATCCCCACTTACAACGAATCGAATAATCTGCCGAAATTAGTTGCGGTGCTCTTTTCTTTACCCATCCGTGAACTAAAATTATTAATTGTTGATGACAACAGCCCAGATGGGACCGGCAAAGTAGCCAAGGATTTACGTGAAAAATATCCTGGGCGAATTTCTGTGATAGAACGCCCGAGGAAATTGGGGATGGGATCAGCCTATCTGGCGGGTTTTCGATATGCTTTAGGTGAAGGTGCGGAAGCGATTGGTCAAATGGATGCAGATTTTTCGCATCCCCCCGAAAAACTGGTCGAATTGTTAAATGCTTTGGACAGCTGTGATATGGTATTGGGATCCCGGTATGTGCCTGGAGGTAAACTAGATGAGAATTGGCCTTTGTGGCGTAGAGGGCTTTCAGCTTTTGGAAATTTCTATGCGCGTACCATATTGGGTTTGCCTGTTCGAGATGCGACCGGAGGTTACCGGGTCTGGCGAAGGTCGACTTTAATCGGCATGCCATTAGAGAGAGTCTGTTCGAATGGATATGCTTTTCAAATCGAGATGACCTATATCACCGCCCGCTTAGGATTTTGCATACATGAGGTGCCTATTTATTTCGCTGACCGGCGTTGGGGAAGGTCTAAAATGTCCACAGCGATCCAATTAGAAGCTGCCAGACGGGTGTGGCAAATGCTCTGGGAGTATCGCGACCTAGCGCCAAACCGATGAACTTAATTGGGGGGATTCTAAGATTCGAATATTCAATGAGGTCTTTCTTTCCTTGCTGATTATTAGTTTTTCAGATGGCATTTTCGCTAATTGGTTATTTTTACGACAACTTGAGGGTATAATTGCCAAGAATATCCAAATTCTATAATTTGGTTAATAAGGCGGGAAATTATGGCGGGAACAAGTGAAAACCATGAATTTGTTACAACAATAGAGACCGAGATTGAATCAGCACTGCAGCAGCTAGCGGCTGGGAGTGAAGGAAAGACAGCCGGGCTGATCCGAGAGATAATTTATACGAATCTGGAACGTGGAAGGGTGGCTACATTCCTAGGTCGCAATAATAATGTGAGCCCAGGTGACTACGTCTTGCATGTCGCAGATTGTCACCAGCGATTAAACGTTTATATTCGTCAAGTTCAAATCGATAAAGATGAAGAGGTATGGGGAGATCTTTTCGAGACTTTCCAAAGGTGGTCCTACAATTATTTGTTAAAGAGGAATTTCATTCCTGGAGAAGAGACCTTCAGAAAAGCGACGGGCTTCGCCATTGAAACGGCTCTGGAACTGATGAATGCTCATTTTCCCTATGATGTGGAATTCGAACCGTGGGCTTATGTCCTGCTGCAAAATGTTTGCCGCAGACAAATCGTTAAAGCCATGCGACGTAAAGATATTCCCGATGACAAAATCATACCTCTTGATGCGATCCTGGAGTGGATTCCAGACGTGTCAAAAATTGATGAGAAATATTATCTGAATTTAAAACAGAAATTGCTGGAGGGGATAGAGCAATTGTCGAGTGTGTCTCGCAAACAGGTCATAAAGTTTTATTATTTCGATCGACATTCATTTCCAGAGATCGCAGCAAGAATGGGCAAGCGCGTCAATGCAGTTTACAAGTTACACTTTGATGCCTTGCAGAATTTACGCAAGGTCTTAAAGGAAAGCGGGGATTTCGATTAATTCGCAGCGATAATCAGGTTTTAGGATTATTTTGAACCATCCAGAAAAGTGCTTCGCGGCGTTATCCAAAATTAGAAGAAATGGGATGGTTAATTTATTTCAAAGGATCGATATCTTTTAACCATCCTTGACCATTCTTCCAAGCTGAGGGTTTCAGCCCGGCATTTTGGATCAATCCCGGCTTGTATTAACAACATCTCTGTGTCGGCCACTTCCCAGCCCAATCCAGCTGCCAGAGCGTTACGCAGGGTTTTTCGTTTCTGTCCAAATCCTGCTTTAATCAGACTAAAGAATGCCTGCAAAGATGTATTGGGGATGACAGTGTGGGGATAAAGGTCGATGCAAACCACCGCCGAATCTACTTTCGGAGCTGGGTAAAAGGCACCAGCAGGTACACGGGCTGCCAGGTGTGGTTGCCCGTATACCTGGACGCTCAGGGAGAGCAAGCTCATCTCACCGGGTTGGGAGCAAATGCGTTTTGCCACCTCATATTGGATCGTTAAGACCATTCGTGATGGGCGCACTTTAGCTTCTAAGAGATGGCGGATCAGGGCAGATGTGATGTAGTAAGGGATGTTTGCAACCACAGCGTAGCTGCTTTCTGAGACTAACTCGGAAGGCTCGAGCTTTAGGATATCCCCATTGACAATCGTGACATTGGTATAGGATTCAAGAACCTTTTCCAAGGGAGGTATCAGTCTCGGGTCGAGTTCAACAGCAACAATTTTCTTAGCGAGAGCTGCCAGGTAACGTGTCAGGCTCCCTAAACCTGGGCCTACTTCTAAAATGGTATCCTGAGAAGAGATTCCAGCAGCAGCGATAACTCGTTCAAGTGCAATGGGGTCGATTAGAAAATTCTGCCCCAAGCGCTTATCGGGGCGCAGACCGAACTGGCGCAGCACCCTCTTTATATCAAGCGGTGGTATGGTCACGGGATGATCCAAACTACCTGATCGGGGGGCGGCCACAAGAAATAAACGGTGAGCCATTGATGCCAGGCAACGTAATCGGATTCGCTGTAACCTAAATCTATGATGCGCCCTTTTACCCCTCCGCCCCGGTCTGCTGCTACGGCCTCCCCATAGCCCGGAATATATAAACGTGTCCCAAAAGGAATGTAGTTCGTGTCTACCGCGACGACGCCCTTAGCCAATGGCAATCCAGAAGCGGTGATCGTTCCACCTGCACTGGTGGGGTTATAAGAAACCGCATACATGTTTAACGCCCGCCAGTATTTTATTGATCCAGCCGGGGTTTGCACAGAATGCGGGAGGAATTTCGTTCCATAGCCAACGATGCGGGCTTGAGGTTCACTGGCGATATATTCCCCTTCAGTTTGACGTGAGACTTCTTGCCCATCTTCCAGGCGAACCCGCAGACGACGTGCGGATAGACCGTACGAACCAGCCTGAACGAGGCGCGTATTATCTAACTCCAAATCTGAAAGCGGTTGAGTTTTCGTATCAAATGGGATGGTCTCTGTCTCTAGTGTGATACTTTCATTAACCCGGACAACCCGGATTATCCCATTAAGTGGGAGAGGTGCACTGGCTGGTGGTTGGCTATAGTCCAGCCCTTGTAAGGAGATACCCGCCTGGGAAAGAGCCGATCCGACAGTAGAAGCGGTTGTACGAAAAGTAAGCTCTCCCCCATTAAATCGGATCTTCAATTCCTTTGAAGGTTGTATTGTTATACTGGTGGGCGCGTCTATGACGGTTTCAAACCCTGGCTCAACTTTATCATTTTCATGCAGCTGGAAACCTGCAGACCATAATGCCCCACCTACGGATGTGGCGGAAGTGTAAACTATCTGGGCACGTTTACCGTCGTGTAAGGTTATCGCCCTGGCTCGTAGCACTTGCAGGCTATGCTTCGGTCCTCTGGGTAGAGGCTCGTCGAGGGAAACCGACAAACCGTCAGCTATCAGACCGTCGCCAGGGAAGAGGGAAATATTGGCTAAATTCAGTAAGTTGGCTGGAAGACGTTCGGTGGAGAAAATTGATCGAGTCTCGCCGTCGGCCTGGATATATATCTGCGAAGCATATTCGATGGTAATGATTTCACCATCTCTTATCCAGTGATCCATGGCAGGCTGAACACGATCGTATTTATTAGTGGAGATTCCAGCCTGCTGCAAAAGAGCGCTAACTGTAAACCCGTAGGTGTCATAGGTGCGTTTATCTCCATTAACGCTTAATGTGACCGTCTTGTGTGCCCACGCAACTATGGCGAACAGGCCACCAATGATCATAGATAGAGCTGCTAACCGGATATATATCGTTCTCATCGACGGTCGATTCTAACAGAAAAACAGTGGAGGTTGGGGTTTACCATAACTCTTAATCGATTGGCAATTGTTTTTAGTGACCATAATTTGGCAAGAGAATTTATCAATTATTTGATATGATTAGGACAAGCCTTGAAAATCCGGCAATAACGGATGTAACAAAATTTACGCCTGAACGTTCAATAGGTTAGGATTTATGCCTAATTGGCAGGATCTCGAAGACATACAACTCATTGCAATAGCCAAGAACGGTGAGGCAGAAGCTTTTGGCGAGCTTTACGAACGGTATGCTGAATCCATCTTCCGGTTTCTTTACGTTCGTCTTAGCAATCGCCTAGATGCAGAAGACCTGACTGCAGAAGTTTTTATGCGCGTTTGGCGATCGCTGTCAGGTTATCGTGAGCAAGGAATTCCTTTTCTTGCATATCTTTTCCGCATCGCACGCAACGCTCTCATTGACCATTATCGTAGTTCAGGTCGTTCAGGAGAAAAAGTATCCATCGATGATAGCCCTGTACAAGATTTACATCCCGATGCCGGAGAAGCGGCGATGACCAGTCTGGAACATCAAGAAATAAGAGAAGTATTGAACCAATTACGGGATGATTACCGTACAGTTTTAGTTCTACGCTTCTTAAGCGAATTGACACCGGTTGAGACGGCTCAGGTCATGGGCAGATCACCGGGAGCAGTTCGGGTGTTACAACACCGGGCGCTGACAGCGCTGAGGAATTTAATCGAAGGGACGTAGGTTATTGGAATGGCAAGCGCTCATAAAGATATCGAGAAGATTTTGCAGACTTGCCTGGATTCAATCTTAAGCGGCCAAGGCACGGTTGAATCTGCCCTGGCTTCTTATCCAGGTCTGGAGGAGGTCCTACGCCCTCAGATAGAAGCAGCTCTTTGGATTGATGCGCGTAAAAAAATATTTGATGCTCGACCAGGATTCATTACAGAATCACGGAAACGTTTAGAATCGCAAATACAAAAAGAGCTGTCAAAGAGACCGGTGCGCCCGGAATCACCCATTCATCGTTTTCTGGAAAGCCTTCAAGGGAGGAAAGTTGCACTCCAATTCAGCCTTGTGCTGATAATGTTAGCAGTATTTATCTTAGTCAGCGTCAGCGGAGTTGCTTATGCTTCCAGAGAAACGGTACCTGGTGATATCCTCTACCCGGTAAAAATAGCACAAGAAAGGGTGGAAGTCACTTTCACCTTTTCTGACAAAGGGAAAGCGCAACTTTATACAAGTTTTGCCCAGCACCGGCTACTAGAAATCCAAGTTCTCGTGCTTGAGGGTCGTTATGAATTCCTGCAATCTACGGTCCGTCAGTATGAAAATCAGATTGGACAGGCGGTGCGATTAGTCAATGAAGTCGCCCGGCATAATAGCAGCGAGGCGCAGGCACTGGCAACCCAACTTGAAGAGGTCCTGAGCGGGCAAACAATGGTTTTAGAGATACTCTCCAAAGCAGTACCGCAAAACCGCAAGGGAGAGATTGATAATGCCGTGGATGTCTCTAAGAATGGTGTAATGGCTATGCAAGAGCTACGCTCGAGCATAACTCCGTTATCAACCATAACCCCATCTCCGTCGCTCACGAACACTGCAACGCCAACTGCAACGCCAACGCCTACCCCTTCTATTTCGCCAAGCCCACCCGGGTTTACGAGAACCTTACCTGCCAGAGCAACGGTTTCACCCCCAAGCCTTACCGCCAGCCCTAGCGCAGCTGCGACCATCAGTGTGCAGATCCCCCTGACCCCAACCCCGTCACTAAAGCCAACCCAACCTCCGGCGAAGACAGACATACCTTTACCGGTGGCGACGGTGCGACCCAGTGATACGCCCGAGCCGATAAAAACACAGAAGACTCCCAAACCGACAAACACACATAGGCCAACGCCGCAACCGACCAACACTCATCATCCAACCTCGGAGCCTTAATTTCGATTTGAGAAAGGTTGTTGTAGGTTAAAATTACACGGTACTTCAGATATCTTCGTCGATTTTGAAGAACAAGCCAACCACCAGCTTCCCGCTAACCTCGCGTTTTACAAGTAATAATTCCTGATCAAGTAGAAGAAATAGCTTTGGTGGGACTGGTTCGATTAGCCCTTCTTTAGCTATTCTCTATTTGGATTACGATCTCCCCCTTACAATTATATTCTTCTAAGTACCTATAAGACCCGGTATCAGTCCGGCATGGTCGTAAATTAAACCAATCAGAGCTGTCAGATGCGACAGCCCTTGATTGGTTTTTATATAAAATCCAGGCAGGCAACCCAGCGGCGCCCAGAATTACCCACTTACCGATGCTTCCTCTCGGACCTGACGGAGTTCACGGGATTCCGCCGCGCCGGACCCACCTGGATGATTTTAGGATACCTCAGGAGAACCTGGCTGTCAATCTACAAATTCAGGAGAGTTTGCGGCTGAGGATCCCCAGTGCAACTCCCACCGCAAGCACTACTACCACGATAAATAGTAAAACCCATACCTGTTGAGGGCGAGCGGGAGAAATGAGACTGGTTTGGGTTGCAATTGGAGCATCGGTTGCTTCTGGGGTATATGGGGAAGTGCTCTATGTGAGGATGAAAGCAACCAGATTATCAATTTGACCATCACCCAATGGCCCGCCTTACTCTTGACCCCAAGCCGGCACGACCGATCCCGTTACTCCTCTCTCGATGGTAGCTTTGATTTCCAAGTCTGGGCGGATGGAGGGCCAATCTTTTGCAAGCGTCGCTCCAACCCGTCCTTGACCGTATGGCCCGTGGCAAACCAGGCAGTTCTGATCGTATAACTTTGCGCCTTCGACTGGATCCCCAGTCACATCAGGTGGTGGGGTTAAAATTTCTCTGGGAATGAATGTCGGCGTAGGCGGGATCAGGATAGGTCCTACTGATTCCCAGATTAGGATGTAACTCACCAGGGCGCCAATTTGTTCTTCGTCAAATGGACCACCATTTTTCTGACTCCAAGCTGGCATCGGTGAGCCCGGGACTCCGTTTTCAATGGTGGTCTTAATTTCCAGGCCTGGACGGATTGAAGGCCAATTCTTGGCGAGTGTGGCGCCGATGCGCCCCTTCCCGTCGGGACCATGGCAAACCGCACAATTTTCTGCATATAATTTAGCGCCTTGGTTGATTTTTTCCTGGTCAGTGCCTGCCTGAGCCTACCCGGGGATGATCCAGATTACTGCAAGCCCCAGGACGATTAGCAGAGCAATGATAATAGGTCGAAGGCGGAGTGATTGCATGGTTATTTCTCTTCCATCTCTCTTCTTGAGGGGTTACTTCTGGGCCAACAAGAAAACCACCAGATCATCCAGTTGCCCCTGGTTGAGCACTTCTCCAAAGTTCTGAGGCATTACATTTTCAGGATAGCCTTCGATCACGAATGCGTTTGGCATCAATATCAATTGGCGGATGTATTGTTCTGCAGAGAGGCCTGCAACCATATCAGCTGCCTCTGTTCCGAATTGTGTGAGGTTTGGTCCAACCGTGCCTGCGCTCAAACCCTCAATGGTATGGCATCCTATACACCCGCTCTCCAAGAAGACACGTTGCCCGCGAGCTACTGGATCGCTAAGCTCCTCAGCACTGGGGGATGGCGTAGGTAATTCCTCGAGCATAACCTGCTGGAGGGCAGTGGCCTCCCAATTCAAGATGAAGGTTGCGATTGATCGAATCTAGTCTTCTCGTAAAGGACCTCCAAACTGGTCGGACCAGGCTGGCATAGCGGGTTTTCCCCCTCCGGCATACTGGTCAGGTCGAGTGGAGGTTAAGCGACCGCTGGATACGGTAGCGACGATGTAATCTTCTATTGAGCCAGACCAACCGACCTCTTTCAAGCGATCCGTGAAGAAATGACGATCGCTTAGTGGAGGGCACAAGCCAGCGATGCCCTCGCCTTTCAATCCATGGCAGCCGCTAGAGTTCGTCTCGAATAAATCTGCGCCCACTTCGATTTGCTGAGCTGTCTGAACCTGCTCAAGCCTGGCCATCCGTTGTTCTTCGTTTAAACCGAAGACGATCAGGACTGCATCTGTTATCAAGACCAAAATCGTGCCTAATACCATCTGAAGTTGCAGGCGAGTCATGGTGCGACAATGCCCTCCTCTTGCTGTAATTTCTTAATCATATGAGTTTTTCGTGGTTTCTGATAAAAATTTAATCAAAGTCGCTTATTTTCACTCGTCCTCTCCATCTTTATGGATGAAAATATGGCGATCGTAAGTTTTTGTAGCTCCTGATTCAGGATCAGCCCAAACAATTCTGAGGGTGATCTTCTTTAAATTCGCTTGCCAATCTTCGATCAGCAGGACAGCCCGAGGATCTTTGAACTTGCCTTCAGATTCAGCCTGTTTGACGCGACTCCCAAATTCGGTAAATACCGCTTCAAGAGCTGGACAGCCGAAAGGCAGGTCAGGACAGAGATTAACAGGTTGTGTGACGCCGACCTCATAAACCATAGTTTGCAGCTGATCGAAAGGAATTTCTCGCAATGGTCCAGTGCCTTCTTCTGGGACGAGATCTTGGAGAATACGGGTAGCTGAGGGTGTCTCGATGCCAAACTGTGGTGTGCCCATATAACTGAGCGCGACCAGGGTCAGTGCAAAAAGCAGACCAAGGGCAACCGCGAACGGCCGCTTAAAGACAGAACGATGTGGGTTGCGGTCGATATAAGGAATGGCAAACAGCAGACCGAAGATCATGGTAGGTAAAATGGTAACCATGACGGTCTTATCTCCCAGCTTCAACATACCCTGTAACCACAGGAAGTACCACGGAGCTTCTGTATCAAGGGGGGTTTTTTGCGGGTTAGCGATGTGCTCTAGGGGAGCGTGGTAAAAATAGGCGGTTCCTACAACGAGGATAAAGATACCTAATACTGTCAGGAGCGCCGCGCAGCAACAGGTTGGCCTCATTGCCACCAACAGGAGCGGCACCGGTCATACTGGTTCCAATGGTTACAGCCCAATATGCTAACTGGTCCCAGAGAAAGAGATAGCCACTGAAACTGAGAAGTAATGTGGCTAGAAGCAAAACAACACCTATCAACCAGGTAAAAGAACGTTCCTTCTTGTACGAACCGGTGAGATAGGTGCGAAACATATGCGGGGCTGTGAAGATCACCATCGCTTCGGCTCCTAGTCGATGCATATCCTGTAGCATTTGACCAAAAGGAACATTGCTTATCAGGTTTAAGATCGACTGGCAAGCTTGATCTGGCGATGGCGTGTAGTAGATCATCAAAATGAGACCTGTGAAAAGCTCCTCGAAAAAGAAGAATGCAGTGAAGAATCCCAGACGGAAGGTATGCGTGAAAATGGTACTGGCTTTCTGGTAATAACGCGGCCTGATGTGGAAGATGAAGCTGGTGGTGTGGACTTTGTAGCGCGGGTTTGGGCGTTCCTGGGGAGAATCGCCGCGCATCAGGTTGCGAAGTTCGTCCAGATCTAATCCTGCAGTGATGATACGGACGCGATGATCGAACGCTTGCATTGTTTTCTGGCGGATATCTTGCAAGTTTAGGGATTTAAGCATCTGTTCTTCCCCTCCGGTTGATGAATAATTTTATGGGTTTCATTAAGCGTGGCGTTTGCCGATAATTTTCCGGCCAGTGTCAATTTTTACGATAGCATTGCTCTGATCTGGCAGATTAAGAGGGGCGCCGGTTGTAAGGTCGGTTTCCGCTAAGGTTTGTCCGTTAGTGGATTGGATTTCAACGACAAAGCGATCCAAGGAGCGTGGTGCAGGCCCGCGTATATAGGTGCCATTGGCCTGGAACTGCGATCCGTGGCAAGGGAAGATGAACTTATTGACGAATCAGACTGAAGTCGTACAATTGACATGGCAAGGTGTCATTCTGAAGGAGCAAAGCGACCGAAGAATTCCTGAATTGCTCGATTAAAACGATCGTAACATGGACTCTTCGCTTCCTGAGGCGGCTCATAGTGACAGCAATGTCGCAAATTGTCCGACTTTGTTTTGGTTGCTCCATAAGCAAGTCTAAAATTGGAGAGTAAGAAG
>DAOUET010000084.1:0-6220 GCA_034430155.1 Anaerolineales bacterium
CGCTTTATCACTCAACCACCCGTCTACCAATGGCTGAAATGCCGCAGAACAGCCATTGAGCCGGTATTTGATCTGTTTTCTAAGGTGCTCGGAACAACCAATAACCACAAACAGCTTCCGCTTCAAAGATTGGAGAAGGTGAGACCGTTTCTCGCTTTGGGTGTTTTGGCTGTTCAAGTCGCTATGATCGTCAACAATGTAAGGGGCTTACCGCTCAGGCAAATAGCGAACATTCTCACCGCTTTGAGTTGAAGCCATTATGCACACTGCTCGCTTAACTACTAATTTTATTAAACAGGCAAGACTTTATCAATACGGCCAGTGAAACGAGTATAATGAATCACCCAATAATCTGTCAAAGTGATGGCCGCTGCGCGCACAGCCAGGTCACTAGCGCTCAAGCGATAAATTAACAGGAGAACGAAAGCCATGGTCATGCCAGTCATCCAATATGCACCTGAGACTTGCGCCTGGTGCGAAGGCAACGGAAAGTTCGGAGAATACCAGGATGTATGTTTGGTGTGTAACGGTCAAGGTAGCGTGCTAGTGGCACAGCCCGCTCACAAATGCCCCCAATGCGATGGCAGTGGTTCAGTTTATATCGATGAATTCAGGGATCGTTGTAAAACATGCGGTGGCACCGGTTGGTCGCATGTGCTTAAATCGGGTTCCGTTTCACGGTAGAAAGATACAGGCTCGACCTAAGCCTAGATCGCTGAGCCGCACACCCATATCCTGGTTGGATCATCGGACTTTAGTTGCGCCTCTATTGGGCTTTACCAAGTCAACCGCTCATGGATTGATTCAACAGATTTAAGAAGGACATCCGGAGACTGTTTGTCTCCGGATGTTTTTTAGTGCACCCAGCAAGGGCGCTGGCTAGAGGGTGAAAGACCCTTACGGAGGTTGGTCGCACCAACCGTTAGCGGAAGGCAAGGTCGTCGCTGAGAGGCGGGGTCTGGAGGAAGCTGGAAGCAAACCTGCGACCTGAGGCACACGAACCTTATAAGGCTGTGAGGCCGGGCGAGTTGGCTAGAAACAACGAAGCCCAATGCGACCAAGGGCCGAAGCAGTAAATAAGGCAGGAGTGCAGGGAAAGTCAGTGCTCTTACCTGGGGAGATCTGACGCCAGGCTGCGAGAGCAGTAACCCTAACTGCGAAGTCAGGCTGAGGCGGCAGGGGTCAGCGGCGATGAAGTACATCGCAGGGCCATAGTACCATTGCCGTCGAGGTGGGAAGGGCTGAACATCAAGAAAGGACAAGTACTTTGAGCAGTTCGTGGGACGAACAAGGAAGGCAGAATTCCCCGGAAAGGGGTACTGCTGGTCAGAGGCGGGAAGTGAAGCTTCCTTTGGCTGACCAGAGGGTCGAGCCGTCCCCGGCACGAGACGAAGGAAAGGCCAGCGCAGAGTTGTGGGAGAGGGTCTGGGAACGCCAGAACCTGTTCGCAGCCTTAGAGCGGGTGGAGCGTAACGGTGGAGCACCGGGCATTGACGGGATGACGGTGGAAGAACTGCGACCGTACCTGAAAGAGCAGTGGTTGGAGATCAGGGAAGCGCTCGACCAGCAGACCTATAAGCCAAACCCAGTGCGGCGGATAGAGATATCCAAGCCGGATGGTGGGGTGAGGTTGCTAGGGATACCGACCGTCTTGGATCGCTTTCTCCAACAAGCGATCGCACAGGTACTCACGCCTCTATTTGAGCCGCTGTTTTCACCATCCAGCTATGGGTTTCGACCTGGCAGGAGTGCGCATGACGCCATGAAGCAAACCCAGGAGTATGTGCAAGCGGGTTATGAGTGGGTGGTGGACATTGCCCTGGAGAAGTTCTTTGACCGGGTCAACCACGACATGCTGATGGCGAGGGTAGCACGGATGGTGAAAGACAAACGAGTGCTGAAGCTGATCCGGGCCTACTTGAACAGTGGGGTGATGGCCAATGGGGTGGTGCTGGACACAGAGGAGAGAACTCCGCAGGGCGGGCCGCTGTCTCCGCTGTTGTCGAACGTCGTGCTGGACGACCTGGACAAAGAACTGGAGAAGCGAGGACACAAGTTTGTGCGCTATGCCGACGACTGCAACATCTACGTACGGACGCAGCGAGCTGGAGAGCGGGTAATGGAGAGCGTGGAGACGTTTCTAGAGGAGAAGCTCAAGCTGAAAGTCAACCCGAAAAAGAGCAAGGTGGACCGAGCGTCCCGGGTGAAGTTTCTGGGGTTCAGTTTCTACAAACGCAAAGGGGAAGTGCACATCCGAGTAGCCAACCGGAGCCTGGAGCGGTTTCGGGATAAGCTCCGCCGTCTGACCAGACGTACCCGGTCAGGCAAGCTGGAAGAACTTATCCAGGAAATCAACCAGTACACAATGGGCTGGATAGGGTACTTCTGGCAGGCGAACACGCCGAGCGTGTTTGAAGGAATGGATAGCTGGATCAGACGAAGGCTGAGGCAAATGGTCTGGAAACGGGGCAAGACCCGCTATCGAGAGTTAGTGAAGTTGGGCATCCCCCGCTGGCGTGCGCAAGAAGGGGCGGGTGGTAGAAGCCCTTGGCACATGTCCAGGTCACCTGTGATAAACGAAGCCCTGAGCAACGCTTATTGGCGAAACTCAGGGCTGAAGAGCTTGAAGGTTCGGTATCAAGAACTGCGCTTTGCTTGATGGACCGCCGGATGCGGACCCGCATGTCCGGTGGTGTGAGAGGGGGCGGTTAGTCCCCGCCTCCTACTCGATTCCATTTTAATCAGTGGGCAAAGGCACCGTTGGTGGATTTTCGCTTTGGAGGGCAATCTTTCCTTCCACGGCTGCTTGGCTAGCGATGGCGTCTGGCAGTTTGTCCTCCACCAGCCGCACGTGCGGGTTGAGGTAACCGCTCAAGGCCGCCAGAGCACTGAGAAAACCAATGATTATGAACATCAATCCAATGCCCCGGCTCGGTCCCACACCCAGGATCCGCCCCAGATTGCCTGCCAGTAAGCCACCTTCTGCTAGAAGAGGTTTAAATATGTTATCTGCTAATGGACCTGCCAGCAAATAAGCCAGTGGCGTGGTCGACCAGGCAATCATACGCCTCACTGAGAACACCCTTCCCTGTACATCAGCTGCCACCTTGCTTTGCCAGAT
The DNA here is from genome assembly GCA_034430155.1 of Anaerolineales bacterium. Taxonomy (GTDB): domain Bacteria; phylum Chloroflexota; class Anaerolineae; order Anaerolineales; family UBA4823; genus DAOUET01. The sequence goes on from DAOUET010000084.1 coordinate 3,122, forward strand.
AGCCTGGCTAGAACCGTTGATAATCGGCATTACAAACATCAACCCAAATCCTGCCACGCCCATCAATGGTATTGATGGGCGCAAACCCAGAAGCGCGGTGAAGAAGCCAGAAACCATCAAGAAACCCAACACACCATGCACGCGGCGTTTAGGCCCGCCCCAGGTGCTCATCAGGAATGTCCCCGCAAGCATGCCAATCCCTACGATAGATGCTAGATACCCAAGGACATCCGGTGAAGTCATATCCAGGATCATTGGGGTAATCAGGGGGTTGGTCAACCCAGAAAAGAAATTAAAAGCCGCGAAGACTAACAACAGCCCAAGCAAGCCGTTGCGAGATGTGATGTACTTCCAGCCGTAGGCAGCTTCTTGGAAGAGCGAGCCCTTGCCTGCTAGACCTTCCGCAGTCGTTTCAGGTTTGGGTATTCGGATGACCAGTAAGGTACCTACTGCGAACAAATAGGTCGCGAAATCTATCAACACAATCCTTCTCAGGCCACTACTCACAAACTTGGCGCCCGCCACAGCCGGAGCGATCAATTGGGAAATTGCGTCTCCGATCTGCACCATCCCGCTGGCTCGTCCGAGATGGACTTTCGGTACCAATAAGGTTGTAGCAGCCGAGTAAGCTGGCCACTGAAATGTACTGAACGCAGCGCTAACTGCCGTGATCAAGTAAACATGCCACACTGCTAATCGACCCGTGGTCGCCAGCAGCACGACAGCCAATGTACTCAATCCCGCCCCTGTGTCGCTCATGATCATCACCCAACGGCGATCTCAACGATCGACCAGTGCCCCGGCTAGTGGTTATATCAAAAGGTTTTGTAGGGCAATGGCGAGTAGATTTAACGCGAATAATGTTGTCGATCCTGTCTCTTGGTATATCCACACACCCAAGCCAAAACCTGTCAGGCCCGAACCGATTGTAGAGACCAGCTGGCCGAACCAGATCACCGAAAAGACTCGCATCCCATAAGCAGGAGCTCGGGCTGTCATCCTACCTCCTCCATCGTAATTCAATTGTGACCGGGTAGATCAGCTGCCGGAACCGCGAAGTCGTGCTCGACCTTTAAATCATGACCACGACCATCTTCTATATGGACGATAGCCGGCACGAAGAAGCCTGCCACGCCCATCGCGATGGTCATAAATCCCCCAATCAAAAACCAGCTGCCCACGCCGAATGCATCCGCAACCGGTCCGGCAATAATCAAGCCCAAAGGCGACATGGCTGAGGCCACGCTTCCCATTAGCGTGAAAACGCGTCCTTGCATGCCAGGGTCAACCGCAGCCTGCACAACGGCTAAGATCGGTCCATTGACGATTGGATTGGAAAAACCGGCAATAAAAATCGCTCCAACAGCCAGTAAGAAAGCTGAGGCAGGCGCCACACCGATCGCAATGCTTGCTGAGCCGATGATAAGTAAACCTGATAAGGTAGTCAAAATGCGGGAGCTGGATTCTAGAAAAGCCAGCTGCAAGGCTCCCATACCGAAATGCTTTGTCACCAGAATCGGTAGGAGTGAAAAGGCCGGGGTCATAAGTAAATTGATCACCGTGGCGATTAATAGGATCATGGTCATGCCCGGCCAGGACCATACGTAATGCAGGCCAGCTCTTAAATCTTTCCCCAGGGATGCTTTAGCGCCGGTTGTTTCTGGTGAAATACGATCTTCGGGTTGGGGAATAGAGATAAATAACAACGGGAAGATTGCCAGCAATGCTGTACCCACGTCAATAGCCAGAATACTTGGCATCGTCAACAAAGTAAGCAACAACGCACCTATTGGCGCAGAAGCGATGTTCATAGCCCCGCTCAACATCTGGTTCAAACCTTGAATTCGGGAGAGGTGCTCCTTTGGCACCATGAGTGAGGTGGAAGCCTGCATGGCTGGCCAATGGAAGCCTCCCGCAGCTGCGCGTACGAATAAGATCAGATAAACATGCCAGACTTGCACCTTTCCGCTCAGGAAGATCAGAACCAGCAGGACGCTCGCAGCTGCCACGATACCATCTGCCAGCATCATGGTTATGCGGCGGTTCCAACGATCTACCAAAGCACCGGCCACTGGCCCAGGAAAACCTGGGGGAGCAAGCCCACCAGCGAAGCGGTTGCCAGCACGGTCGCAGAACCAGTGGTTTTGGTTAACCACCATACCATTGCAAATTGGACGAGTTGGCTGCCGAATAGCGAAAAAGCCTGCCCGGTCCAAATCGTAAAGAAAGGCGTTGCCCATCCGGACTCCCACCTCTCAACCGGTTTATTTTTCTCTGCCAAGAATGCCTCCGTTTGAGTCACAGGGATTGGAGTAAGAACGGGCTGATTGTTCCTCCCGCAGCGCCGTTGATGATTTGAGCTTGCCCTATCATTGCAGGCTACTAATGTAATCTAGTCTGATGCAACGAGCTATTAATTAAATATTCTCGTCATTATACAGAAATAATAAATTTTGTCAAAAATATTTTTAAAATCTGAAGTATATTATTTTCTTTTCTAAATATCCTTTGAATATTTAGAAACGTCCGGAAGCATGCCTTGAAATAGTGGCCGGTCACCTGCTTGTTGCCGTCAGGTTGTGCAGTCACACCAGCCCTTTCTCTCCTGATCAGAAACCGACTCCTCCGCGAAGACTGTAACAACGGCTTTATTATTTCGTTTATATTAATGACATTGTGCGGGTGTCAAAGGCGGGTGGCCTTCAGGTTGCCCGCTTTTACCACCAAAGGTGCCAAAAACTGGCTGGACCCTGTCCACGAGGGGGTAAACCGGCAATCATTGGCGGATATGGCTGGCAGTTAGGTTGATATATGCTGACCAAAGAGAGGAATAAGTGAAAAATGAGATACCTCGCCATTTGCACCGGCTACCACGAAATCCCAGACGGGACTGTGGTGATCGTGGTAGATGATCATTCTGGCGATGAAAGCTTCCCCCCTACAGATTCGGATGGTCAGTTGTTTCCGGTTGAGTACGAAAAGGATGGCCAGTACAAATTTGGTTACGTTCCTGCCATGAAAATCCGCCTCATGCCCATGCCGGCAGGTTGAGCGTTGAAAAACACATTCTCCCTTACTTTTTTTCTGGATATCAATCTA
>DAOUET010000085.1:0-57719 GCA_034430155.1 Anaerolineales bacterium
CTTTTCTTCGGGGCTGACCTCGTTGATGTTGGTGATGCTCCAATGCAGAGCGGCGAATAGCGGTAGGATGAACCACTGGCGCGTGGCGTTTTCGTTCAGCCCGCGGCGCAGAGGGGCTTGAATTTCTCAACGAGGGTTTTGACTTGAGCGTAGGCTCGGTCGGGTGGCGTCATCGAATTTCTTTACCCCCTGGGCTACGCTTTATGAAAGAGGTTTTATAGATTATACAATTGATTTGAGCTGCGGATCATTCTCATTCGACAATTCTGAGGATAAACATGCAGAGCCCATTTGAATGGTGGGTTCTCACCAAATAATTTAGGATGGGCGACGGAGGGTGCCATCGCCGGAGCCCACAACTCCGGCAGCCTCACATCCAAGTGCTTCACCAGCAGCCTTTCCAGCCGACCGGTGACCCTGACTAATGCCTCTCCCCAGTGGGATCGATTCGCTATTCGCTATTTGTGTTTAGCCAGACCACAAGTCTGCTAGGTTTCGGCGGCCAATTTCCAATGCCTGGCGTTCCAGGAAACGCTTCATCGCCGGCCAGGGGGTCTTGTCTATCATCCTTGGCATGGGCAGAGCTTCGGCATCTTCGAAATAAGCCAGAGCGCGGGTGGCGCTGAGGGCAAGGGTCCGCACGCGGGCGTACTTCACCGCGGCCACCTCAAACAGACTTTCAATGGGCACCCGTTGAAGAATGAAAAAAAGATCTACCAGGTCTTTGCGATTTCCACGATCGATAATGGCAGCCAATTTCATGGCACCGATTTCTTCCAGTGTCCCCAGCGGAAGCCCTTCCACCAGCAATGGCGGTTGTACCAGCGGATAATGGTGCAGGCGAAAGAAGCTCACCCCCACTCCCCGCCAGGTAGCCACGAAGGTAGTGTCTTTATCATGCGTTATGGAAAGGGTTGGATCATCGTAGGTCTCTCGCAGCATGGCGCGCTCAAGCGGACCAACCGTGCCAGGATCCTCCGAGAAGAAATCCAGGTCGACGGAAAAGCGGTGTCCCAGATGCAGAGCCAATCCAGTCCCGTCCGCCAGGTAGAAATTATGGATAAACTCCAATACAGCGGCTTTTTGAAAAGCCTGGCGCGTCTCAGGGGTGAGCGCTTCCCAATGAGGGTTGGTCAGCTTTATCCGCTCCATACCTCACCTTTGGGTGTTTCAAGAGGTGAACGGCGCCAGTGCTTAACCCCTAGTAGCTTGCGCCAGTAATTGAAAGCTACCGGCGAAAGCAGCCTTTCCCCCCGCCGCCGCAAGAAGGCTAGCAGCCGTTGCTCTCCGTACTGTGCAAAAAGCCAGCGCACTTCTTCCCAAGCGCCGAACTCCAGGGTGCGCTGAATGATCAAATCTGCGTCCTTCTCCAGGTCGAGCGCCCCAGGATCATATTCCTGGAAGTATGGCCAGAGACTCTTGGGGATTTGCCCATCTGCCATCTTTTCAACCATGCTGTTCCCTTCCTGTCGGAACCCATTTGTATCTACTGAATGTGACAACCTGACTCTTGTAGTTTACCAGGTAAGTAGTTCGCACAGACAGGGTATCTATTCGATTTTGGCGCCTTGTTATTCGCAATTCGTTATTCGAGGTTCGTGATTCGTCATTGACCGCCAACCACTCACCGGTAACTGGTTACCAATCTGCTCAGCCTCAGTGCACCTTCTTCTGATCCAGATTGCGGAGAGAGCAAGTGGTCATGTCACCCCAACCTGAACGCCGCGTCGGACGGTTTAATCAGGCCAATACCTGGATTAGGTTCTCCCAGGTCAGCAGGCTGAGATCGATCCCCGGCTCCAAGAATGGTCGCTCATCGGCGAGGAGGTTCTCCCAGGAGGTCGCCTGCAATCGATCCCGGAACACCTGCTTCCAATTGCTTTCAGTCAAGGGCTGGCCTTTCCATCCGGTCTGTCCCAGGGCATTGTTGAGCAGCACAAAGTTGGGCGTTGGCCAGGACGGGTCACTGAGATACCAGAGTAGATCGTACAGGTCGCGTCCTTTTAGAACCTTACGTTGCAGGATGGCGTGTAGCTTCCCGGCCAGTAAAGAGGCTCGATCGTGGTGCTGGAGCTGCAAGATCACATATCGCCGCACCACGGTCCTCTCTAGGACAGCACCTGCTGGCGGATTGGTATCTACCTCGATTTTCACGGACAGCATTTCGTCCCGGTGTGGAGAAATCCCAAGTTCAAAGGGCAGGCCTGGGAAGCGGACGAAGGCATTGTGCACAGTTTCTCGCTCATTAACTTTCAATTCGATGGTGTACCCCTCTTGCGTCAAACCATTATGAATCGCTTGCAGATAGGCCCGAAAGTCATAACGCGCCCCATTTCTTTCCAGGGTGAAATCCAAATCTTCGGAGTAGCGCCCATGCTGGTAAAGAAAACGTAAAGCCGTGCCTCCATGAAAAGCCAGGGGGATCATCGCTCCAGCGCGCTGCATACCCCCCAGGATGCGCGCCTGCAGGTACTCACGGGCCACATTACGCCCCTGCGAGGTAGTGATGGCTTTCTGCACCAATTCAGCCAGATAAGCTTTCATATGCCTCTACTTCGGCCTGGGCCAATTTAACCAGCGTGGAGGCCGCTCGCTGTAATTTCGAGCTGGCGGCCATCTCTGCCAGGCGTTGCAGCTCGTCCAGATTCAATCGCTCCAGGTTTTGCAAGCGCAGTTCACTGAGGTAGGCCGGGGAGTCACCCCCTGGATGCAAGTGCACCAAATCCATCAACGCCTTCTCCGGTATGGCGACGAACGCCTGCTGGCTATCCCCTAGATCGGTCATTTTATATCCATATAGTAAACCTGGCTTGATATGACGAAATTCGAAATTCCCCAACGGCGTTTCCCATTGGCCCGGTCGCCCACTGGTCACGCTGACTGTTGTGGGAACATATTCAGGGATCAGGCCGTAATAGGCCAGAGCAGATTGGCAGCTGACATAGGAGCCAGGGACCATCCGGTTTGCGATCAGGAAGGGATGCGGCTTGATTTTTTGGTAGGGCGGCGCCAGCGTATAGAGGCCTCGCCGCAGCTGGATAATCCGTCCGGATTTCCCCCATAAAGACAACTGTTTTCGAATATACCCCGCATCGACATCTCCGGCAAGCAGCAAGCCGGTTTCGAAGACTGGTTCGTCCTGGATGATTTCGAGTAGCGACTGAAAATCCATATAGATAATTTACCATTAATGGTAAATTATTGCAATAAAATAAACCATATTTGTCATTGGCCGCCAACCACAGATAACTGGCATCTGGCAACTGATCAGTGACAACTAGACACCGCCTCCCCAACCCACACCACCCAATCCAGTTCACCGTGCACTGCCGGAAGGGGCACTCATCGTCGGACAGCCCAATTCCAGCCGGCTTAGTCCTTATGCTCGTCAAGTGGAGGATTTTGTGAACTTTCTTAACTACTCGGTCATGGGCGAGCAAGCTCCTTGAGTGGAGCCCGACCGAAGTCGAAGGGGACTATGTTACGCTTCAGGCCAGGCCCTGCGGTAGGCGGCGAGGATCTGATCCAGGAGGCGGTCAAAAGCCTGGTCCACCTGCTGGCGGGCCGGGTCGGCGTCGTACCAGGCGATGATTTGCTCGGCGCCGCGAGAGAAAGGAATTGAGGCCACAAAGTCGGGCACGATCCGCTTGATCTTGGTGTTGTCGAAAATCATGCTATGGGTTTTGTCGCCCAACAGGCTGGCGCCCCACTCCGGGTCGTAGGCGGCGATAAGCTCCGAGGGCACATGCACCAGGTCGGGTTCGGCTCCAGCGGCGCGCCCCAGGATCTGGTAGATCTGGTTCCAGGTCAGCACCTCGTCGGAGGTGATGTGGTAGCTCTCCCCGATGGCACGGATTTCCCCTAGCAAGCCCACCAAACCCCGGGCGAAATCCTGGTGATGCGTTAGGGTCCACAGGGAAGTGCCATCACCGTGCGCTACCACCGGCCGACCAGCGCGCATGCGGGCGATCATGGTGTAGCCGCCCCGCAGGGGCGAGAGGGTTTGATCGTAGGTATGAGAGGGGCGCACGATGGTCATAGGGAATTTCTCGTCGCGATAGGCTTGCAAAAGGCGCTGCTCACAAGCGATTTTCAAGCGCGAGTATTCCCAGAAAGGGTTGTCCAGCGGGGTGGCTTCGGTGACGGGCAGGCTGGCAGGAGGCGTCTGGTAGGCCGAGGCCGAGGAGATAAAAATGTACTGGGCCATGCGGCCGCGGAAAAGCCGCAAGTCCGCTTCCAGCTGCTCGGGAGTGTAGGCGATCCAGTCCACCACCACGTCAAAGACCTGCCCCTGCAATACCTTGGAAACAGACTCTTGGTCGCGGGCATCGGCCCGTAACAGGTGCGCGCCTAAAGGAATGGGCCGCGCCGAGCGCCCCCGGTTGAGCAGGGAAAGGTCAAACCCGCGCTCGACCACCAGGCGGGAGCAGGCCGAGCTGATCACGCCGGTGCCGCCGATGAATAACACTTTCATAATCGGATTCTCCTTTTGCTTTTCTCAAGATATCCCCCTTTTTGATTAAATTACCCCAGGTGTTCCTGCTGATGCGCCCAAGCCAGACGCCAGGAATCATAGGCTGCTGCCCAGTTTTTTTCGTTTACGACCAATACCTTGGAAGATTCATCCCGATCTTTGATAAAGAATGTGATTTCCTGGAACCCGTCGTCCACCATCTCGACCGTGCAGTCTACTGGTGTGACCTCTTCTCGCCGGAAGTGCCAGCCGAAATGGGTCTCACAAGCCGGCTCCCAACACGCACAGGTGCGCTGGTCTAAAAGAATCTTCATGACTTGCTCCTTTTCTACCGTTAATCGAAAAACCTCAATCTGTAACTCTTGCCCTCATACTTTAACATTATTTGAGCTCAGGCGGTAGGGATAATCGATCTGATTTTCAAGGACATTTGACCTGATTTGTCCTCTTAAATCCTCATGGTTGGACGAAAATCAGCAGCCAGGAACCCCAATAGCGACTCCCACTCTCGGTTTCACACTCCGCAGGGGTCAAATCGGAGATAATCTGGCCTCCTTCCGCCAAACGCAGGGTATATTCCACTCCTGGGGTCATGGTGAAATCAGCGTATCCCAACCCTAGCTCGGGTTTCAAACCTGTGAAAAAATGATCTTCACCACCTTCCCAATTAACCACAACCTCTACACTGGGAACCGGACGACCAGCGGCATCTTCCGCCAGGACCTGGATCAACGGGTCGGTCAACTTCTGGTCACATACAAAAGTGCGATCTTGAAGAACAAGAGGCGCTTCTGAGGTGGGGGTGGGTGTGCGAGTGGGCAGGGGCACAAAGCTTGGCAAGGGAGTGGGCGTGATCTCAGAGCTTTGGTTGGCCGAGGGCAGTGGGGTAAGGGCTGCCTCCGTTCCCAAGGGCACTGGGGTGGATGTCAGTGTAGAAGAAACCTCTGGATTAACCGTCAAAGGTGAAGGGCTGATCCTGGGTTTAGAGGTTGGTGATGCCTCTGCTGGGGTGCTTGACGGGGTCAATGGAGTTGGTCCCTGACCCACCGCGACGGCCAATATACCCAAATCCTGGGCTTCTTGGGGAGAGCCCCCCTCAGCCAGGGATCGCTGTGCTTGTTCTGCTAGGGTACGGGCTTCATCTACATCAGCCAATAAGTTAAGACGGGCTTGGGCTCGGGCAAGATTGCCATCAGCTACAAAAGCCGCGGCAATAAGCGCTCGGTACTGGTCTTTAAAGTCCGTTCTCAACGAGGCAGGCGAGGTATCTACATATTCTACCGGTGAGACCACCCAGGAGTAGAACAAGCCCAATGCGATGCCAAGCACCAAGCCAGTTATCAAATACCAGGGGCCACGCTCGTCTCTCATGGACTGCCTACATCTTGTAAGGGATTCCAGCTCTGCAAGTCTGCTGCTAATCCGCCCAATAAATTGAGATCAGCTTCGGCGTAGCCGACTTGTGAAGCATAAATCATGGCTTGCCGTACAAATTCAACCGGTGGGCTATCCCCCAACAGCGCCAGCCGACGGGCTGCTAGAGCCAAGTCACCGTTATCATGATATGACTCTGCGGTCATCAGCACATAATCGGCTTTGTAATCGGCGCGCAGCGAATCTGGGGTTGTGTCTACATACTTAACTGGATTGATCAGCCAGCCATAAAGCAATCCCGCGACCAGCCCCACCAACAGCACGAAGAGAAATCGAAACCAGCGTCCCATGACTGGTGTATTATGGCACAGACCTATGCCCTGAGCAAGAGGGCTGTGAGGATGGACCCCGAGAGTTGACCGGTCCGGGGCTGCGTTCAGAGAAACTGAGGAAGCCGATGAATAAGCCGCATGAATACAAACTCCCCAGCCTCAGTCATTATAGCCAGAGAATAACTTGGAGGGCGTCAAGGTGCAGCAGCCAGCACCTCTTTCAAAGCAGCCAGCAATAGGGTCACATTTTCACGCCGGCTGCTGAAGCCCATCAAGCCGATGCGCCATACCTTGCCTTTTAATGGCCCAAACCCTCCGGCAATTTCGAGGTTGAATTCATCCAACAAGCGGCGACGGATGGCAGCTTCGTCAAAAGTACCTGGAAGCTGCGGGGTTGTCAGGGTAGGCAAACGGATTTCTTCTCGAACCAGTGGAGGCAAATCCAATTCCTCCAGCCCTTGCCACAACAAGCGGGCATTGGCCTGGTGGCGATCGAACCGGGCCTGCAACCCCTCTTCTGCCACCATGCGTAAGCCTTCCCGTAAGGCATAGTTCGAGCTGATCGGAGCGGTGTGGTGGTAAGTGCGCTCATTTCCCCAATATTTATCCAATAGCGATAGGTCCAGATACCAGTTTGCCACCGGGGTGCGGCGGTTGCGGATGATCGTGCGCGCCCTGGGACTCACGGTAAGGGGTGCCAACCCGGGTGGGCACGACAAATTTTTTTGAGAGCCGCTGTAAGCAATATCCACGTCCCAGGCATCGATTTCCACAGGTAAACCGCCCAGCGAAGTTACGGTGTCCAGTACCAGGAGGGTGCCATAGCGATGAGCTGCCGCGGCGATCTCCTGTATGCCTGGTTGCCGGGCGCCAGTTGAAGTTTCGGCGTGCACCAGGGCGAGCAGTTTATAGCTGGCCTTGCTCAAGGTGGATTCAATTTCATCTGGGTCGAAGACCTGCCCCCACGGGCGATCCAGCCGGTCTACCTTGGCGCCGTACCGTTTTGCCATCTCGTACATGCGTTCCCCAAAATACCCATTGATGGCAATTAACACACGCTCTCCAGGCTCGATCAAGTTGCATAGAGCAGCTTCCATGCCTGCGCTACCTGTACCAGAAACGGGTATGGTTAGTTCGTTTTGAGTTTGGAAAACAAAACGGAGCAATTGTTGCACCTCATCCATAAGCCTTAGGAACTCTGGGTCTAAATGCCCAATTAAAGGCATACTCATGGCGCGCAATACCCTCGCAGGGACCATGCTCGGTCCTGGCCCCAGCAGGATCCGCGGTGAAGGGTTTAGATCTTTAAAGCTAGTGACCTGCATATGTTCATCTCCTCTTTGAACTTGATGATTCGTAATAGTTTACATCAAAACTCGGCAAAGAACACGAAGATTAGTAAATCTCAACTATTTTAGATTAATGCGCTTGAAAGATTCCTTGGGGGTTGGATGTGCGTCACTTTACCAACCGCTTATAAGGCATCTAATTGCATAAATTTTTATACCTTTAAGATACGGGAAGCGTCGAATTTAGCACATTTCCGGCCTGAGAGAAGGGCCAATCGGCTGATTCAACGATTTTCCTAGGAAATCGACCACCAATTGCTTGCATCGCTCTTTGAAATCCTGTACAATCATAACAATTACTTAAACGTGGTTGCCAGAACGGTCATACCTCATTACATACAAGGGAGGATACATGGATATCATCAAAGTAAAGGGAACCTCCCGCACATCTGCCGTAGCGGGCGCTATCGCGGGCGTCTTTCGGGAGAATCATCGTGCAGAAGTCCAGGCAATCGGTGCCAGCGCGGTCAATCAAGCCGTAAAAGCGATGGCTCTCGCCAAAAGCTATCTGGCTCAGGATGGCTTCGATATCGTTTTTATCCCCGAGTTCGTGGATGTTGAGATCGAGGATAAAATTCGCACGGCTATCAAGTTCGTGGTCGAGCCGCGGTAGATGATTGAGGCCCCTTTACGACCATAACTTGACCTCTTGCTCGTCTCCTCGGGGGGAGCCTGCAGACTGTCGACCAAGATCGTCCTTTCGCGCCGATATGTCGGCGCGATTGCTATTGTCAATCCTTCCAGACGGGAAAAGACCTTTTGGTATACTGGAGGCTCTAATCTGGCCTATGCAGGTTATCGTGTTGACATGGCTTTAGTGAAGACCGCATGGATTCTCCCCCTCGCTGTGATTTTGAGCTTCATTCTGGAAGCCTGCACCCCCATAGCGGCAACTACAAGAAGTTCCGCGGAGGTTTCATCCAGTGTGATGACTCCATCTCCCTCTTTGATCCCGAGTATGCCAGGATCTTCAGCCTCACCTACACCTGTCCCTACTATATCACCAAGGATCCAGGTCTCACCTACGCCTGTTATTACCCCGTCAGCCACACCCATGCGTTGCTGGGCAGCCGGGGGGCGTATGGAATTCAGCCAATTGAGCAGTGAACTTTTACGCTTACCGCTGGAATTCCGCCTCTACCTGCCCCCTTGTTACGACCAGCAGCCCGAACGAAGTTACCCGGTTTTATACCTGATTCATGGACAGAGCTATAACGATGATCAATGGGACCGGCTGGAAGCAGATGAAAGCGCGGATGCCTTAATCTCAGCTCAAGAAGTGGATCCTTTTATCATTGTTATGCCACGCGATCGGGTTTGGACCCAACCCAAGGAAGACATGTTCGGTCAAGCAATAATCGACCTTCTCATTCCATGGGTCGACGAGCATTACCGCACCCTGCCTGACCGTAACCACCGGGCTATAGGCGGTTTGTCGCGCGGCGCGGCCTGGGCCGTCCATTTAGGCATCACCAACTGGCAGTCGTTTGGAGTCATCGGTGCACACAGTCTCCCCATTTTCTCCAGCGATACACCCTTCATGCGCAAGTGGTTGGAGGCTATTCCTCCAGAATCGATGCCCCGCATTTACCTAGATATCGCTGAGAAAGACCGTTGGATCCAAATTGCAGCCTGGTTCGAGAACCTGCTTACCGAGGAAGACATCCCCCATGTCTGGCACCTCTATCCTGGCTATCATGAGGAAGCCTACTGGCAAGCTCATGTCGAAGAATATCTCCGCTGGTACGCCCAGGGTTGGTGATCCTGCCCGCGTATCGCGCCCCAGGCAAAGTCTACCGGAGGCATACAAATCTTTGCCGCTTCCTTGATGCCAAAGCCCTCATGTTATAATCGTTTTTATGACCCTCACCCTCTCTGAAGTTGAACATATCGCCGAACTGGCTCGGCTGAGGTTAACCGAAGAAGAAAAGTCTCGCTACCGGGAGCAACTGTCAGCCATTCTGGATTACTTTGTGCAGTTGCAGGAATTGGACACCTCAGATATCCCCCCTACCTCCAGTGTCCTGCCGCCGCGCAGCGTATTGCGCCCCGATGAGCCGAAGCCCGGATTGAACCTGGAAGAATTACTACGCAACGCCCCAGATCGCGAAGAAAGTCAGTTTCGCATCCCACCTGTCTTGGAGTAAGTGCATAATTTTGTAAGAAACCACCGGTTAGAGCGGTGTTATGGCTGCAATGCGCGCCTGACTTTCACAGCTGGCTGAGAGCACAACCCAAATTCTTTTTATAATAGATCAAGATGAGCGACCTTACAGACCTAACCCTTCGCCAGATAAGTACATACCTGCGCACAGGCGAAACTTCTAGCCGCGAAATAACCCAGGAATTTTTAGGGCGCATCGAGCGCTTAAATCCTCAATTGCACGCCTTTCTGACACTGATGCCGGATAGGGCTTTGGCTCGAGCAGATACAGCGGATAAGCGCTTGGTTGCCTGGCGGAAGGATCCTAGTGAGCCTTTACCTGCATTGTTAGGCTTACCGATTGCGGTAAAAGACGTTCTGTGCGTGGCAGGTGTACGCTGCACGTGCGGTTCACGCATCTTAGAGAACTTTGTCCCACCTTTTACCGCTACCGCCGTAGAGAGATTGCTGGCTGCGGGTGTGATCATTTTGGGAAAGACCAACACGGACGAGTTCGCCATGGGCTCCTCGACGGAGAATTCAGCTTATGGTCCAACCCACAACCCCTGGGATCTGGACCGCGTACCGGGTGGCTCTAGCGGCGGTAGCGCTGCAGCGGTGGCTGCCCGGCTTGCCCCCCTGGCTTTAGGAACTGACACTGGTGGCAGTGTACGCCAGCCAGCTTCTTTTTGCGGCGTGACCGGGATAAAGCCAACCTACGGGCGCATCTCACGCTATGGCTTGGTGGCATACGGGTCATCCTTGGATGTGGTTGGCGTCCTGGGGCGGAGTGTGGAAGATATTGTGCCCCTGTTTACTTTGATGGCAGGGCACGACCCACGCGATGCCACTTCCGTTGATCTAGATGTTCCTGAGATTCATCTGGACAGTAAAGCCGAGCTTTCAAATCTCCGGGTAGGAGTACCCAAAGAATATTTCATTGAAGGCATCCAGCCGGAGGTCGAGTCAGTAGTACGGGGGGCTATCGCTACTTTGGAATCGTTGGGCGCTGAGGTCAAACCGGTCAACCTACCGCACACTCAATATGCCTTGCCGGTCTACTATCTGCTTGCCCCAGCAGAAGCCTCTGCCAACCTGGCGCGTTATGATGGTGTCCGCTACGGACCACGCCTGCCTGCGGAGGAAATGTGGGATGTGTTTCGCCTAACCCGAGGAGAAAAATTTGGCCACGAAGTCAAGCGACGGATTATGTTGGGCACTTATGCGCTCTCGGCGGGATACTATGATGCCTACTATGGGCAGGCTCAGAAAGTACGCACGCTAATAAAAAGCGATTTCGAGTTCGCCTTCGAGAGTGTGGATGTAATCGCTGCGCCAGTTGCACCTACGACAGCTTTCCGTATCGGCGAACATACCGATGATCCTCTGGCGATGTACCTTGAGGACGTATTTACCTTGCCTGCTAACCTGGCTGGTGTACCAGCCCTTTCATTTCCAGTGGGCTTTGACAGCCAGAGATTACCCGTGGGAATGCAATTGATGGGGCCAAACTTCCAGGAGGCAGTGCTCTTCCAGATCGCCCACGTTTACCAGCAATCTACCGATTGGCACCTGACAAAGCCAAATCTATAACACGTCCGACTGAAACCATAAGCTGACGAGCTCCACGGGGTGATCCCATACAGGATCACTTAATCTTGAGATTGGGAGGAGGCAATGGTTGACAATCTACCCAAAACCATCCAGGAATTTATGACCTGGAATTGGCCTCAGGTCGAACCCTACTACCAAGAATTGAGTAAATGGCCTTTAAAAGAAAAGAACGTAGATGAATGGCTGGCAAGCTGGTCCGATCTGCTCCGCTATATAGACGAATGGCGCTGGCGTCTGTACGTAGCGAATACTGTCGATACCACCGACCAGCAGACGAAAGAGCGCTACAAATTCTTCCTGGAAAAGATCTACCCGCCATCCCAGGAAGCTGACCAAAGCCTCAAAGAGAAGTTGCTTGCCAGCGGTCTTGAGCCACCTGGCTTTGAAATTCCCCTGAGAAATATGCGCACCCAGGTCAGCTTGTTTCAGCGGGATAACCTGCCATTGCTGAGCGATGAATTAATATTAGTTACAGAATACGATGAAATTGTCGGGGCGCAAACCGTAGATTGGCAGGGTGAAGAGGTTACTCTGCTCCAACTGCAACCAGTCTATCAGGAATCGGAGCGAGACAAACGCGAGCAGGCCTGGCGCCTGGCTGCTGAACGCCAGCTGGCTGACCGCCAGGCAATCAACACCCTGTGGGGAAAATTTTTGGAAGTGCGCCGCCAGCTGGCTGCCAATGCGGGTTTAGGGGATTATCGAGCTTATCGGTGGAGACAGCTGCTACGCTTTGATTACAGCCCACAAGACTGCACTCGCTTTCATCAGGCGATCGAAGAAGTCGTGGTTCCAGCTGCGAGCCAGCTCTACGAAAAGCGCCGTAAACGCCTGGGGGTAAAAACCTTACGCCCCTGGGATTTGGAGGTCGACACTCTTGGAAGGCCTGCCCTGCGCCCATTTGAGGAAATTAAAGAGCTCAAGGACAAGGTCGGAGTTATTTTTAAGCAGGTGAGTGCACAGTTTGGCCAATATTTTGAAATCATGCAACGGGAGGGTTTGCTCGACCTGGAAAACCGCAAGGGTAAGGGACCTGGGGGATACTGCACCGCCTTTTTGGTAGCCAGGCGACCATTTATCTTCATGAACGCGGTGGGTGTTCATGAAGATGTTCAAACTCTGCTGCATGAAGGCGGTCATTCTTTTCACGTTTTCGAAACCAACCATTTACCTTATTACCAACAATTAGAACCGCCTTTGGAGTTTGCTGAGGTGGCTTCAATGGGCATGGAGTTGCTGGCTGCACCTTACCTGATATCCGATTATGGCGGTTTCTATAACAACCAGCAGGCTGCCCGGGCGCGTATCCAAAATCTAGAAAGCAGCTTGCTCTTCTGGCCCTATATGGCGGTGGTAGACGCCTTTCAGCACTGGGTCTACGAAAACCCTGATGCTGCCAGCGATCCACAAAACTGCGATGCTAAATGGGCTGAACTTTGGCGTCGCTTCATGCCCACAGTGGATTGGAGTGGTTTGGAAGAAGAGATGACGAGCGGTTGGCAACGCAAAGAACACATCCATGGAGATCCTTTTTATTATGTGGAATATGGTATGGCTCAATTGGGCGCGGTGCAAGTTTGGCGCAATGCCATCGATGATCAGGCCGAGGCGGTTGCACGCTACCGTAAGGCATTATCGCTCGGCAATACTGTACCCCTACCTGCATTGTTTGCCAAGGCAGGAGCTAAGTTTGCTTTCGACGCTGACACTTTGACCCAGGCGGTCAAACTAATGGTCGACACGATTAGAGAATTAGAAGAACTCCAGGGATGAGCCTGGTTCAGCGTAAATTTGACTATTCTTGGGAGGTATTAGATGCAATATGTAAACTTGGGGCGTACGGGATTGAAAGTTTCTCGCATTTGCCTCGGAACGATGACTTATGGTAGCTCTAAATGGCGTGATTGGGTTTTGGATGAAGAACAAAGCCGCCCTTTCATCCAACGCGCCTTGGAGCTCGGCCTTAATTTCTTCGACACAGCCGATACGTACTCGGATGGCAGAAGTGAAGAAGTATTAGGAAGGGCGTTGAAGGACTTTACCCGCAGAGATGAGGTGGTCATCGCTACAAAGGTGTACTTCCCGATGGGACCAGGCTTAAATCAGCGTGGCCTGTCTCGGGTGCACATTATGCATGCCATCGATGCTTCCTTGCGTCGTTTAGGGACAGATTACGTCGATTTGTACCAGATCCATCGCTGGGATCCTGAGACACCCATCGAGGAAACCCTGGAAGCGCTGCATGATGTCGTGAAATCAGGTAAGGCGCGTTATATCGGGGCTTCTAGCATGTATGCCTGGCAGTTCGCCAAATGCCTCTACCTGGCAGATATACATGGCTGGTCCCGCTTCGCCTCGATGCAAAACCATTACAACCTGGTTTATCGGGAGGAAGAACGTGAGATGATACCTCTGTGCCGCACCGAGAGCATCGCGGTGATCCCCTGGAGTCCACTAGCGCGCGGTTTCTTGGCTGGCAATCGCTCCGTTAAGGAAGAGGGGAAAACGGTGCGATCTAGAACCGACGATTTTGCTCATAGCATGTATTACCAGGATACAGATTTTGAGGTCGTAAAACGGGCCGTTGAGCTCGCAGAACGCCGTGGGGTATCCTCTGCTCAAATCGCCCTGGCCTGGTTATTACACCAGGATGGCATCACCGCCCCTATTATCGGAGCCAGCAAAATGCACCACCTGGAAGATGCGGTGGCCGGTCTGGAGATCGACCTTTCCGAAGAAGAACAACAATTTCTGGAAGAGCCATATCGTCCCCACCCTGTCCTGGGTCACAGTTAACCATCGAGCCTCTTCTTGGCTAAAAGCTCATTGTGCGGACTTTACCCCCGATTTAGGGATAACAAATCCTTTATCCAATTAATCTTCGACTTTATTTATGTCAGGGAGAAAAGGTCATGGTCATATCCTTACCCACCTCTGCCCAGGAGTTTATGAATTGGCCTTGGGAAAAGATCAAACCTTACTACCATGAGCTGGATGAGCGTGCTTTGGACGAAGCCAATGTAGAAGTATGGCTCTCGCAATGGAGCTACCTTATTGATCTGATCAGCGAGACCTACGCCCGTCTTACCCTGGCGGTCAACCTGGATACCACTGATAAAGGAGCCGAATATCGCTACAACGCCTTTTTAGATGGGATATACCCCGCCTCGCAGGCCGCAGACCAAAAGCTTAAAGAAAAATTACTTGCCAGCGAGCTAGAACCCAACGGTTTTAAAATACCTCTGCGGAAAATGCGTGCTGAAAGCGCTATTTTTAGCGAAGTGAATTTACCGTTGCTCTCTAAAGAACGCAAGCTAGCCTCCCAATACAATAAAGTTATTGGTGCGCAAACGGTTCTCTGGGAGGGAGAAGAGCGGACTCTTACGCGGATGCGGGCAATCTACCAAAACCCAGACCGTCAAGTCCGCCAGCGAGCCTGGCAGTTGTGTGCACAGCGCCAGCTGGCCGACAGAGAAGCTATCAACCGGCTTTGGAGAAAGTTATTACAATTGCGCAGTCAGCTGGCTGAAAACGCTAGCTTACCTGGCTATCGAGCCTACCGCTGGCAGCAGTTGCTACGCCTGGATTACACCCCGGATGATTGCGTCCAATTCAGGCAAGCCATCGAGCAGGTTGCAGTGCCAGCTGCCAGCCGCGTTTATGATAAACACCGCTGCCGGGCGGGATTGGATAGCCTGCGTCCCTGGGATCTAGACCTGGACCTGTATCCCATCCACTTGCCACCCTTGCCTTCGTATGGCGGCGTCGAGAATCTGCAAGAGACAGCCGAGGCGGTCTTCAAACGGGTTGACCCGGTCTTAGGCAAATATTTCCATAGTATGCGCACGGAAGGCCTGCTCGACCTAGAAAACCGGAAAGGCAAAGCTCCCGGCGGATATTGCACCGCTTTTCCCGTCACACGGCGACCTCTCATCTTCATGAATGCGGTAGGGCTTCCCGGAGATGTGCGCACCTTGCTGCATGAAGCCGGGCACGCTTTCCATAACTTCGAAAGGCTGGCCCTGCCTTATGCCCAACAACGTCATCCTGGCCTTGAATTCGCTGAAGTGGCCTCCATGTCGATGGAGCTGTTGGCCTCGCCATACCTGGCTGCCCGCCGGGGCGGTTTTTATTCTGATATAGACGCAGCCCAGGCTAGCATACAGCATTTGGAGCATATCCTGATCTTTTGGCCTTATATGGCAGTGGTGGATGCGTTCCAACATTGGGCTTACCAAAACACAGAATCTGCCAGCGATCCCGCCAATTGCGATGCCAAATGGCTCGAACTGTGGCAGCGTTTCTTGCCGGGTGTGGATTGGTATGGTCTGGAGGTTGAAGCCATGACTGGCTGGCATCGCAAACAGCATATCTACCGTTATCCGTTTTATTATGTAGAATATGGCCTCGCTCAACTGGGGGCGGTGCAGGTCTGGCGCAATGCCTTGGAGGACCAACCAGGGGCAGTTGCGGTGTACCGCAAAGCACTTTCCCTTGGAGGAACGGAAACCTTACCTGAGTTGTTCGCTGCTGCGGGAGCCAAGTTGGCCTTTGACAGCCAATCCCTGAGAGAAGCCATCCAACTGATTGAAGGGAACATCGAGAAATTAGAAGCTGTCGTTTGAGACCCCAACCACTTCCATCCAAATCGTCTCACTACTTTTGGCAGCATTGCCCAGCACCTGCCAAATGATCCTGATCTAAGGGTTTGCCGCTATCTATTGGGATATGCCCCCTAAGGTAAGGCCTCTGCAGGGGGCTTTCGATATTGCCTGCTGACGGCGTAGGAGGGTTGCCAGCCTCTTTTGCCAGACCTCTACAGGATCAATCCCCCATTTCTGCATGAGAACTCGACGCGGGATTGTTTATGATTGAGAGGCTTCCTCGAACAGTACATGCGCAGTAAATTAGGGGTGACGAACCACCAGCGGAATCAGCAGATCATTGGGTTCTAGCGGCCTCACGACAGTTTGAAGGTAGTCGCCGGAGGCCACCAGAGCAAAGGGCTGCGGTCCCTTGGGGATGTTGGCGCCATGCACGAGGATGATATATGTGCCGTTAAAAGCAGCCGGGATGACCAAGCCTTCCACGTTGTTACAAGCATCCCATTTGCCATCCCGCAGGCATTGACCAGAGGAGAGTAATCCTGCATTGCCAAAGTAATGAGCGCCATCTGGAGCTATCACTTCCAGGTCGAGATCGTTGACTAAAGCCTTGGCTGCTCCGGGTTCGCCGGGGTAGTCTGTCCATACCAGCGTGATACGGAAAGGACCACTACTGGTCAGAGGCGTGGGGGTTTCGGAGGGATTTGCGACAGGTGAGGGCGTCGCCGTCGGCGGGCTGGTGGGCAGGGTTGTAGGAGTCAGCGTGGGTGGTGTAGTGGGGATAAGCATGTCATCCTGTTGGAAGGCGATCACTGGTGTTGACTCCAGAGGCGTTGCAGATGTTGGAGTGAAGCTGGAATTGCCCGTTGTTCCCAAGCTAGATCCCAGCTTAGTGGAATATTTACTACTTTGTGGTTGTGGGTTGATGGTGCCTGTAGAAAGCCTGTAGGAGATGATTTCGCCGGTGTAGATGCCAGAGGTGGTGTCTTGCAACCATATCTGGCGAGGTGCAGCTGGAGCGATGCTCTCAACCAAATCCACGCGCCCCCAGCCGCTAACATTATTCGGGACCTGGGAAGGGATCTCCTGGGGATTGGTGTACTGGCCCGGGCTCATATCCACGGCTCCGTTTATCAGCGCCGCTTTCATCAAGGCTGCGCTGGGATCAATGACGCCCATTACTGTTGTGATCCATTCCCGCACTAAAGCGCCGGCCCCCGAAGTCAATGGTGTGGCCATGCTGGTTCCACCATCATAGGCATAATCTTGGTTATATTCTCCCCATCCAACCCCGGCTACCGGTTCGTGAGAGCGATCAGAGATGATCATTGTGCCGGGAGCCACTACATCTGGCTTAATTCGTCCATCGTCGGTCGGGCCGCGCCCAGAAAAAGCGGCGATACCATCTACGTTGTCAGCCAAGAAATCGCTATGGATTGGGTCGACAGGAAAGTCCAGTGACCATGCGTCTCCCCAAGTGGTGTGGACGTTCGGCCGGTTATTCTCTGAGGCTCCCACGGTGACGACATTCTTAGCTGTTCCGGGCGAATAAATTGAATCGGGATCGATAATTCCGTCGTTGTTTGCGTCGATGCCTCCATTACCGGCCGCATAAAAAATGAGCATATCTTTATAAGCCCAGGCAGCACCGTCAACCTGCCAGGCTTTTGTATTATATCCGCCGAAGGGATTCGATATCCCGGTGGGGCCTCCCCAGGAATTGGAATGTAGACGCGCCCCGGTATCGTAAGCCGGGCGAAAAAGACCCGACAGAAGATCATATGGGATGCATTCCAGGCTACTCGTGATGGGATCATCGATAGCCTGCATGACCAGCTGGGCTTCCGGCGCTAGGCCCGCGAAAGAATTGCTGTAATGGTGACTAGAGGGATTGCTTCCTGAAAGCACACCACTGCCCAGCACACTGCCAGAAACGTGTGTGCCATGACCGAGAAAATCGTTCCAAGAACTTCGTAAACCCAGGGAGGCGCAGATAGCCTGCCCTGCCAGGATACGTCCCAAAAAGTCCGGGCTCATTGAGGGTCCAGTTGAGCCAACATCTAAGCCCGAATCGGCTATCGCCACGATTTGGCCTTTCCCATAGAGCCCTAAAGAAGAGCGGATACTTTCAGCACGCATGGTAATTCCCCCAGCGACATTGTTCAGCAATTCCTGTTGGAAAGATGGCTCTATCCAAAGCACACCATCGATGGCAGCCAGGGCATTCAGGCGGCTGTTGGGCAATTCTACCTTCAGATAGCCTGATAATTTGGTTTTCACCTGGAATTCAACCGCGCCTCCAAGAGCCTTGATTTGAGCGGTCATGCTATCAGGATCAGCGTCAGGTAGAATGACCACATCTAAACTTATTGGTCCGATATCGCTGTCGAGTCCTGCTTCTTGTAAAGAGGCCGCCAGGCGATAGGCGGATTGGTAAGGTCCTATCCAGCGTACAAAGGGGAACTTCACGATCTCGTCTCTAGTAGCAAAGTCCATACGGCTGATGAAAGCGTAGTCGGGGATATATCCGTACAATTTGACTCCGGCATGTTCCACCGCATCTTTCCATGCCTCTCGTACAGGACCTGTAAATTGCAGCAAGTAGGTTGATTGACCAGTTGGTAATGGGGAAGAGATACCACTAAGGTGGAGATCTGGATCGCCACGAAGAGGATCAAACCTGGCATATTGTAGGTGGATATATGGTACATTGGTTGGTTGTGCCCAGCTGATTGCTGGCCCCACCCCTAAAACCAGCACAAAGGCAACCATTAAGACGCTCCAGGGATTAATTCTCTTCATATTGCTGATCCGCGTCGATCAAATTGATGGATTCCTTTCTCTTTTTGGTTTCGAATAACGCTTCCCTGTAAATAACGGTTATTAAACCATGAGGAAAGTAGGAATATAAGGCCAATAAACCGGGGGTTACCTTTCGAAAATTCGGCAAAGGTCCATAAAGGGTATAATACTATTGATGCCCGAGGCTACGATCCGGATTGGATTCGAGCGCGGGAGAGAACATATGAGAACCAGTCAAAGAATGTTCCTAATTGTACAAGCAAAACTGGTATTGTAGACAAACTATTTTGTTAGGGGATATATTAATTCTATGGAAGATACCTTAAAAATTGTAATACCCATGGCCGGATTAGGCACTCGTCTACGTCCGCATACCTGGAGTAAACCCAAGCAGCTGGTCAGTGTTGCGGGCAAAGCCGTCTTAGACCATGTTCTAGATACCCTCTCCACTTTGCCAGAACCTGAAAACATTGAACTGATTAATATCGTTGGATATCTTGCAGAACAGATTGAAGAACACATGCTAGCGCATTATCCGCAGATAAAATCCCATTTTGTGTTACAGGAAAATCCACTCGGCCAGTCACATGCCATCTATCTGGCTCGAGAGTATCTTCAGGGACCGATGCTTATGGTCTTTGCGGATACCTTAATTGAAACAGATCTTTCTTTTTTGAACGACGAGGTCAACGAAGCAATCGCCTGGGTCAAGCCTGTCCCTGACCCAAGACGCTTTGGGGTAGCGGAGGTCGGTGAAAACGGATGCGTAAGAAGGCTAATAGAGAAACCCATAGACCTCAGCAACGATCTGGCGGTTGTGGGCTTCTATTATTTCCAGCGAGCTGAAGATCTGATAGCTGCTATTGAGGAGCAAATGCGCCGGGACTTGCAACTGAAAGGGGAATACTTCCTGGTTGACGCCATCAACATTATGCTTGAACGCGGTTTGAAGATGCGGATTGAAAAAGTGGATGTTTGGCTGGATGCCGGCACGCTGGAAGCTTTGCTTGAGACCAATCACTATCTGCTGGATAACGGGCGTAATAATAGTGAGGATGCGACCAAACGGAATGGCGTCGTAGTGATCCCACCGGTTTTTATACATCCCAGCGCAAAAATTGTAAACTCTATTGTCGGACCATACGTTTCTCTAGGAGCAGGCTGTTGTGTTGAAAGCAGTATTTTGCGAGATTCGATCCTGGAAGATGAGGCCAAAGTGACCGACGTAATCCTGGAGAAGTCTTTGGTCGGTCGTCGTGCCCAAATCCGAAGGCGAGCAGGGACCATCAGTGCGGGGGATCAAACCGTGGTGATACTTTGATAGCCTGCCTGATAAATCTCGGAATTAATGAGCGATAGTGTGGAATGTTACTCTGGAATAGAATACGCCGAACGACCTACTGCAATCTGGTGGCAGCAAGAGCGGTTGGAAATTATTGATATCTTAGAACGTCAACGCACCCCCGATGGTAAATATTATCGCGTACTTACAGCTGATGAGCAGCTTTTTGAGTTGTTCTACAACGAAATGATGGACGAATGGCGTATCCATCAACCATGACTATTGTTGCATGCCGGGTGGATGATCAAACTCGGACAAAGGAATCAAAGGAGTTACGGTGAATCCACGTTATCTTTCAAAACGAGTCGTCGCCCTAAAACCTTCGGGAATCCGTAAGTTTTTCGATATCGTTGCCACAATGGACGATGTGATATCACTGGGGATTGGAGAGCCGGATTTTATAACCCCTGATCCGATCCTACAGGCAGGCATCCACTCCCTGCAAAAAGGCGATACTCATTACACCTCCAATGCCGGCAGGCTGGATTTGCGGCAGTCGGTGGCTGAACATCTGTATGGCCTTTATGGGGTGAGGTATGACCCCGAATGTGAAATCATTATCACCGTGGGGGTGTCTGAAGCTCTTTATCTGGCGATGACTGCTCTGCTTGAACCTGGTGAAGAGATTATCATCCCGACGCCCTGCTTTGTATCCTACCAGGCAGAGGCAATCCTTGCTGGTGGAACCCCGATCGAACTGCCTACCTTCGTAAAAGATGGCTTCCAATTACGCCCGCAAGCGGTAGAAGACGCTATCACCCCACGCACGAAAGCCATTTTGATCGCATATCCCAATAACCCAACTGGTGCGGTTGCCTCCCGGCAAACGCTGCTGGACCTGGCACAAATCGCAGAGGAACATGATTTAATCGTGATCTCCGATGAACTTTACGACCAGCTGGTTTACGGGGTACAGCACGTTTGTTTCTCATCGCTGCCAAATATGTGTGAGCGGACCATATTGCTGGGAGGATTTTCCAAGAATTATGCCATGACGGGATGGCGCATAGGATTTGCGGCTGCCCCGGCAGGTTTGTTAAAAGGGTTATTACGCATCCACCAATACACCATCATGTCTGCCCCAACCACTGCCCAGGCAGCTGCAGTTGAGGCGCTTAAGAATGGAAAGAGGCATGTTGAAGCAATGCGGGTTGAATACGATCGACGGCGTAAATTGATTGTCAATGGGCTAAACCAGCTTGGGATGACAACAATAGAACCGCATGGCGCTTTTTATGCATTTCCCAGCATCATCGCTACTGGCATGGACGATGAGACTTTTGCCCAAAAACTACTCGATGAAGAACGCGTCGCCGTGGTACCCGGTTCCTCATTTGGAGCCGGCGGAGCAGGATTCGTGCGCTGCTCGTATGCCACCGCTTATGAAAAAATTGAAGAGGCGCTTCAACGTATGGAGAAATTTATGCGGCGCTATGGCTGAGAAATCACATGACTTTGGAATTTGAACCCGTCATTGGCCTGGAAGTGCACGCCGAACTCCAGACCAAATCGAAAATGTTTTGCTCATGTCCGGTGGTAGATACCACCGTGGCTCAGCCCAATATTGCGGTTTGCCCGGTATGCTCGGGCATGCCAGGTGTGCTCCCGGTTGTTAATGAGCGTGCTGTGGAATATGCTCTGCGAGTCGCCTTAGCGCTGGAGTGCGATATCGCCCACACCAGCATTTTTGCCCGAAAGAACTATTTCTACCCGGACTTACCGAAAGGATACCAGATTTCCCAATACGAACAGCCTCTGGCTCGTAACGGTCGTCTGACGATCCTGATAGCCTCAGGACAGCGCCAAATCCGCATTCGCCGGGTGCATTTGGAAGAGGATACCGGCAAGCTTACTCATGTCAGCCATGATGGAGAGAGCTATTCGCTGGTAGATCTAAACCGGGCGGGGGTGCCCTTGTTAGAGATCGTCTCCGAGCCCGACCTGCACTCAGCAGAGGAAGTGCGCGCATATGCAACTGGTCTGCGCTCCATCTTGCTTTATTTAGGGGTTAACTCCGGGGATATGCAGAAGGGCGTCATGCGGATTGAACCAAATGTCTCGGTGAGGCCCCTGGGACAGGTCGAATTTGGCACACGCGTCGAGATAAAGAATTTAAATAGCTTCCGAGCCTTGGAACGTTCCATGGAATACGAAATCGAGCGCCAAAGTGAGCTACTCAGGCAGGGTAAACGAATCATCCAGGAAACTGTAGGCTGGGATGAGAGCCGGGAAATCACCTTTACTCAGCGGGTCAAGGAGCAGGAAGATGATTACCGTTATTTCCCAGAACCAGATTTACCGCCATTAGTGATCGAGCAGGATTGGATAGAACGTGTCCGGGCCGAGCTACCGGAATTGCCGGTAGAAAAGTTTAAGAGATTCCGCCAGCAGTACGATCTCTCCGAGTATGACGCCAATGTGCTGGTGGCAGAAAAAGCGGTTGCAGATTATTTTGAACAAAGCGCCGCGGCCATATCCGAGGTGCCTCCGAAAGTGCTGGCCAACTGGCTCACTGGGGAGTTCTTTGGATTGCTGAATCAGGCTGGGGCAAGTATCGAGTCGGCTCGCATTTTACCTGAAGAATTTGCTGGGTTAACCCGCATGGTAGTTAAAGGAGAAATAAACCAAAATACAGCTAAAAACGTTCTTGCGGAAATGTTTATCACTGGAAAGCCAGCATCGCAGATCGTCTCCATGCGTGGTTTGCAGCAAATATCTGACCCGGATTTTATTGCCGAATTGGTCGATAGATCATTGCTAGAAAACCCTGACCAAGTCGCTGATTATCTCAAAGGAAAAGAGTCAATTTCCCAATGGCTTTTTGGGCAGGTGATGCGCGCGGCCAGGGGGAAAGCGAACCCTAAAGTGGTTCAAAAGGTATTGAGCCGCAAGTTGGCCGAATTGAAGGATGTGAAAGCAGGAAAGTGAGGGCGCAGCAGACCTCAATAAGGGAATTTGCGCCGATCGCTTTGTGCATTTTTACACAAACTGCATTGAAAATTATGCTATTCATCACTTGACTAGTTGTCAGACATCTATTATGTTTAACCCCTATTGTTGCTATACCAGGGTTTACCGATATGTATTTTTCTGGATTAGAGATATCCTGCTCTTGCAATACTTGCGGGCATCTTACCGAGGTGCCCGCATATATTTAAACAAAAACCAAGTTTTTCCATTAAGGAGACAATTTCAATGGATGAACCAATAAATGCATTTAAGATGGCGCAGAGCCAGTTTGACCACGTGGCTGGTTTGTTAAACCTCGACCCGCAGGTCGCTGAAATGTTGCGCTGGCCAACCCGTGAGTTTAAATTTCAAATACCTGTTCGGGCAGACAACGGCACCATCAAGGTATATTTTGGTTACCGCGTTCAGCATAGTGACGCGCGGGGACCGTCAAAAGGAGGAATTCGCTTTCACCCGTCAGAGACCTTAGACACGGTGCGCGCTCTGGCGATGTGGATGACCTGGAAAACCGCGGTTGCGGATATCCCTTTGGGAGGGGGCAAAGGAGGGGTTGCAGTCGATTCGGCTTCCCTTTCCATAGCAGAACAAGAAAGACTATGCCGGGGATGGATCGATCAAATCTGGAGAAACATAGGGCCGCGCCAAGACGTTCCAGCTCCGGACGTGGGTAGCAACCCTCGTATGATGGGTTGGATGATGGATGAGTATTCCAAGCTGGTGGGGCAATATACACCAGGTGTCATCACCGGCAAGCCGGTGGGCGGTGGCGGTTCTTTGGGCCGCACCGAAGCCACCGGATATGGTGTGATCTACAATGTACGCGAAGCTATGAAACATTTAAAAATGGATCCAGCCAAATCGGTCGCTGCAATCCAGGGTTTCGGTAATGTCTCGCAATACGCCGCCATCGGCTTCAACGAGATCCTGGGTGGCAAGGTCGTGTGCGTATCTTACTGGGACCGCGATGACCGTCTCCCTTATACAGTTTACCATCCCGATGGCATCAACCCTACATTCCTGCAATCTATCTCCGACGTTTACGGGACCATTGATAAAGATAAGGCTCGTGAAGCTGGCTATATTATTGAGGACGGCGATGAATGGATTGCCAAAGATGTGGATGTGCTGATCCCGGCTGCTCTGGAAGGCCAGATTAACACTGAAACGGTTGTACGCATCAGTGATCGGGTTCGACTGGTTGCCGAGGGAGCCAATGGCCCTACTACCCCAGAGGCCGACGAGGTTTTCAAACGCAACGGGGTGTTTGTCATACCCGACTTTTTGTGCAATGCAGGAGGCGTCACAGTCTCCTACTTTGAGAGCGTCCAAAACGATATGAATTTTTATTGGACTCGGGATGAAGTGCTCGATCGCTTGGATACCAGGATGACTCAGGCGTTTAATAGCGTGGTAGAAATGGCTGAAAGCGAAAAGGTGTTTATGCGCGACGCCGCCTATATGGTCGGAATCGCCCGGGTAGTCAAAGCGATGGAACTGAGAGGCTGGTTGTAAAACCGGCAAGTCTTACCCGCCTTAATCCCCCTCCTCAGTGCAAGCCTTTTGCCTGCTGAAGAGGGGTTTTTCACCGCTCTTATGTTGTTGATATCAGCACCGCTGCCAATGCTGGGCGTAGTAAAGTTTGTTTAATGGCAGCTTGCGTTCCCCTTCGAAATCTTATACAATCTCTACAGGTATCCTGTCTGAAGACTTATACATATCGATTAACCCCTAGAGGAGCTATGTTGCCAACGCCAGAACTCATGCGGACTTTACTGGATGTTTGCCTGATAGGAATGTCCATGTTGGCGGTTTTTTTCCTGCGCAGGCGACGGCTATCCTTTCAGGCTTACATTAGTTGGGGGTTGATCGCACTGCTCCTGCCTGTAATCGGCCCATTTCTTATTATCCTGACTCGTCCAGGCGATTGACCCACATCTCTTACAATTGAGATAATCCCAAGACTTTTATGCAAACCATACGCCGCTTTTATCTCTACGCAATTGCTTTTATCAGTCTGGAGTTTTTGCTTTGGGGATCGGTCAGCCTGGCGCGTTCTCTAGTAGATTTTGCAGAAGTCAGCTCAGAACGCACTAGCCTGGCTAGCGCGCTCTCTTTGATACTAGTAGGATTACCTGTTTTTCTACTGCACTGGTGGTTGATTCAGCGAAGCGCTTTAGGAGACCTCGAGGAGCGTTCTGCCAGGTTACGGGCAATATTCTTATACGGGGTTTTATTGGCTACCCTGGCACCAGCAGTGGAAAATATTCTGGCTCTGATTAATAGGCTTCTGTTGGAAGCCCATGGATTCGATCCATCTTTGGCTCTTATCGGCAGGTCCCAGAGCCTCGGCGATAATCTTATCGTTATTGCCTTGAATGCCCTGGTGGCTGCCTTCATCTACTGGGTCCTGCGAAGCGATTGGAGCGAGCCACTCCTTGGGGAAACCTTCCCAGAGACGCGCCGCCTGTATCGCTACCTGTGGCTGGTTTGCAGTTTAGTGTTGGGTGTGATTGGTTTTCAGCAATTTCTATTGTTTGTTTTTGAGGTAATGTTTTCGTCTGGAGCGGAATTGCATCCACGGCTTGCGAACAGCCTGGCGTTGCTTATCGTCGCGATCCCGTTGTGGATTTACTTTGTTATCCGGACTCAACGTTCCCTGACACAAGTCACTGAAAGGACCTCAGTCATCCGGCTGGTAGTTTTGTATGCCTTCGTTTTTCTTAGCGCGGGTGGGCTCGTGTTTTCGATAGCTCTGATTTTGGAGGCGGTGTTCAAGGTGTTGTTGGGTGAATTGGCCGGTTTGGCGAGTTTCGTGGAAGCAATCAAACAACCTATCTCTGTAGCCATCCCACTGGTAGGAGTATGGGCTTATTATGGCCCTGGTTTGTCCAAAGAGATCAGCGCGCTGCCAGAATCCCCTCGCCGGAATAGCTTGAGACGAATATATTATTACATGCTGGCGCTTCTGGGTCTGGGAGTGACTTTCGCTGGTTTGCAGGTATCGCTCTCGGTTTTGTTGAACGTTTTGATTGGGAAAACCTTTATTGGGAATGAACTACTTCGCACACGCTTATCGAGTGGCCTGGCTAATTTTATCGTGGGTTTACCATTATGGATATCTACGTGGGGACCCATGGCTACCGAGGCTGCCCAGCAGGGGGAGAGCGGGGCTTACGCCCGCCGATCATTGCTCCGCAAGACTTACCTGTACCTGATAATTTTCGCTGGAGTCATCGGGGTTATGGTAACCGGGGGGAATCTATTCTTTCAATTGGTAAGTGACGGGCTGGGTGCCCCTCCCCAGAACATCCGGCTGGAAATCTTGCAGCTGCTTGACCCGCTAGCATTATTCTCGATTCTGCTGGCCTACCATTGGCAGGTGTTGAGGTCGGATGATCATATCGCCGCCGACGAATTGGAGAAGCGCCATAGCCAATTTGCGGTCCTGGTGTTGGTGCCCGAAGAGGGTGAGTTCGCTACATCGATGGTTCAGGCATTAGAACGGCAAGTCACTGGATTGCCGATTGCTATTCATCCCATCCCCCAGGGTACTCCGGACGAAACCCTTTCAGCCGCCAAGGCAGTGATCCTGCCAGCTGAACTGCTGGCGAAACCCTCGGAGGCGCTTCGTCTCTGGTTGCAAGGCTTCCAAGGTACCCGCTTGGTCGTGCCTACGCCGGCGGAAAACTGGCATTGGGTCTTTGGTAGCGGCAGGTCCTTAGCCAGCGTTGCCCAAGAAACTGCTGAAATTGTGCACCGTCTGGCTGAGAAAGAGGAGATGCCCTTAACAGGACATAGCGCACCCTGGATGACAGCTGTGTATATTATGGCAGGATTGTTCGCTTTTGAGCTGGTTCTGGCACTTGGCTGGTTGCTTATCCGGATTACCTCCCGCTGAAATAACCCCCCCTTGAGTAAAACCATAATATCCTTATTAGCAAAGGATAGATGAAAATGCTGCCTGCAGGCGCGGCAGAGCATAAGCGGAAAAACCTTGAGAGATAATATGGGTGACATCGAATTTTACAAGATACTCGCAGGTCATTTTGGATCCTTTGTTCCTCTTTCCTTACTGTTTTACGTCGAGAATCCACATATTTCCCATTCCTGGCGCAGCTTATCCCACACCGGTTAATGACGGTCAGTCGAAATCTTTTTATCATGTGGAGGCTATTGCAGGCAGGGCTGATCAAGCCAGCCTCCTTAGGGCAGGAGAGTGACCATTATCGGGTATTGAGTAGAGGGATTGTTTGCTAGGTAGAAAAATGCCCTCAAACCGGTATGGGACTGGCAAATTTAACTCACTCGATGTATACTTTCTAGTGAGCCTGACAAATTGATCAAACGTCGTAATTGGTTGTGAGCAAACGGGCAGCAGGCCCGTTTTCAAAACTTTATTCAAGCTACGCAACTGAATCTGAGGAGAATGAGCAGGTATGAACGTATCCGTCTTGCAAGAGAATTTGGCCCATGGTTTAAATATTGTCTCACGAGCGGTTTCCACGCGCAGCACCTTACCGGTGCTTTCAAACGTCTTGGTGGCGACTGACGAAGGCCGCCTGCGCTTATCAGCGACTAACTTGGAATTGGGTATTACCTTTTGGACCGGGGCAAAAATTCAGGAAGAAGGCTCCATTACGGTGCCAGCGCGCACTTTCACCGAAATGGTCAACACTTTAACCGACCAGCAAGTCGACATGTCATTGACGGTACGCACCCAAACGTTAAATATTCGCAGTGGCTCGTCGACAACGGACTTTAAAGGTATCGATGCACAAGAATTTCCCCCTATGCCGGTTGCAGACCTTTCGGATGGCATCCAGATCAATATCGCCGATCTGAAGGAAATGATCCAGCAAGTTGTCTTTGCTGCTTCAACTGACGAAGCTCGCCCTATACTGACCGGTGTGCTGGTAACCGTACAGGGCAACATAATCACCATGGCTTCAGCGGACGGGTTCCGTCTCTCTGTGAGGAAAGCGGAACTTTCGTCGCCGATTTCTCGGCCGGTGAGCGCCGTGATTCCTGCAAAAGCGCTGGGTGAATTGGCGCGCATCATGGCAGATGGCGATCAATCTGTGAACATGCTGCTGCCTCCAGGACGCGGCCAGGCAATCTTCCGCCTGAAGGATATAGAACTTGTCTCGCAGCTGATTGAAGGCACTTTTCCGGATTATGAACAAATTATCCCACGCTCCTACCAAACCCGTTGCGTGCTCTCTACCTCCGCTTTTTTGAAAGCCTGCAGACAAGCTGAGATTTTCGCCCGGGAGGGCTCTCATATCGCCCGCATCAATATTCTGCCTGGTGGAGAGCTGCAACCGGGCACGGTGGAAATATCGGGGCAGTCCGAAGAGACTGGCTTCAACCAGACAGTCGTTGATGCTTCTATTGAAGGCCAACCGCTCTTGGTCGCTTTTAACGTACGCTTCTTGCGTGAAGTGTTGGACGTGCTCAGGACTCCCAATGTTGCCCTGGAAACCACTGCAGATACGGCACCTGGGGTAATCCGACCAGTCGGTGATGATAACTACTTGCACGTGATTATGCCCATGCACCTGGGCAATTGAAGCCAGGAGGCCTTCCAAAGCGCGGTTATGTGATGTGTAGGATAAAGTTTGACAATTTGAATACGACCGCAATCTTTATCAGCGATATCCAGCCAGTCTTGAAATTGCATCCACTACTAGATCATTTTTCTAGGCACGTTAGTACGGTTTAACGTGCCGAATTTGTAACTACGTGATTTTGCTATGGCGTTGACCTGCCATAAAGAAATGGGAGGCGTTTGTTAGAGAGAGGCGCCATGCGCCAATAAACTAACTCACCACTTCCTTTCCCGGTAGTCATAGTCATTTTTCCGAACCAACGTAAATCAACTATCTGGCTTCATACTTATGACGTTTCCATCCGCAACAACCGATCGAGCTTTGAACATCTACCTGGCTCTGGCTCAATATCCCATCCTGAGAACTCGCATCCGATCTCACATGCGGCGCGAACTTTTTGAGCGCGGCGTGATCAACCCTCAGGCTTTTGAAGCTGAAGTTCATGAAAAAGCTGTCCGATCGCAAGCGCGTGAGGGTCTTCACAACCCCTTCCAGGATGAACCGGAGGAAGTTTGGGAAACCCGTCTGGCGCGTATCCGCAGCCATCTGACCGATTTTTACTTTGCATATAACTTGCCCTACGATCTATTTGAGCAGATTGTGCGCCAGGTACTGGCAGAACGCGGTGCATACGCTGAAGATATGCTGGTCTCGTTCAACCCCGAACTGGCTCCCCAAAACATGCTTTTCGAGCAAGCACTGGCTATTGAGAGGTTGCCACTTATCGAGCGCGAAAAAATGGGGGCGCGTTTGCAAGAGATCAAGGTAGTTTTGATCCGAACTATGATCAGCGACCAGCTAGCATATATCAATATCGCCAAAGAATGGTTCAACGTTACCGATCTGATTGAAATCAAAAATCGCAAAATCGGCCAGGGGAAAATTGGCGGCAAAGCTGCTGGCATGTTGTTAGCGGCCCGCATCCTCAGCGAGATCGCCGAGGATGATATCCGCGCCAGCTTGCGTATTCCGGAATCTTATTTTTTAGGTTCGGATGCGATGTACACGTTCATGACTGTCAATAACCTGCTGCATTGGGGCGACCAGAAATATAAACCAGAAGAGCAAATCCGCGCTGAATACCCCCAAATCCAAAGAGACTACCTGGCCGGCGAGTTCCCGGCCGATATTTTGGCAAAGTTACGAGAACTCTTAGAAAAAGTTGGCAACCAACCGTTGATCGTACGTTCTTCAAGCCTTTTGGAAGACAACTTTGGGACCTCCTTCGCGGGAAAATACGAAAGTGTTTTTTGCCCCAACCAGAGCGATCCAGACAATAACCTATTGGAATTGACAAAAGCGATCGCTCATATATATGCCAGTACGCTAAACCCCGACGCCCTGCTCTACCGGCGTGCAAAAGGTCTGCAAGATTATGACGAACGCATGGCAATCTTGGTTCAGGTGGTCCAGGGAGAACGTTTTGGACGATACTATTTGCCCCACGCTGCGGGAGTGGCCTTCAGCCGTAATCTGTATCGATGGTCACCACAGATCCGACGTGAGGACGGTTTCATGCGATTGGTGTGGGGATTGGGCACCCGGGCCGTTGATCGCGTCGGGAATGACTACCCCAGGCTGGTAGCTCTCAGCCATCCCTTGTTGCGCCCCGAGGATTCTCCCAAGCAGATCCGCCGGTACTCGCAACAATATGTGGACCTGATCGACTTGCAGGACAATCGCTTTGAGACCTTACCTGTTTCCCAGGTGCTACACTCGCATTACCCGGTGCTGCGTTATTTGGTTCAAGTGGATCAGGGCGGTTATTTACTCCCTTTACGCAGTACGTTGTTAGAGGAAAAAACCAACCAGCTGGTGTTGACTTTTAATGAGTTACTGCGCCGTACTCCTCTGGCAGACCGGATGAATAGGCTGTTAAATATTTTAGAGACGAACTACCACTCGCCCGTGGATACCGAGTTCACCATCCAGATAAAAAACCCTAAAGATTTGCTTCCCGAAATAGAGATTTCATTATTGCAGTGTCGCCCACAAAGTCATATGGAAGAGGGCGATGCGCGCTTACCGGAAAATATCTTGCCAAAGGATATTATATTCTCCACCCCCCGGATGGTACCGCACGGCCGCGTTCAGGGCATTCGATATGTTGTCTTCGTCACTCCAGAAGGTTACTTTGCGTTACCCACTCCAGCTGCCAGAGCAGAGGTCGGGCGTGCTATCGGTCGTCTGAATAGCGCCTTAGCTAAACAGACTTTCATCTGTGTTGGACCAGGACGTTGGGGTACCCGTAACCCCGATTTGGGGGTATTCATCGGGTACGCTGATATTTACAACACATGCGCTTTGATCGAGCTGGCGGGTAGGGGTATAGGCCTGGCTCCAGAACCTTCCTTTGGTACCCATTTCTTCCAGGATTTGGTTGAGGCTAATATTTACCCACTGGCCATCTACCTCGGCGACGAGCAAGTGAAATTCAACCGCAGATTCTTCTATCGCACCTCTAACCAATTGAGCGACTTTATTTCTATAGAGGGACCGGTGAAGAGTTGCCTGCGCTTGATTGAAGTGGCTTCATTCCGTCCGTATCACCACATGGATTTGATCATGGACGACGAGCAAGGTCGAGCTGTGGCCTTATTAGTGCCCGATTGATCCCGAATTGAGATCAATCCAGGAGTATATGTGAAAAAATTCGTCGCGGTGGCAGGTAACATTGGGGTAGGCAAATCCACCTTGGTAGCATTGCTGTGTGAGCGCCTGAGATGGCAACCATTTTTTGAGCCTGTGGCAGAAAACCCTTATCTAGTTGATTTCTATAAGGATATGCGTACATGGGCTTTTCATTCGCAGATCTTCTTTCTCACTCATCGTTTGAGAGCTCACCGCCAGCTGCTTGATCATCCCACCTCTGTTATCCAAGACCGCTGTGTTTACGAGGATGCCGAAGTTTTCGCTCACAACCTTTATCGCCAAGATATGATCCAAGAGCGGGATTATCACACGTACAGTGAGCTCTACAAAGTGCTGACTGAATTCTTGCCACCACCGGACCTGGTCCTCTACCTGAGGGCCTCAGTACAAACCTTGCTGGATCGCATTGCCCGGCGCGGTAGAGATTATGAGCGCCGCATAACCCCTGATTACCTGGTTCAATTGAACCATCTGTACGAAACCTGGATTGCCAGATTCAGCCTTTGTCCGGTGCTGACCGTACCTGCCGATGATCTCGATTATGTAGCCAACTCTGGTCACCTGGATTTGATTGTGCGAAAAGTGCAGGATAAACTCACTGGTAAAGAAGAAGTAGTCTTCGACCCCGAAGAAGTCGCCCGCTATCAACGGGGTTCGTAGCCATTTGGCTATTTCCCTAATTTCTCATTCAATAAATATTTGAAGTCGAGAAGACATCTCGACGTTCTTATGATCCTGGATTTGTCAGGGGGTGCCCACAATATTGGCAAAAAATGGCATCGGCTGCGCTGGCCTTACCGCATTGTGGGCAAACCTGGTACCCATCCTGCGAGCTTTGGGGGAGGCGTTGAGTGCTGGAAGAGGAGGGTATTGCAGGTCGGTCTCGTTTCCCCAGGCGGAGGCGTGGGACCTTGGCTAGCAGCTCACGGGCAACTGCCTGCCCCTGTCTAAAGGACTGGCGGTAAAGCTCTCGCATCTGCTTGGGAGTAATTTGCCGACCGGTCAAATACCAGCGTAAGACCACATGACCCACTACATAGGTGCCAGCGTAAGCTACCGCAACTTTCGGAACGATCCCCCAGATGGGGATCAAGCCCACCAGTTGCCTGGCTAGCTGGCGCCACAAGAAACCCCCACCAATTACACTTCCGAATTCAGTAAGGTAATCTTGCCAATGGGTGGAGAATCCTAACATAAGTCCCAGACGATATACTAGAAAAGCCTGCGCTTTGGTAAGCACGATCATATCGGTGATGTTGAGTGGGATATCAAGCACAGGAACCGTTTCCGCAAGGCTAGTGCTCAGCGCGTATGCAGCATTTGAAAATGAAGTATCGCTGATCAGTTTATAGGCGATGGGCACACGGAAGAGTGGATAAAGCCTACCCAAGGCGAGGTGAGAATCCGGCAGCAAATCCATCACGGTGGGTACGAACTCTTTTACAAGGTAATCGGGATCGCTAGGTGAACCCACGAACAGGCGCCGAACCTCCCAAACGACCTCCAGCGGAGCTGCGCCTTTGCTCTCCACCTCGTTATACATGACAATTACCTTTTTCCCTGTGCCGCTCAATTGGTGAGCGATGCGGCGTTGAGGTTCAATCTCCTGGTCTGTGGCAGTCAGCATGATGATAATTAAATCAGCCTCTGTGAGTTGCATCTGAGAGTCTAAATCACCAATCATCACTGGCGTGTGGGTACTGATCCCCGGTCGATTGGGATCGGTGCGTATCTGGTCGGCCAGGAGTTGCCTGCCGCTGCCCACCCGGCCTACCAGCGCAATTTTCACCTCGCGCAGCGCTTCCTGGCGGATTGGGCGCAAATCGACTTCGCGCACGTTCTTCCAAATATCGGTCACATCTCTCCAGCCTGCCACGACCAACCCTCCTGCTAACTTTTCTTCGAAAATCCGTTTGGAATGACGGTGATGACTATCTCTCTTTATGGCAAGACAGTGCTAAACCTGGACTCGCTTTATTTTAGATTATTGTCTTTTGATTTGTATAGCGACTGGTCAGCTGATGCTAGCACCTCACCCGCAGTGTTGCCATCTTTAGGGAACACAGCGATGCCGAAACTTAAGGTGACCATCGTCCCATTATCTTCAGGCACATCAAGTGGATTGGTTGCCACAATTGCCTGCAATCTTCGGGCTAGTATCTTGGCAGTTTGAGTATCCGTTTTTGGCAGTAAAAGGGCGAATTCATCGCCCCCATAGCGTGCCAGGAAATCGCTATCCCGCACCGACCTTCGCATGCAATTGGCAACCTGCTGTAAAACCCGATCACCAATCGGATGTCCAAAAAGGTCGTTGACCCTTTTGAAGCCATTCAGGTCGATCATCAAAAGAGCGAGAGGATACTCATAACGCCGTGCCCGGTTGATTTCATCCTCCAAACGCTCATCGAGTGCACGGCGATTGGGTAAACCACATAGGGCATCGGTACGGGCTTGTCGGCTTACAAGTACATGCAAACGGGCGTTTTCTATGGCGATAGCTGCCTGATCACCAAGATGGCGTAAGACTCGAATAGAAGCCTCTGAGAATTCCTTTGGCTGTGAATATGCTACGGTCATAACGCCCACCACGCGGTTCCCCATTCTCAGGGGAATCCCGATAATAGAGCCTTGCCAGCTGACAGGGGCATCCTTAAAGAGCGGATGAGCTCGCATATCTGGCACAACAATCATCTCCCCCTGGCGCGCCACAGTATACGTCAATCCATTCTCACGAGGACGAGACCAGGGTCGCCCTTTACGTCCATCCGACCATAAAGCCGCTCCAAACAAAAGATGATCATTTTGGTAGAGGAAGATGTGGGCATCTTGCGCTTCCTTAAGTAAGCCGAGGGTGTTCTCTAAGATGGTATCTAATACCTCCTGTAGATCTAGGCTGGCGGTCAGGCTTAGACTGGCCCTGCGAACAGCTTCCAGTTCAGCCGAACGTTCTTGCAGGTCCTGAATCAACCAGCTTTTTTCCAGAGCAACAGAGGTATAGCTTGCTAGATGGGAGGCCTGCGCCAATTCAACCTCATTGAAAGTCCGAATCGAGCGGCTTTCTACTAGCAGGACCAATCCGTAGGTACTTTTAAGCCCGATGAGTGGCAACATAAGAAGAGATTTAACCCTTGCAGCTTTCATTGGATGCAAACCAGTAACCTTTGCGCCATGCTTACCGATATGCCATTGCACAAGTTGTCCTGATATCAATGCCTGGCGGGCAAGGGGAAATTGGTCCAAATCAAACTGTTGACGCCGCTCCTGATTTTCTTCCCAGACTCCAGGTAGATCACCTACCCACAACGTCAGGGCATCGTCTTCATGGTTCCACCTGAAGATGGCGCACGCTTCTACCTCAAAAAGATCGCAAAATGTGGGAATAACCAGCTTAGCAATCTCTTCCGCCTGTTGGCTGGTCGATATTGCGGTTATTATTTTTAGGAGAGCTTCACTGGACGGCATGATGCACACGATTCTACCTGAAAAACACCGGTCGCTGGCCTGGGCTTTGCAGCCGGTCATCTCCCGGGATTAACAAAATAACTTGGTAAACAAATTAAACAGCCACCTCCCCCTTCGACAACCGGGCATTCAAAGTGATCTCCACCGCTGAGAGGGCTCTCGAGATGGGGCAGCCTATTTTGGCTTCTTCAGCTTTTTTGAGGAAAGACAATTCGTCAATGCCCGGGACTAATGCATCAGTCTTGAGCTCGATTTTGGTGATGGTGGCTTTCCCTTCAACCCTTTCCAGGTGGACCTGCGCTTTGGTCTTAATACGGGTGGGTGTAAAGCCCATTTTGCCCAAATCTGAGGAGAGCGCCATCGAGAAACAGCCTGCTAAGGCGGCGCCAACCAGTTCTTCGGGGTTACTACCCTCGCGTTCTTCAAAGCGAGAGGCGTAGGAGTAATTCCCTTTATATGCGCCACTGCCAAGTTGCATCTTGCCGATACCTTCTTTAAGACTGCCCTCCCAAACTGCTTCTGCGTATCTAACGCTCATAGCAAATACCTCCTGTTTTTTATAAATCTTATCATAAAATTTATAAGTACTTGACCATGTCATTTCGAACAGGCATTAATCAATCTGGATGGCGCCTAAGTCAGTAAATATGTTAAAACCGACGGTAACTTGAAAAACACGCTTAGTTTCCTGGTGTCACAACAGAGTTTGTTCCACCAGTATTTACAGGATAAAGACCTGGTGACTCTGTTCGAAGGCGTATGCTTTGGCCTCAAGCCGACCCTTTTCTCATTATTCCTACGCATGAACATTAAAGGAAGGACCCGAAAATTTTTATAAAACACATATATTGATTAAATCATATTCTTACAATAATTCGTTAACATGTAATCGAACAAAAAAACATCACGCCAACACTGGATGAGGAATAAAACGATTTACAGCAAGGAGGTCGATATCATGAGTAGCATAATTCGAAGGGATCCATTCAACGAAATGATGTCTTTACGGAATGCCATGGACCGCTTATTTGAGAACGCATTCGTAGGACCATGGGAAGGTCGGTCTTCGTGGGCCAGCGACATGGCTCTGGATGTTGTGGAAAGAGAAGATGAATTCGTGGTGAAAGCCTCGATTCCCGGTATCAACCCCGATGATTTGGAGATAACTTTCAATGATAGAACCTTGACGATCAGGGGTGAGATCAAGGAGGACCAGGAAAAAGAAGGCACGCGCTATCATCTGCGCGAGCGTCGTTATGGAAACTTCTCACGCAGCCTCACCCTGGCGACTGCTATTGACGCTGATAAAATTTTAGCAAACTACGATACCGGTATCCTTACGCTTCACCTTCCTAAGACGGAGGAAGTGAAGCCCAAACGTATTACGATCAGTAGCGAGAATTCTAAGGTGCTTGAAGGCTGATAGCGAACACCTATATAGAAAAAGAATATTAATAGCTAAGCGGAGCCGAGAAGTATCGGCTCCACTTCTTAGTGTTGGCCTTCATTTCAACAGGAACAACCTAAAAATCTAGATGGAAATACCTATAAAACGATCAATCCCCGACGAACTCCCAAACGGATGGCTTCCGTGCGGCTGGTAGCGCCTAATTTCGCAAATATTGCGGATACATGGAACTTGACCGTGTGTTCACTGATCCCCAGTGAAGCGGCGATCTGTTTGTTTGCCAGCCCTTGTGCTAGCAATTGGAGCACCTCAGATTCTCGCTCTGTTAGCGGCTCGATTAAGGCATCAGCTTCAAGATCCTCAGTGTCCAGGAAAGAAGTAAAAAATGGTTCCATCAAAGCTGCTGAGCCCACCAGTAAGCCTTCATGGAGCGCTCGTATGCTCGCAACCAACTCATCAGCGGAGGCATCCACGGGAAGGGCTCCCCAAGCGCGAACCGCCAGTCCAGACATGCGGCGGACTTTATCAAGTTCTGCGGAAACCAGAAAAAGCACCGCCACGGGTCGCCCGGCAGGTAAGGCTTGCTTGAGTTCGGAGCGGGCGGCAGCCTCCTCGGTCAACACCACCACATCAGCTTCGGCAGGAAAGGGGTCAAGTTCAGTGATGGTAGTGGCTTCCCCAATCACGAGTAAGCCTTCGCCAGAGTTGATCAGGGTACTGAGGCCGGCGCGCAAGGCCATTCCTGGAGCAACCACCACCACATTAATCACACCAGAACCTCCACAAGGTTGCCAATCACCTCATTTACGAAGTTATTAACTACATGGCTGGGGATAGCTACCCCTAAGTCGCTACCAACAACCATTGTATTAATGCCAATGACCCCGCCGGATACATTCACCAGTGGCCCACCCGAATTGCCTGGGGCCAGCTGTGCGTCTGTGCGGATCACTTCAACGGAACCGCGTGGCCCTGGTGTGGATACCGATCCTAGCCCGCTGATGATACCGGCAGTGACAGCTGCAGGCTGCCCCCAGGGGTGGCCGATGGCCAAAACTATCTGCCCGACTTTTACCCCGTGCGAATCCGCGATCATCGCCACCGGCAGGTTTTCGACCTCCACCTTTAAAATCGCCAGGTCAATTTCAGGGGCTTGAGCGATAACCTTGGCACGGTACTCCTGCTCATCCGCAGTGGTTACCCAGGCTTTCCCGCCAGCTATGACGTGGTTGTTCGTCACAATGATGCCGCCAGGTCTCCAGATGACGCCAGCGCCAGCTCCTTGCCAACCGTTGCGAACCACAACCAGGCTACGTTTTACCCATTGCGTAAGCGATGACAAAGATTGGGCAAGGATTGTGGTTGTATCAAGAGGGACGACCATTTAAGGGCGTTCTCCAATTGTAACCGTTAAAGTAAGGCCTTTACCCCCGCGCAAGACCTCGATTGGTGTAGGGCTGCCCACCACTTTTCCCACCAGGCTGGTCAGCAGCTCGTCGGGATCAGCCACCGCCTGACCTGCAATGGCGACGATAATATCACCGACTATTAAGCCGCTTGTTTCAGCCGGGCTACCATCTTCAACACTGACCAGCAGCAATCCACTGGTCTGTTCCCGGTGTAGTTCCTTTTGCTGTCCTGGGGAGATCGTCACAGGCTGGCTGCGGACACCCAGATACCCCCGGCGTACGTGGCCATGTTTGGCCAGGGTGTCAGCGATCTGCCAGGCTAATGGCACAGGTATGGTTAACGAGGTACCACGCGCTAAGCCAGAAGTGTTGACACCCAGGATTTGCCCTGAGGTATTCACCAATGGACCTCCAGAGAAACCAGGATATGGGATCGCGTCAGTACGCAGATACTGTTCCAGCAATCCTCCTCGCCAGCTGCGTACCGGGCCTGCGATGGCGCTGACAACCCCCAGGCTGGCCTGAATCCCGTTGGTGTTGGGGCGCCCTAGGGATAGTACTAGCTGCCCGATACGAGCCTGTTGCGAAGCCACTTCAGCCTGTGCGGCACCGCTTTGTTGCAATCGTAACAGCGCCAGGTCACTTCCTGAATCTCTCCCGGCGAGTGAGGCAGAGATTTCGCTGCCGTCAGGGAGCACGATATTGATATCGTCATCCCGTTCGACCACGTGATCTGCTGTAAGGATCAAGTCAGCGCTATATGCAATACCGCTGGCAGGAAAACGGCGGCGGGCATCGACCAGGACAGTGGCCGCGCTGGCCTTCTCTACCGCATCTGCCATAGCGTTTGAGATTTCCGTCAATATGTGATTATTTGAGGATTGTGTGGCTGTCATAAAAACTCCTTGTTGAATGTTGGAGTCTGGACAATAGGTGCAAACCCTGACAATTATCCCAATTTCCCAGTTTTCAGGGATAACAATCCCTTGTATATGGGAAAAGTAAAAGACTCCTGATTACATGGATAAAGTGTAATCAGTATAGCCATTAACCTCAATTAATGCATCAGTCAAATGGCTAGGGAGCTACCTGGAAGTTTGAGCAGGTCGATGAAAAGTGGCGCCGAGATACCCAAGAAGTGATTCGCGACTTTAACTTACAGATGGGATTCATCCCCCAGGTTTTTCCCATCCGGTATGTGAGTGAAGAACCTAGAACAGCTGGGCAGCTACAGGTGGTTATTTAATCCTGGAGCGTAATGGCACTCATGGCTTGATCTGTAATCAATGCGGTGGATAAAAGGGTGAAGCACTGAATAATGGTGTCGGGAGTACCAGCGATTCTTCCGTTACCCAGCCGACCTTACCACTGAAATCCACCTGCCACCAGTACGATTCCTTAGCGAGCACCCCGTTGAGGCCGTTTGGGGAAGCGGTGATCACCCCTTGGGTCCCGGCAAGCACCGACTCCAGGGAGGCGTAATTTGTACCTGGCCCCAGGTAAATTGGGGTGTCTACCGTCGCTGCCACAGGATCACCAGGAGTATATGTTACGGTTTGTGTGATCGGTTCCACAACTACCATCATCATGCCGTTGGCTACCCAGCGTTGCAGGGGTTCCGAATAAGAAATATCGTTATCTGCTTGATCCGAGGGGCTGGGGATAATTAGGGAGTCGTTCGTTGTCGCCAGTTCCTGATTAGGGTTTTGGTTGAAGGGCAATTCTTGGGTGGCATCATTCTTAACCTCCCCTTGGGCTCCTCCGGGATTACCAGAGCCTTCAACCAGGGGGATAAACGCTTTCACCGGGCAAAAGACGTTATTGCAAAAAGTGTTATTGACCACTTTACCGTTAACTACCATGGTAGATGATCCACCCCCATCCTGGGCAATGCCCCCGGTGGCGCCTAAGGTGTCTTTCGCAAAGGTTGCCATCTCATCAATGGTCATACCGACGCTTCGAAAGGGATTGCGACCATCTACAACGATAAAATAAATATAGTTATCGTTATAAGCAATCGCGGTGCGAGGGTGGCGGGCAATAGCGCCCTGGTCGTTAGGGAAACTTTGGATCTCGCCATTTTTGAGGAAATGGAAACTGCCCCCGATGCTGGCATAGGTTTTGTCCCAATCGAAAGGGCTCAGGGTGGTGTTGCAGATTCCAGCGTTGACGTCATAATCCTTGATCTTCTGAGAAAATCCAATGGTGTCTCCAATTTCAATGTTATTGAGCAGCTTGGTTCGGGCAGTTCCGTGGGCAGACAACACCACGTAATTGAATGGTATTGGAGTTGAGCCTAATTTATCCCGAATCGCCCTAACATAACCAGTGACCATCTTGCCACTAGAGATCAGCATGGCTGGTTCGGTCATCTCGACCAGCACCTCAACGGTTGCCCCGCCGTCGCTGGTATGGGTTCTAGCATCGTATTGGGGCGTGTAAATCACCAGTTGATCGGTCGCGCGGGGCGCGTTGACCCCGTCAATAGTTTGTGTTTTCCCATAGTTATCCAGGCGCAGAAAGGTGATCACGTTCTTATCGAGGGGATGGGTGAGACAGCCTCCCCCGATGAAAGGCAGACGATCCAGAGTCCAGGCAAAGCCCGTCCCGTTCTCATAATCATCGAAGCGCTTGGCATACCAACTGGAATGGATCAGGCCGCGAAAGGGAATCCCGGTAACATAGTCAAAAAAAGAACCGTTGATCGCCACGACCACGTGGTTGCGCGCTCCCCAAGACTCCCCCCAGTAATTAATAGCCTGTTCGTAGCGGCGAGTCATGCTACTGACGGTCTCCCTACCGCTCACCAGCTTTCCCTGGGCAATGCTGCTCTCCAGGGTGGTAGCCAGATTGTCCCGATCCATACGGGCTACAAAAACGTTGTTTGGATCGGGCAAGACGAATTCACGATATTCGATGCCGGTTCCAATCGTCACCCAAGGAGAAGGATCCTCCTGGCTTAACGGAAGATCCGGGCGTGAAGGCTGACTCTTCCAGACGGTTTCATCCACAAGAGCAGGATCGTTCTCAAATGTCAGGTTGGCAGCCACCAGCGAGAGAGAAAGACACACGATGGTAACGCTCAAGATGACTCGCAGCTTCAAGGTATGGCCTCCTGAATATCTGGCAATCTGTGATTTCTATTCGAATCGCCCTGAGGTGCTTACGGCGCTTGGAGAAAAACGAGCTCCTGCCAGTAGCAACTCAACTATTATACCGGTAATACCGCTTGTTTTGATGGTAGCACGGCTTTTTGCTGGATACCACCCCCCCATCGGGGTAAGAAAATCCGGGTGGCCTGGACAATGCGATCT
This sequence comes from Anaerolineales bacterium, assembly GCA_034430155.1. Taxonomy (GTDB): domain Bacteria; phylum Chloroflexota; class Anaerolineae; order Anaerolineales; family UBA4823; genus DAOUET01. The sequence goes on from DAOUET010000085.1 coordinate 40,859, forward strand.
CCATTGGGGCGACCCGGATTTTATGTTCTAACTTCGTAGTTCTAGGGGCTTACCACTTCAGTTTGAGCAAGGGGTGTGAAAATCAGTCTTTCAGGACCTCGATCTACCCGGATGGTATCGCCCTCGTGAAATTTCCCGGTCAGGATATGAAGAGCCAGCGGGTCTTGCAGCTCTCGTTGGATAGCCCGTTTGAGCGGGCGTGCCCCGAAGTCGGGGTCGTAGCCCACCTCGGCTAAATACTCGCGGGCGGCCTCGTTGATCTCGAGGGTGAAACCTCGTTCGGCCAGCAGGCTGGCTACGTGGCGCATCTGGATGTCCACAATCTGGGCGAGGTCCTGGCGTGTAAGCGCATGGAAGAGCACAATCTCGTCAATGCGGTTGAGAAACTCAGGCCGGAAGTGTGATTGTAAGACCTGCAGGATTTCATCACGGGTCACCTGATGGCCGCCCTCCCACAATTGGTTCCCCAGATTACTGGTCATGATAACCACCGTATTGCGGAAGTCCACCGTCCGTCCGTGCCCATCGGTCAGGCGCCCGTCGTCGAGTAGTTGCAGCATGATGTTAAAGACTTCCGGGTGTGCCTTCTCGATTTCATCGAACAGCACCACACTGTATGGTCGCCGGCGTACTGCTTCGGTCAGTTGGCCGCCTTCCTCATAGCCAACATAGCCCGGCGGAGCTCCAACCAGGCGTGAAACCGTATGCTTCTCCTGGTATTCGCTCATATCAATACGGACCATAGCGCGCTCGTCATCGAAGAGGAATTCGGCCAAAGCGCGTGCCAGTTCGGTTTTTCCCACACCGGTGGGGCCAAGGAAAATGAAAGAGCCAATTGGCCGGTTAGGATCCTGCAAGCCGGCGCGCGCACGTCGCACTGCGTTGGATACAGCCCGCACTCCATCGTCCTGTCCAACCAAACGCTGATGCAAACGAGTCTCCATGTGCACCAGCTTTTCGGTCTCACCCTCCAGCAGGCGCGAAACCGGAATGCCCGTCCAACGGGAAACCACCTGAGCGATCTCTTCGGCATCCACTTCTTCTTTGAGCAGGGCGCCCTGGGCTTGCAACCCTTTCAGTTTGGCCTCACTTTCGGCCAGTTGGGATTCCAGCTGGCGTAAGGTTCCGTATCGCAGCCGGGCGACCTTCTCCAACTCAGCATTACGCTCAGCTCTTTCGATTTCCAGACGGGTCTCTTCGATTTGCTCTTTGATATTTTGCAAATTGGTGATGGCTTCTTTTTCAGTCTGCCAGCGAGCATGTAATTCCCGTGAACGCTCGTTCAGATCGGCCAGCTCTTTCTCGATGCGAGCCAAGCGCTCTTTGGAAGCTTTATCTTTCTCTTTTTGCAAAGCCTGACGCTCGATTTCCAGCTGCATAATCTGGCGATCGACCTCGTCAAGGGCTTGAGGCTTTGAGTCGATCTCGGTACGCAGCCGCGCGGCGGATTCGTCGATTAGGTCAATGGCCTTGTCTGGCAGGTGGCGGTCGGAGATGTAACGGTTAGAAAGGGTTGCGGCGGCGATCACGGCTGGGTCAGTGATGCGCACCCCGTGGTGTACCTCGTAGCGATCCTTCAGTCCGCGCAAAATGCTGATAGTCTCCTCGACGCTTGGTTCCTCCACCAGGATGGGCTGGAAACGGCGCTCCAAAGCCGGGTCTTTCTCGACATACTTACGATACTCGTCCACCGTAGTGGCTCCAATCATGTGCAGCTCGCCGCGTGCCAGCATGGGCTTGAGCATATTCCCGGCATCTATGGCGCCTTCTGCCGCGCCTGCCCCAACCACGGTGTGCATCTCATCTACAAACAGGATGATCTGACCAGCGGAATCAGTGATCTCCTTAAGCACAGCCTTCAAACGTTCCTCGAACTCTCCGCGGTATTTAGCTCCTGCCACCAGGGCGCCCATATCCAGCTGCACCAGAATTTTGCGTTTCAGACCGTCGGGCACGTCACCATTGACCATACGCTGGGCCAGACCCTCCACGATGGCTGTCTTACCCACACCGGGGTCACCGATCAGTGCCGGATTGTTCTTAGTGCGCCGTGAGAGAATCTGAACCACACGGCGGATCTCATCGTCGCGCCCTATCACCGGGTCAAGCTTGCCCTGGCGAGCCAGGGCGGTAAGGTCGCGCCCATATTTTTCCAATACCTGGTAAGTTTCTTCTGGCGTTTGAGAAGTAACCCGCTGTGTGCCCCGGATGCTGGCAAGGGCTTTCAAGACAGCATCCTTGGTGAGACCGTATTGAGCCAAACGTTTGCTTTCATTGCTCTCGGTCAAGGCCAGCAAAAGGTGTTCCGTGGAAACATAGTCGTCTTGCATACCCTTAGCGTAACGCTCGGCAGTTGAGAGCAACTCTGTGCTTGGGCGCGCCAACCCTACTTCGCCACTCGCGCCATACACACGTGGACGGTCTTCTAGATCTCGGGTTACTTCCTGCCGCAGTGCTAGAATACTCCCTGCCACCTTGGTGACAATGGCTGGCACCACGCCTTCCTCTTGCTGTAGCAGAGCTAGTAACAGGTGAGCAGGTTCAATCGTCTGGTGGTTATACTCCTCAGCGATGCGTTGGGCACTTAAAATGGCTTCTTGGGATTTTTGAGTATAACGGTCAAGTTTCATATTCTCGCCTCAATTCTTCAATAATGGGATGGAAAATCAACTCTCGTAACGCCATGTGTCTGATTAGTCGTCTTATTTAGAATTGCAGATCTCCAGGTCAGGGAATCTCTCTCAAGTCTCATTTTCTCAACCAATAAAACCTCCATCCTACATTATAGAGGTTGAAGATATGAATTTGATAAACAAGGCATTAGAAAATAGTTGGAGATGGCACGTAATATGCATAGATTATTGAAGAAATGGGTAGATTGGCTGGAGTATAGACTAAGAGGCTAGCATTCCTGACGGCTGAGAGGTTTCTGATCGAAACAGATAGGCGGGCGTGAAAATTCCAACGGAATTCATATGTATTTCTTACAGCGCGCATGTGTTCTATTTTCCCGGCGATGTTATAATTTCATTAGGTAATTTAGCAAATGTGAGCTTTATGCACGACCTGAAATGGCATGTTTGTCAGCAGGTGTTTACCTGCTATACGGAAGGAAAAAACCAATATGATGCGATTTGATCGATTTACTGAACGTGCCCAGGAGGCCGCTCAGCGATCGGCTGAAATCATCCAGCGTTACGGTCATAACCAGATCGATACGGAACATATCCTACTCGCGCTGATCGAGCAACCTCAGGGAGTTATAACCCAAATATTAGAATATTTAAAGGTGGATGCCAACGCCCTGACGGAGCGATTGGATTACATCTTGCGCACCAGCCCCAAAGCCAACATCTTTGGAGGGGGTGCCGGTCAGATTTTCATTACCCCCCGCGTGAAACGCATTATCGATTTAGCTAATGAAGAGGCCAACCGCCTGAAAGATGAATATATATCCACCGAGCACATCTTCCTGGCGATTTTGAGCGAGCGAAGTACCCCGGCTGCTCGACTCCTAGAAGGCGCAGGGGTCACCCGCGAACGGGTTTACGAGGCCGTCCAGCAAATCCGTGGAGGCCAGCGTGTGACCGATCCACAGGCTGAAACCCGCTATCGAACTCTGGAAAAATACTCTCGCGACCTGACCCAAATGGCGCGGGAGGGTAAACTGGATCCGGTCATCGGCCGCGACGTCGAAATTTTGCGCGTAATCCAGATCCTTTCACGGCGTACCAAAAACAACCCGGTCTTGATCGGCGAGGCTGGGGTTGGGAAGACCGCTATCGTAGAGGGATTAGCGCAGAAAATCAGCAATAACGATATCCCAGAAATCTTGATGGGCAAGCGGGTTGTAGCTCTGGATTTGGGTGCCATGATTGCCGGCTCCCGCTTCCGGGGTGAATTCGAGGAGCGGCTGAAAGCCGCCATTGAGGAGATCCAACGCGCTGAAGGCGAAATCATCCTGTTTATCGATGAGTTGCACACCGTGGTGGGGGCAGGCGCGGCTCAAGGCGCCATGGACGCTTCCAATATGCTCAAACCCGCCCTATCGCGTGGTGAACTGCGGTGCATTGGCGCCACCACGTTGGATGAGTACCACAAGCACATCGAAAAAGATGCAGCTCTGGAACGCCGCTTCGCGCCGGTTTATGTGGAAGAACCCAGTGTGGAAGATACTATCGATATGCTGCAAGGCTTACGGGATCGCTATGAAGCACATCATAAAGTGCGCTTCTCCGATGATGCCTTGGTAGCTGCGGCGCGCTTGTCTTCTCGTTACGTCACCGATCGCAGTCTACCAGATAAGGCTATCGACCTGATGGACGAGGCGGCTGCCAAGCTGCGCGTAGCGCTTTATTCCCTGCCCTCTGAATTAAAGGCTATGAAAAGCGAAATAGATCGCCTGTCGGCCGAAGAAGAACAGGCTGGTATGGAACGGGATTATGAACGCGCCGCGGAAAAGAAAGCCGAAAAATTGCGTCTGGAGAGTGAATTTAACGAAAAGCGCGATAAATGGGAAGCCGATCACCAATTGGATGAGGTCGTGGACACCAATGATATTGCTGAAGTAATCCATATGTGGACCGGTATACCCCTCAGCCAGATGATGGAAACTGAGGCTCAAAAACTGTTGCATATGGAAGAACGCCTGCACGAACATATCGTAGGGCAGGATGAAGCCATCCATTCTATCTCCGATGCCATTCGCCGAGCCCGTTCCGGGTTGAAGGACCCTCGCCGGCCAATTGGTTCGTTCATATTCATCGGCCCCTCCGGCGTCGGCAAAACCGAGCTGGCAAAAGCCCTGGCAGAATTCATGTTCGACGATCAAGATGCCCTGATTCGCATCGATATGAGCGAGTATCGCGAGCAACACACCGTCTCGCGTTTGTTCGGGGCTCCACCAGGTTATGTGGGGTATGAAGAAGGAGGTCAATTGACTGAAGCTGTACGCCGCAGGCCATATAGGGTGATCTTGTTTGACGAAATAGAAAAAGCGCATCCGGAGGTGTGGAATGCGCTGCTTCAGATCCTAGACGATGGTCGTTTGACGGATGGACAGGGTCGTGTCGTTGATTTTCGTAACACGGTGCTCACCATGACCAGCAATCTAGGCACAGAATATGTGCGCAGATCCGGCAGCCTGGGGTTCTTGCAGCACTCCGGCGATGATGAAACCAGGGCTGCTGAAGAAAAGATCGAGAAAGCCCTTAAGGGCACTTTCCGACCAGAGTTCTTAAACCGGATCGATGAGATTATTACTTTCTCGCCACTCTCGCGTGAACATATGCTTCAGATTGTCGATCTGCAGATGCAAGAAGTGCAAGAACGGCTGGGAGAGCAAGACCTGACAGTCGAACTATCCTCAGAAGCTCGCGATTGGCTGGCTGAGGTGGGATACGACCCCGACTTTGGAGCACGTCCACTGCGCCGGGCTTTACAAAAACACATCGAAAGTCCACTCTCGCTCAGCTTGCTCAGTGGCGAGTTCTCCGCTGGAGAAACGATCCTGGTCGATGTGGATAAGGAGAACGAAAACCTGGTATTCCGCTCTGTCAGCCAGGGTTTGCCTGCCAAGAAGATAAACCAGGTAGAGGTCGAGCAGTAAACCCCTAAAAACGCCAATCCCTGAGCGCTCGAGACATGTTGGATTATAGGCGGCAAATCCTTCTGGCGTCTATTATGAACTTCAAACCGGCATCAAAAGTGCCGGTTTTCTTCTTCCTCCATTCATTTCATACCAATATTTCAAGAAAGTTGTAAAGATTTACCTTAACATGGTGATATTTGTCAGTCGATTGAGGATATTTGCCACTATGAGATTGGGCTTCAAAGGGCTACATTTTAGGCACAAGGATGGTAGTGTAGCGTGTCTGAAATTTCGTTCGAACAATTACCCATATTCCAAGGGTTGACCCCCGAGCAGATCGATCAACTGCACCCGCTGATCATGGAATACAAATGTTATGCTGGCACAGTGATCTTCGAACAGGGTGACCCGGCCGATTTCCTTTATCTGGTTGTCGCTGGCGAGGCACTCATCCGCTACAAACCTGAAGATGGACCGCCTATCACTGTGACGCGCGTGCGCCCGGGAGGGCTGGTAGGCTGGTCGGCGGTGATTGGCAGGCGCTTTTATACTTCAGGAGTAGAATGTTCACAGGACTCTCAATTGTTGCGCATCCGGGGTTTAGACCTGCAATCTTTGTGCGAACGATTTCCAGAAACCGGGCTGCTTATTCTAGAACGTCTCGCGAACCTGGTGGCTGAACGCCTACGCCACACCCATCCAGAGGTAGTTGCTTTGTTGGAAAATGGTTTACGGAATGGTGCTAAATGTCAGGAGTTGAGAGGATGATAGATCAAACATCCACAGAGTTAAACGCGCCGACTGAAGAACGGTTGCAAGTTTTACTGGAACAACTCAGCGCTTACATCGAGCATTTCCATGGAGGATCGGTTAAATTTGTCTCATTTGATGGGAAAGTGCTCAAAGTCGCTCTGGGAGGCGCCTGCCTGGGTTGCCCGCTCTTGCCCAACACCCTACATGGATGGGTAGAAGGAACGGTGCGGCAATTTTTCCCTGAAATCCAACAGGTCGAATCCGTAACGGAATAAACTCTAAAGAATTTCCACTCAACCTCTAAGGACCCCTCGCATCGCCTGAGGGGTCCTTTTTCGTGGATAATGTATTTATGGATGAGATTAGGAGTCAGGCGTTATCGATCTATTTGGAGGTCGGGCGAAGCCCGGCATATATTGGGAGGATGAAAGAAGGTCTTTCTAGTGGAGGTTGGTTTAAAAAACGGGCACCGCACTGAGGTGCCCGCAGATACTCTCTAACCAGCTCGCTATTTACTGGACTGTCCTCCCGCGCCAACAATCGAGTTGCGGGCCAGAAAATCTTCCACCCAGAGCAAATTGTCCCCAGCCCGGTGCACTACCGACAACAGCGTTTCCATGGTAGAGACCTCTTCCAGTTGTTCGGTCACAAACCAACGCAGGAAATCCTGGGCGATGTGGTCATTCTGCTCGATTGCCATATCCATCAGGCCGTTTATTTGATTGGTAACTTCCATTTCCCAATCGATGGCCGCTCTGGCGGCATCTTCGGCGTTCTTGAAATCAAACTTGGGTTGGCTTACTTGAGGGATGCGAACCTGCCCACCCGCATCCACCAGATAGTGCACAAACTTCAGCGCGTGCATTTTCTCTTCTTCAGCCTGCCGGTAAAAGAAAGCCGCCAATTGGGGCAAACTATCCACATCGAAATATGCAGCGATATTGAAATATTGTAAGCAAGCTCCAAACTCTCTACCGATCTGTTCGTTAAAAGCCTTTTCCAGCTCTTTGCTAATTAACATAAGAAACTCCTTTCCCTGAATTGATATACTTTCCCCATCTGCGCGAAGCACGAAAAAAATTATAACACGCCTGGCTTGGAGAGGAAAAATATTTCAGTTCAGCAGTGCTTCTGCTAAACCAAGCGCTACGGACACCAACACGGAAACTATAACGTGAGGGATGTCTTAACCCATAAAAGTGCCGACTTGAGCGCTTTTGTCAGGAAATCCCGGGATATTATATTTCACAAACTCATGGCGCAACCGTCGGCGCGTGGGTCGCTGCCACCCCATAAGACCTCGCTTTCCGGTTCTCGAAAGATGATCTGGCCTCGCCCGAACACAGCTCGGTCGTGACCGCTAACCAGCTCGACCTCATGGCCCATCTCCTCCAGGGCAGCCATGCTACTGGCAGGGATGCCATGTTCCAAAGCCACCCGTCCACCGGCGCTGCCGTCCATGATGGAGAAGCGCGGGCGATCCAGCGCTGCCTGGGGGTCCAGGCCATCATCTAACAGGGCAATGACCACCTGCAGGTGCCCCTGCGGTTGCATGAACCCCCCCATCACCCCGAAACTGGCGTAAAGAGTTTGGTCATCCGGGCGGGTTGCCATGGCAGGAATGATAGTGTGATAAGGGCGCTTTCCGGGTGCCAGCGCGTTAGGTTGTTGGGGGTCCAGGCTGAAGTTATGGCCGCGATTTTGCAGGCTGAAACCCCAACCAGCAGGCACAATGCCGGTGCCGAAGCCCATGTAGTTGCTGTTGATGAATGAACAGGCATTCCCTTCCCCATCCACTACGCTTAAATAGACCGTATCAGAAGAAGCGAGCGGTGTGCCATGGGTGTGGCCTGGAGAGGCGCGGTTTTGATCGATCAGAAGACGTCGCTCGTCAGCGTACTCTTTGGAGAGCAGGGTCTCCAAGGGGGCGGGGTTAAAAGCCGGATCGGCTACAAACCAACGCGAGTCGGCGAAAGCCAGACGCATGGCTTCGATCGCCAGATGCAGGCGTTTGGCCGAGAGTGGCTCCTGGTCTTCCAGGTCAAATCCTGCCAAAATGTTCAATGCCAGCAGCGCCGCCAGGCCTTGCCCGTTAGGGGGGCACTCCCAAACTTGCGCGCCGCGGTAGATCACGCTGATTGGGCGCTCCCAGGTGCTGTAATGTGCTGCTAGATCTTCTTCGCTCAGGCAACCTCCAGCTGCTTGGACCGTATCTGCGATAGCATGGGCAATCTCCCCCTGGTAAAAAGCGGTTTTACCGCCTTCTGCAACTTTTGTAAGGGTGCGTGCCAGGCCGGGATTGCGGAAGACCTCACCCGCTTTTGGCGAGTGACCGTCAACGGTCAGTTCCATCCCGCCAGGAGCCTGGCGTAGCTGTCGTTCGAGACCGCGCTGCCAGAAATAAGCCGTGATGGGAGCAACCGGGAAGCCCTCCAGCGCCAGGCGGATAGCCGGATCCAGTACCTGACCAATCGGGAAGCGACCGTGGTATTCTACGAGATCACACCACCCGGCGCAGGCTCCTGGCACGGTGATGGTGTAGGGATGTAAAGGAGGCAGCTCCCCAGCCAAACCCTCCTGCTGCAAGCGTGCGAGAGTCAGAGCGGTTGGGGCACGCCCCGAGCCGTTCAAGGCGCTCACCTGGCGGGTGGCGGCATCGTAATACAAGGCGAAACAATCACCACCAATTCCGGTGGAGGTCGGTTCTGTGACGTTCAAGGCAGCTGCGGTTGCCACCGCCGCGTCGGCGGCGTTGCCTCCTTGAGCCAGAAGTTCCAATCCGGCGGCAACTGCCAGGGGCTGTGAAGTAGCCACCATGCCGCGCCTGCTCAGGACTGGCGAACGACGAGATCTAAATTCGAGCTCACTCGTAATTTTCATAGAAATTTCATTCTTGCTGGATTATTATCTCTTCTATATGCTTTACCTTGACATAGATCAGGATGACCAGCACCAGCGCGGCGGTTGGAATTGCCAGATAGATCAACCCGAACAGGCTGATAATTAAGAATTCATAAATACCAAAGTTCATCTTAATCTCCTCAGAGTAAGTGTTTAATTTTGTCCAACGACCTGTATGCCTTGGCCTTCAAAAACCTCTCCTATCTCCCAAAGCAGCAGTCCCACCTGAGTGGCACGCTGCATGAGCAGGTCCAGTTTTGCTGGCGGCACAGCCAGGAGTAGTCCCCCACTGGTTTGGGCGTCAAACAGAAGCATTTGAGAGGGCTCATCAATCTCCGCGGCAAAGCGCACATGCGGGCTGAAGTAGATACGGTTGTCTGAGGAGCCTCCCGGGAAAATCCATTGCTGGGCATAACGCTGGGCTCCTTTGATGATTGGAATCTTCTCAAAGATGAAACGTAACCCTACGCCGGAAGCCTGCGCCATCTCCCAAGCGTGACCAAGAAGGCTGAAACCAGTGATGTCGGTGCACCCGCGCAAACCCAATTCCACCGCCAGCTCGCAGGCGGTCTTATTCAAGCGCTTCATCCATCCAACCGCTTCTGAGACATCCATGGGATCAGCCAGATCTTGTTTAAGGGCAGTGGTTATGGTACCAAATCCGATTGGTTTACTAAGCACCAGCATGTCACCAGGTTGGGCCCCCCCTTTGGTCAGCATGCGCTTTGGCTCGACGAAACCCAAGGCAATCAAACCATACTTGGGTTCCTTATCCTGAATTGTGTGCCCACCAGCCAGCACTACACCGGCCTCCTGGGCTTTCTCGGCTCCCCCCAGCATTATTTCACCGGCAATATCGCTAGGCAGGTCAGGGGGAAAAGCCGCGATGTTCAACGCCAGGAAAGGTCGCCCTCCCATGGCATATACATCCGAAAGGCTGTTGGCAGCTGCGATGGCCCCATAATCGTAAGGTTCATCGACTACCGGTGTAAAGAAATCAGTAGTTACCACCAGGGCGAGTTGTTCATCCAGCCGCCAGACCGCGGCATCGTCCGGATCTCCTAGGCCTATCAGTAAGTCAGGGTAGTCAGCGGGTTTAAACAAATTTTCGATGGGACGCAGAACCTGCGCCAGCGCTTGCGCGCTTAATTTTGAGGCTCAACCAGCGCAGCTGGACAGGCTGGTCAAGCGTATTTTCTTTCCTGATGGAGATATGTGACTCATAGGATAATAATAGCCGTAAGCACGCTTTCGTTTTTAGGGGCTGCTACAAGAAGGCTGAGCTTATGGCGAGCTCTCTGGGGTTGGCAAGGGTGTCGGCAAGGGTGTAGGCTGCAAAGTGGGAGAGAGGTTGGCTCCAGTTTCAAGCGTTGGCAGGGGTAAAAGATACGGTGCGTTGTTAGGTACCAGCATAACCTGGACGCCGGGAGCCAGCTTGGTAATGTACTGGTATGTCAACAAATCTGGGTTGGTAGCCAGGGCTTCGGCGATCAACTCCAGAGCTTGCTTCTCGGCTTCAGCCTCGAGAATGCGACCATCCGCTTTGCCTTTGGCTTCGATCACGGAGGAATCGGCCTTACCCTGTGCGACCTGCCGGGCTTGTTCAGCCTCCTGGCGACGCTGTTCTACCACGAACTTGGCCTGTTGGGCTTGCTGTTCGGCAATTTGTTTTTGCTCTACGGAGGCGGCATATTCAGGAGAGAAAGAGATATTGCGCAGCACGAAATCCACCAGTAGCAGGCCGTTCTCGTTTAATTTTACTCCTAGTGTGTCCCTGATTTCCTTGGTCAAATCCGATCGCTTGGTGCTGTATACCTCCGCGATGCCATATTGTGAGACTGCATCTCGGATGATGCCGCGCGCCAATGGTCGTACCAGTTCATCCACAAAGCGACGTTGCCAATCGATATGTACCTGAACCACTTGGTTGGGGTTGATGGCGTAGATCACCGAGGCATCTAGTAAAACTTCCTGTCCATCCAAGGTGCGCGCTGATACCGAATCATCACCGGCGATTTGACCCTCCTGGGTTGCAATCGACATCGTGTAAGTTTGTCTGGAGATAGGATAAGTCACTACGCTTTCAAAATAAGGGATAATCCAGCGCAAGCCAGGCTGGAGCGCCTGTTCACGAATACCTTGGGGTTTTAACGCTGAAATCACCACGCCCCGTTCTTCTGGCTGGATGAACACCAAACCGGCGCTGACCGTTGTCATAGCAACAGCTAGGAGCGCTGCGACCAGGATGGTCGTGGATAATGCCTTTACCTTTCGCCCGCGTGAGGCTTGGAACACGGCCAAGACGATTAAAGCCACCACAACTAACCAGAGCAAGGCAGCGGCACCTTGAAGGACACTGGCGAAGTTCATGCTTACCTCCCGATGAAATCTCTATTGATGCATGATTATACCGTAATACCATAGAATGCTCTCCCGAGGGCGTGATCTGGTTGCCCTGACCTGCAAACCGTGATACCATGCAGGCATGGGCTTACATCCCGGAAGAGTAGTGGAAATTCGGCTAAATCAGCAGGGTACCAACGCTGCTTGGATCGCCGCTCCTCAACAAGCGATCCCAGCACCAGGGCAGTACCTGCTGGCTGAGGATCAAGGAGCTATTTTGGGAGTACCCTTATTTTGCGCCGAAAGTTCACCCTCAAGATTCCTAACCGCCTCTCCTATCCCTTTAAGCTGGTACCCTGGCAAGAGCCTAAACCTGCGAGGACCATTAGGCCATGGCTTTACTTTACCTGCTGGGATCCAAAAGCTGGCCTTAGTTGCCCTGGGTGAAAGCGTGGCGCGTTTGCTCCCTTTGGCTGCTCAACTATTGGCAAGAGGAGTCGCTATCACGTTGGTCACTGATTTAACCCTACCCTGGCTGCCATTAGCGATTGAGTCAAGCCCAACCAACACGCTTAATGAAATCCTGCCCTGGGCAGATTTCCTGGGAATTGACCTGCCCCTGGCCGGGCTGCCAACCTTACGAGAGACCCTGGGGTTTTCTCCAGGAGGGCGTCCAGCCTGTCCGGCCCAGGCTTTGATCATGACCGCCATGCCCTGTGGCGGGATGGCTGATTGTGGCGTATGTGCAGTGCCAGCGCGCAGAGGTTGGAAACTAGCTTGTAAAGAAGGCCCGGTTTTCGATTTAAATAAACTTGAATGGTGAGTTGAACGTTCTCTTTTTTTTACCAATCCAGTTGATGAAACTATTCTGGCTGGTGGCACGCTGGCTTTGCTCACGAACGCCCGTGGGGAGGCACATTGCTTGTGCGTTACCCGGAATACCCAGGGCCATTTGGACCTGGATGTGGTCTTGGCTCACACCGATAAGAGCGTGTCACGCTCCGCGACCGCACCCAACAGGCTTTGTTCGTAGGAAGGGTCGCTTAGAGGTTGAGGCATCCTGAGGGTATGCCGAGGGTACTATTCGAATTCTTATTGATTCAGCAGGCGATGACCAAATACGAACTCCCATTGCGCACCCCTTTAATGAATGCCCCCGGCAGTCTGGGTTTTGCTCCCGATGACCATAGCCCAGTCGATCTATCTCGATTTGGGGTCTTCATAACCAATCCTGTCAGTCTGCATCGCCGTTCACCGGTGAAAGGCAGGCGCTTCCTGGAATTTTCTGGAGGTTATCTGCTGCACACAGGTCATCCGAATCCGGGGATTCGCATGGTATTGAACCGCTATTCTGCCCGCTGGGCTCGCTCGCAGATACCTGTTATGGTGCACTTGATGGTGGAAAACCCTGGTGAACTCTTCTTTATGGTAAATGAGCTGGAAGCTGTAGAGGGCATGGTTGGAATTGAGTTGGGTCTGCCCCCCGAAGCAGATTTAGATCTTGCCGTTTCATTGGTCGGGGCAGCTTTAGGTGAACTTCCTCTGATGGTCTGCCTGCCCTGGGAGCGAGCTCTCGAATTCGCTATAGCTCTATCCAGTTTCGACCTTACCGCGGTGAGCCTGGCCGCACCGCGCGGGGCATTACCTGGGCCGGATAATAGCCTGATTCAAGGACGGCTGTACGGCCCGGCGATTTTTCCTTTTGCTCTGGCGATCGTCCAGAAGCTGGTGCGAACCGGGATGCCGGTGATTGCTGCGGGTGGCGTTTACGGCTCAGAACATATTGCAGCTATGCTGGCAACCGGCGCGGTGGGGGTTCAGTTAGATGGGATTCTCTGGCGAGGGGGGTGGTGAGGTCTGATCTCAGAAAATGTTTGAAGGAACTTGAACTGATATAAGCGCGAGCATGGAGTTATCAGCGTTCCATCCAGATGGTGACCGGGCCATCATTGGCGATCTCTACCAGCATGTGAGCGCCGAATTCGCCAGTTTTTGTAGGCACACCTCGTTCTTTCAGCAGGTCAGCAAAGTGGGCTACTAAAGGACTGGCGATTTCAGGCGGGGCGGCCTGTGTGAAAGATGGACGGCGCCCTTTGCGGGTATCAGCATATAAAGTGAATTGGGAGACAACCATGGCCTCTCCCCCAACATCCAGAATCGAGCAGTTGATCTTTCCGTTTTCATCTTTAAAAATACGCAGGTTGGCGATCTTTTCCGCCAGGTAACGCGCTTGCTCTTCACCATCTCCCGGGCCGATACCCAGCAGGATCACGATGCCATGGCCGATCTCAGCCAGGGTGTGCCCCTCGACCTGCACGCGCCCGTGGCTTACCCGTTGCAGCACCAGCCTCACGGCAATCCCACTGCTTCTTTCACTTCTGCAATGGTGCTGGCAGCTATGGAGAGCGCCCGTTTAGCCCCGGAATCCAGCACCTCCTGGACATAACCGGGCTTAGCCTCCAGACTGGCGCGGCGCTCCCGCAAAGGAGCCAGATGGGCGTTTAAGTTGTTGGTAAACAATTTCTTGCAGTCAACGCAGCCAATGCCAGCTTTACGACACTCCACATCGACCATAGCGACCTCTTCAGTCGAAGAAAAAATCTTGTGCATGGAGAAGACGTTGCAAACCCCCGGGTTCCCTGGATCACTGCGGCGCACACGCTGTGGATCGGTGACCATTTGCATGACGCGCGCCCGAGTCTCTTCTGGTGTGCCGGCAATCTCAATATGGTTGTTAAGGCTTTTGCTCATTTTTTCGCTACCGTCGATGCCGAGTACCTTGGGCACTTCAGTGTTTATCATCTGGGGTTCAACCAGCACATTGGTGCTGTAGCGGTAATTGAACGAACGCACTAATTCGCGGGCGAACTCGATATGAGGAGCCTGGTCAATTCCGACAGGCACCAGGTTGGCTTTGTACAGTGTGATGTCGGCGGTCATTAAAACAGGGTAGCCTACCAGACCGTAATTTACATTATCTGGATTTTGCCGTACCTTCTCCTTAAAGGTCGGGAGATCGGTCAACTTGCCCATGGGTGTCACCATCGAAAGGATCGTGTGCAACTCCGTGACCTGGGGTACATGCGATTGCACGAAGATGATGTTCTCTTCTGGACGGAGCCCAGCCGCCAGAAAGTCCAGAGCCATCTCATTGGTGTTGCTGCCTAGATTCTCTGTGGTTGCCATGGTAGTGAGGGCATGCAGATCGACGATACAGTAAATGCAATCGTATTCGTCTTGCAAAGCCACGTAGTTCCTGATGGCACCCAAGTAGTTTCCGAGATGTTGCCGACCAGTGGGACGGGCACCGGAAAAGACCCGGCCTCTCTCAGCATCCATTATAGGCCCTCCCTTTGTATTTTCTGCACCAGCAGGGCCACCTCACCCTTTTCGGCGTGACGGTGCGTCTGTAATTTAGAATAGATCAATTTATCATTCACACTTACTTCGAAACGCCCTCCGTCCGAGGGAATCAGAGAAATTGATTCGATATCGGGTTCAAACGTGTCAAGCAGTTCAGCCGTTAAACTAACGGCGCGGTCCGTATAATTTCAAACAGCACAATAGACTACCTCAATCCGCATTAACATTTGTCCGACCTCCTTTGTTTAAATTAAGAAAAATGCGAAACACGATCCTAAAAAGCAACCCCGCCGGTGATACGACGGGGATAAGTGAGCCAGTCTCACTGCGATGGGGTACGGCAAGAAGAGCGATACCCTTTGCCCAAATAACGGCGGCAACTCCGGCGGGGGCTACTGCAAGCGGTCATACTCTTGTTTCACCCGACAGCTCCAAGGGCCATTCGGCGCAGGCGTACGGGCGGGATTCTCAGCCACCACCGCTTTCTGGGCCGCCGCTTCTACGCGTACTCGTCCTCTTCATAGCCTGTGTATATCAATTGTTGGAATAGTATAACATGGATTTAACGGGGTTTTTGATAAAGCTCCATGCACCCAATATAACCTGTAACGAGCTGGTTAGGTCTTGCCGTGTTGGAATCGTAAGATAGTCTCGTATCGCCAACCTCAAATTTGATCCCCATTTAACTCATTCATACAGCCGTCTTGGTTTAACGCCCATTCGCCATGGATAGACGATTCTTGCGGACTACTCGAAAACGTTTTCAAGGCAGTGAAAGTCCAGGTTTTCGTAATAAATATCTGCTTTGCATCCGAATCAAAACGAGCCCCAAAGCGGGGCTCGTCCGTTTTTTCGGGTTCAGGCTTCTTCTTGGTTCTATTTTTTATATCACCGGTTCTGGGATCATACCCTTAAGGATGATCTCTAGCGCCATGGTATGACTGCAACGTCCCCGAGTCTGAAAAAAATCACAGTCACATTGCCATTCCCCGTTTTGGAATTGAACGGTATGGGGATTATTTTCTCCCTCGAAAGTCACTGAGAACGATTCAAAACGGATGCGATCGCGCTGCTGGGCATATCGTTTTGCTTTTTCTATTTTACCTATCATCCCATAATCCATCTTATTTGGGTCTCCTTTCAGGCTGAGATTGGTAAAGAAAAAGGCACGCGGGAGGAAGCGCGTGCCTTTTTTATCCCCGACTTCGTGGTTTTTTCAATGAAACCTCTCGCATATATCTTTTCCTCCTCCTGATACCAGTATAAATCGAGTCAGGAGGAAAGTCAACAGGCAAAACTGACCTAGTTTATAACATACACGGTTGGTGAAATGGAAAATTGGTGCAAAGACAGACATCCCCCTCCCCACCTTCGAGTTTAGCAAGCCGCTCCCAAGCCAGCCAGCAGGAGTGCCGTCAGCATGCCCTGGGTGGATTTGTATCCCCGAATAGTACGGCTACGCATTTTCATACGTCCAATGGCTTGTTCGGTGCCGTTGTTGGTCCACGGAACACCGTTCTGCCAGGTGAAGATGCGGTAGTTCTCCCAATGTTCGCTCAAACGGATGAGCAATTGGCGCAGTTGATCCAGGGGAGATAGAGGCACATCCCGCCCAGCTCGACGCTTGGGGATCTGCTTCCACAGCTCAAACAGTCGCCGGCTGCCTTCGGGCGGCAGTTCAGCCAGTAGGCTCTTGATTTCTTCCAGCACCCACAACCAGTCTTTGGGAACGGTCTCACTCAACTCTCGGATGGTGCGCCCTACCCAGCGGCGCACATGGAACTGGCACACCTGATGCTCCACTCCCAGTTGTTGGGTCACACTACCGAAGCTGGCCAGGTCATCGGTCACCACCACGCTCACCCCCAGGCGCTGGACTAAGGGCCGCAGAAAACGCAAGACCGCCCGTGG
>DAOUET010000086.1:0-15533 GCA_034430155.1 Anaerolineales bacterium
AGGCCATCGGCGACTACACTCAAAGATCCAATCGCTAATCCGGCAGCAAGTTTCACACCGGTTGCCAGGAAATTCAGCAGCATGGTGACGATCAATACCCAGCGAATCCGGGTCAGATCGCGTTTTTCGGTGGCAAAATAGCCCTCATCAATCCAATCGGGTTTGATCATCAAAGAGGATTATAAACCCAACTAATTTCAAGATTTTGGAAACCCGAACAACTGGGACGAATATGCCGGCTTGACCAACCCCTTGGCGAACGACCAGGCTGAGATCGAGGCAGGAAAATCCATCTTTGAATCCAATTGCATCACCTGTCATGGTGCCGAGCGACATGGCGATGGCCCGGCAACGGCGGCCTTGGATCCGAAATCTGCCAATATGGCTGATGCTGAGATGATGAGTGACCTGACGGATGGATATATATTCTGGCGTATCAGTGAGGGCGGGGCTTTCGCCCCCATTAATTCGGCCATGCCCGCCTGGAAGGAGAGCCCTTCAGAAGAGCAAAGATGGCAAGTCATAAGCTTTGTTCGTTGGTTGAGCCCTGGTCAATAATCGAAAAAGCCTCGCAATTAGAACCATTCTAAGGTGACTCTGTCACCAAACCTGTGCCCGGTAGTAGCCTGGGGGGGAAATCGATTTCTATACCCCTTACTTATCACATTCATCCTGTAAGAGAAGCGACAAACATCACTATTTTCTAAACCTTTTCAAAGGTAAGATATCCTTAGTTTACTGCAAATAATTTGCAATAAGGATAATCAATGAATTCTATGCTTCAGGACACGGCGAAAAGGTTGCGAGATCAAGGCGGCCGGTTGACATCCCAACGGCGTTTGATCATAAAAACTTTGGATTCCTTGGATACCCATCCGACCGCCGAAGAGCTCTACCAAGTCGTAAAGCGGCAAGCCCCGGACCTGCACCTCTCTACCGTTTACAGAACCTTGCGCTGGTTGGAGCAGGAGGGCTTGGTAAGTGCTCGCAGGTTTGATGAAGATAACCGCCAGGAACGCTTTGATCCAGTTTTACCTGCTGATCACTATCATTTCTTATGTACTTCCTGCCGAGGGGTAACGGAATTTGACACCGAATTCATGAAAAGTATCAAGACTCAGTTTGAACTGGCCACCGGCGCGCAGGTAGAGCACGCCTCGATTGTGCTCTACGGCTTATGTCCACATTGCCAACCAGACCCGCCCGTTTCCGAATCCCAATTGTAGGGAGCTTGAGCGCATGCCTTGCCACCCATCACCCCCATCAAGAACCAAGAGCGCCAATGGCAACATCGCTTTGGTGGGCCAACCCAATGTAGGCAAGTCAGTGATTTTTCAGCGCCTGACCGGCCAGCACGTGGCCATCGCTAATTATCCCGGCACCACCGTGGAGGTTGCCCGCGGAAAAGCCCGATGGTTTGCGGATTCAGACCTGGTAGATACACCCGGATTGATCACATTTCCCCCTCACACCGAGGACGAACAAGTCACAGAACGCCTATTATTCCAAGAACCTCTACGGGCCATCCTACAAGTGGGTGATGCCAAGAATCTGCGAAGGACCCTGCTATTGGCGGTACAGATTGCAGAGATGGGCCTACCGATGGTGCTGGCTTTGAACATGATGGATGAAGCTGAAGCGCGGGGCGTCTCGATTGACGTTAATTTACTCACAAATCATCTGGCTTTACCGGTTGTGACCACTACAGCGACCCGCGGCCTGGGAATAGATCAAATTATCGAACACCTTCAACAAGCCTCTCCACCTCAATTTCGTATGACCTATGCTCCCGAAATCGAAGGCTGCCTGGCTGAAACCTGCGTAGCGCTGCCGCAGACGCCGATTGCATCCCGAGCTATGGCACTCTTGTGGTTGAGCGGCGACGAAGTTGCCGAGAAATGGATAGAAGCGCATCTTCCACCGGAGGATTTTAGTAGATTACAAGCACAGCGCCAAACTATGCAATTCTCATTTCACGAGCCTCTATCCGTCGTAATCCAGAAGACTCGCCTGGAATTCGTCGACCGGGTATCCTCGGTTGTTATCTTGGAGTCTGGGGCGGGGTGGCGGGGATTTTCTACCTTCTTAGGCGACCTGACTACCCATCCCCTCTGGGGTCTCTTCATCCTGGCAACGGTACTATACCTTCTTTATTTGTTCGTCGGGGTTTTTGGAGCTGGAAGTCTGGTGGATCTCTTGGAAACCAGGCTCTTTGGGGAGTTGATCAATCCCAGGGTAACCGCCTGGGTTCAGTCTGTGGTACCCTTTCAGTTTCTAAGGGATGCATTGGTGGGGCAATACGGCCTTTGGACCATGGGTATGACTTACGCCCTGGCATTGATAATGCCAATCGTAACCACCTTTTTTCTGGCATTTGGCGTCATGGAAGATTCCGGGTATCTTCCCCGGTTGGCTGCCCTAAGTAATCGACTGTTCCGGATGCTTGGTCTGAATGGAAAAGCTGTTTTACCGATGGTGCTCGGGCTTGGCTGCGTGACCATGGCCACCCTGACAACCAGGGTGTTGGAGAGCAAACGCGATCGCCTGCTGGTGACATTGCTGCTGGCTTTAGCAGTGCCGTGCTCAGCCCAGTTAGGGGTGGTCATGGGGATTCTGGCAGGGATTTCGATGTACGCCACCCTGATCTGGAGTGGGGTAATATTGGGCGTATTGCTGTTAATTGGCTGGTTAGCAGCCCGCCTTATGCCGGGTGAACGCACCGGCTTGTTGGTGGAATTACCCCCTTTGAGATGGCCGTTGATCTCTAATATCCTGCTCAAGACCCTGGCACGATTGGAGTGGTATCTAAAAGAAGTGGTTCCACTCTTCTTGTTGGGGACGGCCATCATGTTCGTCCTGGATAAGACCGGCCTGCTGAGGGTTTTGGTAGGCGCAGGCGAGCCTCTCGTCACTGGCTGGCTGGGCTTACCACCAGAAACCAGCGCGGCTTTCTTGATGGGATTTCTACGCCGTGATTTCGGTGCGGCTGGCTTATTCATCATGGTGTCTCAGGGTCTGCTCGATCCGGTTCAGGTGGTGGTCGCCATGGTGACGGTGACCTTATTTATCCCCTGCTTCGCCAGCGTTTTGATGATTGCCAAAGAACGCGGCTGGCGAACTGCTGCAGGGATGTTGCTCGTGATCTTCCCTTTGGCGTTCCTGGTGGGGGGCTTGCTCGAGCGGATTTTGGTGCTGGTGGGGTGGGGAGTATGAGCGAAAACCTTATAACCTGCCCCCTGTGTGGCTATGTTTTTGACCCGGCAAAGCATTCAGCTTGCAGGTCCTGCCCATTACAAAAAGGCTGCCAGCTGCTGTGCTGTCCGGTATGTGGCTATCAGATGGTCGATCTCGACCAGTCTGTGCTGGTACGCACGTTGGATAAGTTGGTGAATCGAATCAAGAACAGCAGCTCTGATATGGCGAAATAAGGCGCTTAACGCTATGGGATATTTTCGCAATCGCTTTCACCGAAGAGCACGCAAGCGGGCTCGCTGTGGAAAGAGCCATTTACCCCGGCATGCGACCTCATCCGACCTGGTCAGCCTAGCGGCAGTACTTCCAGGCGGAGGGGCGCGGGTTTCGGGTTATTCAATCCACCTTAAATCTGAACGCCTGTCCCAATTACAGGCCTATGGCTTGGTGCCTGGCGCCTGGGTGACGGTAATACAGCATTCACCGGTCACTATCATAAGGGTAGATCAGACTGAGTTGGCCATGGAATGGGGGATTGCCTGCCAGGTCCTGGTAAAGGATTTATCTGAATTGGCAGAATCAGAAAGAGAAAGCGGATGATCATTTCCCCCTGTGTGGGGCAGGTCTAATACCGCCGGTATCGAGTCAAGTGAATCTTCAGATAATCGGCTCGATGGTATTCTTTTGAATATATCACCGGTTGCTCATCCTGGTTGTAATCGACCTGCTCGAGTAAAATCCAGGGGATAAATTGGTTCACCTCCACCCGGTTGGCCAAACCTTCGTCGTATAGAACTGCCCCGATGGTTGTCCGGGCGTGATCCAGTCGCACCCCCCAATCACCCTCAAGGATATCGAAGAGAGATCCTTTGAAGTCTAGGTCCTGCCAGGATCCAATTATCCAACGTTTTGACAAGATATCGATTGAATAAAGAATGGGTAGGTCATCGATATAACGGATCCTCTCTATTTTGAGAACCGGGTTACCTGGTTGAATACCTAGCTTGGTAGCGACTAAATCATCCGCTGGATTTTCTTGCACCTGCAAAACTTTGGTGGTCCATCTGATTTCGTAGTCTTCAAGCAAGCGAGTCACGCTTTTTAATTCGGTGATATCGACTTTGATATCTTTCAAGGGGGTTATCAGATATCGTCCAGAGCCATGTCTGGCGACTAAGATACGCTCTTCTTCAAGGAGTTGGAGACCCTCCCTTAAAGTCGAACGGCTGACGTGCAGCGCTTCAGTGAGGACTTTTTCGGTGGGAATTTTATCGCCGAGTCGGTAATCACCCTCCATCAGGATATCCAGGACACCTTTTCGGATTTTATATCGAAGTAGTTCAGTTCTATAATGTCTTCTCATTCGAAACACCTTTCAAATTCGTCCGACAACTCATGCATCTTACAAGCATTTGGGTTGTTTGTCAAAAGACGTCGACTTCGTAGTCTACCCATTTTCATGCCTTTTGGTGTGTTTTATCTCATGGAAACTCCTTAATTTACTTGTGGGTTGGGTTGCATACGCTTCATGACTCAATTCGATGGCAGTGATCGATGTTCGCCTCCATTCAAAGTCCTAGTACATCGCTGCGGAAATACACCGACGGTTTCTCGTCACCGAGACACAGAGGGCACGGAGAAAAACTCCGTGTTCTCTGTGTTCCCCGTAGTGAAGGTAACCATTGGCTTATTTACGCCCACATGCACTAATTGCGTCCTATGGTGAATTTTGCAAGGCCAGCGGCAGGTAGAGCTGCCTCACTTCAAGCAGCGCGGCGCGAAAGACCGCGCCGTACGTATCGCCGCTGGCCGCGTATACCGCGCCGCTGGGTGTTCGCAAAAAGCCATATACCGCGTCCGCCATGAATAGGGTTCCGGCGGGCTGCCACATTGCAGCACCCGACGGTAGCTTGTAGACGAAGGTGGTATAGGGTCCGCCTCCGGCATCCAAGCCCGCATAGATGGTGCCCGAGACGCTGAGCAAGGCCCGTACGGCTTTACTGGCTGGCAAGCCTGGGGGAGATTCCCACGTCGCGCCGTTGTTGAGCGATCGAATGACCTGGCCTGCTCCGGTCTCAGTCGTGACGCCAGCATATAGATCCCCGGCTTCGTCGATCAGCGCGTACACGGCCGTGACACCGCTGAGCGTTCCAACGCTTTGCCAGTTGTTGTTGACCAAGCGGAAGAGGACGCCGTGACCATCCGAGCGCGCCCCGCCTGCATATAGGGTGCCCTCGCCGCTTTCCCACAGTGCGTAGATATGACTGGCGTCCGGTGGCGGCCCCAGTGGCTCCCAATGCTGGCCGTCGTCATACGAGACCAGGATCAGGCCGTTGGGCCCGGTCCCCGCCACCAGCTGCCCGTTGGCTCGTTGCAGCAAGGCGTGCACAATGGTGGCGTCCGGCAACTCGGCCGCTGGTGACCACGCCTCGCCGTTATTGGTTGATCGATAGATGATCCCGCGCTCGACTGCATCCGGATCGCTCGCATGGTAGGTTGTGCCGCCCACCAGCAGGGCGTTGTCACTGCTCACCAGGATGCTGTCCAACCACCATGCATCCGTAATGGCCGCAGTCGGTTCCCAGGTATCGCCATCGTCGGCTGAACGGAAGACGGTGCCGGTATTGGCTTCATTCACTTCGTTAGTGGTCGCCGCCGCGAAGAGTAAGCCCTCCTGGTTCTGCACCAGGCCTGCGATGCGAAACGCCTGAGGAACCTGGCCTGTGGTTGCCCAGCTGGGCTGTATGGTCTGGGCTACGGTTGGACGAAGTGTTGAGTCGGAGGTTAGGCCGGTACGCTGCATGGCGCTGAAGTCGGGCCTTCTCTCCGATGTGGGCTGTACGGGTGTAGTGTGGCTGGTGGTGGTCAGCCACGGCGCGGCAAAGTATAGATGGGTGATTGGCGAGCCGGTCCCAGGATAGACCACGCCGCTGCCGGTGGCCGTCGCGCCGGGCGAGTAGATCACTTGTGGTCCCATGGCCGGATGTGAGTCGTGATCGTTGACCGGTCGCGGCGCCCACCAGCTGTTTGGGGTCGAACCGCTGCTCCAGCGCCAGATGACCTGCGTGCCCGTGGACTGAACGTGATCATATGCGATGTTCATCCAACGGTTTGGGCCGGTGCGGTAGCCGACCATATCAGGCATGAGCTCGTCGACGCCTTGTTCGATGCTCAGCGGGAGATTTTGCGTCCAGTGATCTCCGCCATCGGGGCTGTAAGCGTAGCGCACGTCGACGCCACCGAGCATCACGGGCTTGTAGTAGTTATAGGCCACCCACACCGTCGGGATGGCTGCATCGGTCGAGGCGGCCACCACCGGGACCGCGTGATAATCGCCGCTGTCCCCTGAAGTGAGATTCGTCCAGGTGCTCCAGCTGGCTCCGCGATCGATGCTGCGCTTGATGCCTACATCGTTGGGAAAAGCGTCTGCCACAGCCACGAGGTAGACATGTTGACTCGGTCCGGCGTCGATGTGGGGCTGTTGATAGTTCTCGAAAGTGAACTGATTGGTCCAGGATCCACCATTGATGGTCGAAAGGGCGACCTTGACCTGGTGCGAGCTGCCCGTGGTGACTTCCCAGGCCAGGTACAGGTTGAAAGCCGACGGCATGGGCATCGGGTCGCGGGCCGCGGATATGGCCACGATATTGGCGCTTGGGCCTTCATTGGCGATGGCGATCAGGCTACGCGTGGCGGGATTAGCCAGGCTGAGGCGCTCGTCATAGACGCCCCCGCTGGTATCGCTAAAGAAGACGTGCAAGTACTGGCTGGCACCCTCGTCGAGGTACCAATCGCCCACCATCACGTCGACGGCCAGGATACCGCTGCTGTGACCGACCGTCGTCCACAGGCCCCAGGTCATGCCGTGATTCGACGACTTGTAGACATTAATCGTGCCGTCCACGTTGGAAGGCTGCGTGCTGACCGCCACGTACATGTCGCCGTTGTCGTTGTTGTCGGTGCCGTAGGCATACACCGCGCCGGTGTGAATCGTCTGGTTGGTGCCCTTGGTGGAGGTGTCGAAGCCCTCCAGCACCATCGATGGATCCCCGAACAGATTGAAGGCCCAGTGAAATGGTTGATAGTTGTTGTTGTAGAACTTGTTCGTGTAGCGGATCTTGGTCTCGAACAACGACCATCCCAGGCTGTAGTGGTTCTGAACCAGGTCCTCGGCGAAGTAGTAGCCTACCGTGCTGGTGTTGCCGTTGTCGGGTTGACTCCAGCCAGGCATGTAAGGTTCGGGCGCGTAAAAGCCGACCACGCCAGCGGCTGCCCCCTGCGCCAGCAGCTCGCTGCCGGTGTTGTCGGTGTAGCTGCCGGGGTCGGCCATGGTTTGGTCTGGTTCCGGCCAGGGCGGGCCTACCAGGATGATCGAAGAGCAACCCATCAGCGCTACGATGGAGGGATGCGGGTTGGTCAATGAGGTCACGTCGGTCTTGAGGAACAAATCGCTCCACACCAACTCGCCGGCATCGACCTGATTGGTGGTCGTCATGGTATCGTGATGCCAGTAAACGCCGCTTAACCCGCCGGCATTGCCGTGATCGGTCAGGATGGCCAGGCCGTGATCCTTCGAGTTCCAGGCGGTCACCACATTGGCGTTGCTGGCATCGTAGTCGGGTGGCGGTGCGTATGTGCTGGTTCCCAGACCGCTCTGCTCGTAGAGACGGGTGTAACTCCAGCCGTTGGGGTCCAGCAGGTGGTTTCGGATGTACTCCATCAAAACGGCGTTGTCGGTCTTCTTTGTTGCGTTGTGAATATCGCTGTAACCGCCGGCCAACAGGGCGGTGTGCTTCCAACTGCCGTTGTCTTGCTCGTACACCATCATGGCGTTCACGGCATTCGTTACGTCAGCCGCGTTGTTAAGGGGGATGCGCCCGACAAGGACATCCGGCGTCACAGTCATTTCGTCGTCGTGCAGTTCGCCCCAGCGTTGATCGCCATCGTGATTCCATACTGCTGCGCTGGTGCTGCCGCCCCCCAGTTTGGCGTAGAAGTGATCGGAGCGCAGACCCCAGCCTTCATCGGCATAGTAGACGCGGCGCGTCGGGATGACGGTCAAGTCGCCCACCAACAGTACATAGCGAATACCCCAGGCGCTGGCCGGGTATTTGTCGTGCAAGAAATTCCATACCTTCTCGGCCACGTCCACGCCGGAATAGTTGGCGTCGATCCAGGTGAGCGTTACGGTGTTGACCGTATGTCCCAGGCTTTCTTTCCAGGTCTTGAAAGGCGCAACCGCTGCTGCGATGGTTTCGTTTTCCACGACGATGACGTAGTCGTACTGGCTGTTCACGGCGGCCGGCAGATCGCTGCCACTATCGAAGTACCAACCTCGCGCTTGATCGAAGTTGATCAGCTGCGTATCAATGAGATCGTCGAGCACGTGGTCGTCACGCAGGCGCTGCAACTCACGCCAGGCGGGGCTGCCCGTTTCTGGGGTTTGATAATCGATCTTGACGATCAGTTGACGATGAAAGCGCAGCGCGCCGCTGAGAGGTTGATACTGGAATGGCTGGAAGGACACCTGGGCGAAGGTATAGCTCCGCCACTGGCCCTGACCGCGAAATTCAGCCACGTTTGCCGGGTAGGCTGAATCGGTCGCATAGGCGCGCTGGCGATCGATCGCCCATTGGGCCATGGCTTGATCTAGGTCTTCTCGATCGGTCACAGCTGGCCCGACAGGCGCCAGTTGATAACGTGCCGGCAGATCGACCACTTCGGGCATCTCGAAGCGCACGCGGCTGACATTCGCTCCGGGCGGTAGCGCGATCAGAAACGTGCGACCGGGCAGCTGTGGCTCGCCCGAGACGCTAAACGATCCAAAATCTTGCTCCATCTCGATGCGGGTCTGCCCGTTCTCGGAACGGAGCGTATAGTCGCCTGCGTCGAGCGTGACGGTGAGCGTTCCCGTGTTCAAGGCTGCATCCGGTCGCGCCTGGACAGTACTGCTCATCAGTGGGATTACCACGAGAGAGAACAGACCCAAGATGGTTATCACATACCTGTGTAGGCTCTTAACGTTCATTGTATCCTCCTATTGTCGAAGCGCATTTTCGTCAGGCCGTGCGAACCCGATGCAAGTGCGATTCCTTTAGTTCCCGCCGATCTCCATGCTGCCTGCCCCCAGGATGTTGACGCTGTGAACGGTCGAGCACATTGAATAACGCACGGCGTAGGCATTGAGGTTGCCTCCCAGATGGTGGGTCAGCGTATTGACGCCATTGACCGGGAGCGGGATAGACTCCAAAATCCAGCCGCCGTAGTAGCGCAGGTTGATGCCATCTACGCTGTTGGCATAGTATTGCATATCGACCACATAGTTGTCAACGTTCCCTCCTAAATTATGGGTTAGTGTCTTGGCTTCATCCTGGCCAAGATATACCCAACCGCTGTCGTAGGCCGGCCCACCCGAGAATGCTCTGGATACCGACTCGAGTGCGGTTGGTTCCACGGGCATCAGGGGTGTTGTCAGCCCTGATGCTGCTGATTGCCAGGTTCTTCATCGTCTAGCCTCTGCGCCAGGGTAAGGTTCGCCGGTCCGAAAATGGCAGGTAAGGAACAGAAAATTGCCAGAATGATCATCAGGTTGAGGAAACGAATGCGGTTTTTAGTGGAGCCTCCTGGGTATCGGCTGGTTAAAATCGTTGTCCGACCTGCCTGAAAAGCCTATGCCAGTCCATCGGGCGCTGGCTTTCCGGTGGATGCCGGATTAGCAGGGCCATATTCAGCGTGGAAGGATAAAAAAGTAGCCCATCCGTGGAAGATGGACTGCTTATTACAGATTGGGGCAAAACCAATAGGTACCGACGGGTAAGGGTCCGCGCTCAAACGTTCCTCCCTAAGGTTGCCTGAGCCAGAATAAATGGGGAAAAACAAATCGATCTCTCCGCCCCCCTCATGGGTAGAAAGCATCCCGGGGTGGCGCACTGTGCGCCCGTTCTCATACGATATTAACCTACTTGGCTCTATTATATAATTATTTTTGAAAACTTCAACCCTTTTAACTTCTGAAGTCTACCCACTTTTAAGCAAGGCGTAAAGCAAAGCCTCCAACAGGTTTTGATTTGTTTCCAAACGAATCCAAACCGAAGGAGGCCTGCGATGAGAGAATACTTCGAAATCGGGCAAATTGTCAATCGTTGGGGCATTCACATGCGCGCAACCCGCTTACGCAATCTGAACTTGTTGGTCTATGGCATCTTGCAAAGTCACAGCGGCAGCCTGTCGGGCATCGTATGGCAATGGCCATTTGGGGCGCGGCGACACACGCACCGGCCGAAGCGCTTGCACCGCTTTCTCAAAAACCCGGGAGTACAAGTCCTGCGCTACTTCCAGGTGCTGGCGGCTGTGATCTGGAACTACCTCCAGGCGGAGGGCGCCCCCATCCGGTTCTCGCAGGTGGATTACCGGGACTAAAAGCCGGTTCGCCTCAACCTGGTCATCAGTCGCAAAGGTGACAAAATCTGGTATCTGGGCACTTCTTTCACCGACACCGAACAGGCTGTGGGCTGGTACAAAAACCGTTTCTGGATTGAAGAAATGTTCCGAGATCTCAAAAGCCACCTGGGCCTGACCCGGGCGCATCTCAAGAACGAAGAGCGTCTGGCTCACATGTTGCTGGGTTTTCAGATCGCCTATTTGATCTTGGTTCTGATTGGCTTGCAGCTGCCCAAGCGCTGGCAGGATTATCTGGCCTCTCGCCAGCGGCTAAGTTTTTTCCAATTCGGTCTGTGGGCATTGGAGTGGCTGGTTACTCCCGTGCATCATAAAGTCTGGCAGCGGTATGTCCTGCCAGACTTTATTCTTTGAAAGTGGGTAGACGACAGCCGTCGGAAATACTCCTTTGTGAAAGGGATATTTTGCTTATGCACTGAGGGGGCTTTGTGAATTTGCGGTAAGGGATTTACTACGCGCCTCTTGACAAACCTGAAAAAATCTGTATAATACAGATATCTTTGTAATGCAAAGTAAACTATACTGCAAATTACTTGGAGGCAATAATGTCAACTCAATTGGATCTTAAAGAAATCGAACGCAAAGCCTTCCGGTCAACCTACCAGGATGGCTTGTGGGATATCTACCTAGGACTGGTCATCGCAGCCATGGGTATCTTTATATACCGACCGGAGGGTGGTTATAGTCCTGCCAATATCGTCTTGATGTTGGCTCTGTTCTCCCTGGCTTACGCCCTCTTCTGGGCAGGGAAGCGATTTATCACCCTGCCTCGCATGGGGCAGGTTCACTTTGGTGAGATGCGCAAGCGCCGTAAGACCAGGTTAGCCCTTGCCTTAGGCGTGGTGGTGCTGATCCAGGTAGTGATCCTTTCATTAACCGTCATGGGGTGGCTCAACCCCCAGGTGGCTACCAAACTAAACACCTTCCTCCAGACACGCGACCTGATGGATTTGGCAGTCGCTTCAATCGGATCCTTGATCGTAGGGGTGGGGATGATCCTGATGGCTTTCTTCAATGATTTCCCGCGGGGCTACTACATCGCCATAATGATGTCCCTGGCGGTCTTCCTGATGATATGGCTGAACCAGCCGGTATATGCCTTGGTCATCGGAGGATTAACCATGCTGCCCGGGCTGGTTCTCTTAGTACGTTTCTTGCGAAAGTACCCGTTACCGCGAAATGAAGCCTCCTATGAGTGAGTCGAATGAAGGCCCGGACCTGTCAACCCTGACCAAGGTTGACAGGTTGGTTCACGAGCCGGCCCGGCTGGCAGTCATGGCTTTGCTGTACGTGGTGGACAGCGCCGACTTCACCTTTATTATGAACCAAACCGGCCTGACCTGGGGTAATCTCTCGGCCCACCTGAGCAAACTGGAAGAGGCTGGTTACGTTCTGGTAGAAAAGAGCTTCGTGGGACGCCGGCCGAATACCAACCTGCGCCTCAGCGAGGCAGGGCGGGCGGCCTTTCGTGAATACCGGGTGAGCATGAAAGGGGCACTGGACAATCTGCCGGAATAGGGCGGAGCAAGAGAACCTCCAGCATTTTCTTGGATGCTTCCCATTGATGATATTCATCTTAATAAATCATGCAGAATGGTCTTGACAATCCCAAATTAAATTGGAATAACATATCTAGCACTTGATCTTATCCTTGCTTAGATGTCACCGGTGCTCATTAACCTGAGAACGATCGTTCATACGTGAGAAGTGGTGGGGCATGGACCTGGTTATATTCCAAGTGCAGAATACGCGTGAATAGAAAGATGTATCCGGATCGATCATCGGGATCAGCCATTTTGAGCTGAGGTCCGCTCATTTCACGAAGGTTAGCTAATCGGCGGTTTCCTATGATCAATTGATGGAGAGCCTCAGGCTTAACAGGAGATGCACAGTGAAAACACCATTCAAGAGATTCTTGTTTTTCTTCATGATTCTGTGCCTGGTGACACTTGCCTGCCAGACACTCGGGATTGCCACCCAGTCTGAAAATGAAGGGCTGCAAAGCACCATTTATGTCCAACAGACCCAGCTGGCTGGTACCGGAATCCCCCCTGGGGAGGGTATCGAGCCCACGGGAGAACCGGGAGGCGAGCTTGCTCCCACGCCGACGGGAGAACAACCTCTTCTACCGGGCATGGAAGGGTCTGCTGACCAGGGGGTACAAACCAACTTTGAGTATCTGGGGCAGATCGGGGGCAGCACCTATGCGGTGGCGGTGGATGGGAATATTGCCTACCTGGGGCAAGGTCCTCGCCTGGTCACGCTGGATGTCTCAACCCCCAGTGCGCCCAAGCTGATTGGGCAGAGCGAAGTCCTGCCGGGCCTGGTTTTAGGTGTTCAGGTTAGCGGGAAGTATGCCTATGTGGCAACCCGCTATGGCGGGCTGCATATCTTTGATGTTAACGACCCGGCCCACCCGGGGTTAGTCAGCACTATCGAGCCAAAAACCCCGGGCTGTCAGGCAGTTGTGCTTAAAGATAACCTGGCATACCTGGCCTGCAATCCCAGCGGGCTGTACATCGTGGACGTAACCTCTCCCCAAAACCCGGTCGAGGTGAGCAGCGGCGAAATCCCCGGCACGATGTTATCCATCGCCGTGGTTGGAAATTATGCCTACCTGGTCGACGTCAACAGCCAGGGACTGGTGACGGTGGATGTCTCCAACCCCTCCAGCCCGCAAAAGGTAGGGGTATTCTCCGTGATGGAGGTTCCCAATCCCCAACATGAAAGTTACAGTTTTTCCAGCGTGCGGTCCTGCGGCAAGGATCTCTGCCTCTCAGCCGTGCAGGATGGGCTGGTAGTGCTGGAACTTTCCGACCCGGCCAAACCTGCCTTCGCCGGCAGATATGATACCCAGGTCGCCTCGGGCCTGGCTGTGGATGGGAACCTGGTTTACCTGGTAGACGATATGGACGGCCTACACGTCCTTGACCTTTCGAATCCTGTCCACCCCGAACAAGTGAGCACCATGCCTACCAGCGTTGGCGGGTTTGAGTTCATCGTCGAGGAATCCTCCGAACGCGGACTGGCCGTGCTGGGCAAAACCCTCTACATCACCGACCAGGCTTATGGACTCACAGTTGTTGACGTGAGCCAGCCTGGCAGCCCGGCACGGATTGGTCACTATGAGACGCCCGTTCCAGATTGGCTGTTTGGGGTCAAAGTGCAAGGCGATTACGCCTATATTATTGGCCGGACCAGCGGTTTCCGGGTGGTAAATGTTACGGACCCGGCCGGGTTGAGGGAGGTGAGTTATGACAACAGTCGCAAAGACCTCTATCTTCAGGTGCCCACTGGCCTGGAAGTGATCGGGGATTACGCTTATATATCCGATTCAAACTACCCGTTCCACGTTTATGACATTACTAATCCAGAGGAATCGGTCGAGGTAGGCGCGGTATACGACCACCCGGCTTCGGATGGCGCCTTTGATATCGCCATATCGGGGAATACTGCCTACCTGTCCGGTTGGGGCCTCAATGATGCTTTCTATCCCGGGCAGGGGCTGTGGGCTATTGATATCTCAGATCCCGCAACTCCAAAAGCCGCCGGATTTGTGGATGTACCCAACGAAAGGTGGTCTCTGGCAGTGAGCGGTTCAACCCTTTATGCCCTGGATGGCGCCATCGACGAGAAGCAAAGCGAACCGTTAGCCCTGCGGGTCTTCGACCTTTCAGACCCTTACCAACCTGCCGAGATTGGAAAAATCCCCATGGTGGGAATGGTGCCTTCCCTGCCCTCATCCATCCTTGCCTCCGGTGACCAGCTGTTCGTCAGCCTGCCACCGCCCATGGGCATCAAGGTATTTGATATCTCCAACCCGGGGAAACCGGTCGAAATAGCCGCCTCTCCTATGGTCTTTTCCGTCAGTCCCGGTCTGGTGAAGGCCGGGGACTACTTGTTTGTTGGCGGGCAGATGGTCTACGACGCTACCGATGTGAGCCAACTGAAGATAGCCGGGGTGGTCACAGATGTGTTCGGGACCTGGGCGTGTGAGGTGGTCAACGACCTGGTTTATATCGTCACCCAAATGCAAGGCTTGTATGTCTACCGTTTCAAACCGCTCGGATAAGCGGACAGGTAAAAGCCCTCTTCCCATTTATGGAAGGGGGCTAGCGTTCAGGAAGGATACAAACCGTTTGCTCCCGTTGATTAGGGCGCCTGGCTTATTTCCGCAATGTGCTCATCAGGTCAATGCGATTGGGTGGATACCCAAGTTGGATGATCTGATCTGGGACCAGGAAGTCAGCCTCAATCAACATCAGGGAACCAAACCCAAATTGATCCAGAGCCTTGACTATTTTGGCCGCATTCTCTGGAGTCGGCTCGATCCAGATATCGATGTCTTTGGTATAGCGTGGGTGTCCATGAAACGCGACGGCATCACCGCCAACGACCAGGTAGCGAACGCCGTTACCGTTTAACGATTCGATGAACTCTTTGAAGTCTGGGTTCAGCACCGTACCTCCAGCGATGATACTCTCGCCGGATCAGTTCAAGGGTCGCGAGGCGTGCCAGATATGGCTGCGACTGCCAATAGGCGAAATCGGTTGGTTTCTTGAGGAGATTTACTTTGGTGACGGATTTCTCAATATTAATCTTTGGCTCCATGTCTCACTCAATTGTACACTGGAGGGCGGTTCTCAATAACTCGATCTTTTCTTTCGTAGTGATTAGGGCGTAGGTTTTCGACCAGCTGCACTTTAAGCCATCGTCTTTTGCGCCATAAATATCAACTCTCCGGGGTTGCCGGTCAAAGCAGACCAAAGATCTGGGGGTTGAAACCCCACCGACAAGGACCCCAAGTCGCCCTGCGGCGATTGTCAGGTTCATCCAGGGGCTGTCTGAAAAGTACAATTAGACA
Organism: Anaerolineales bacterium; assembly: GCA_034430155.1. Classification (GTDB taxonomy): domain Bacteria; phylum Chloroflexota; class Anaerolineae; order Anaerolineales; family UBA4823; genus DAOUET01. The sequence continues at coordinate 15,515 of DAOUET010000086.1, forward strand.
GCCCCTAGCGTTCAGGATG
>DAOUET010000087.1:0-14373 GCA_034430155.1 Anaerolineales bacterium
GCAGCCCGCCCAACACCCCCACATATCTACCCCATCACGGCAAATCCCAGAGAGCCAGGAGGGTAAGTTTATTTGTGCAGGTCAACTTTATAGCTTAAAATAGGGGAGCATTAAATCAAACGGTATACCATTGGCAACATAGGTTGATTTACAGGGTGGCTGGCCTGATGGATGGTGAGGTGCAACCGGTCTTTCCTGGGAAAGGAGTCGTCCGCCATGCTGGAGAAGATTGACCTCTCTAGGAAGATTAAGAAAAAAGAGTACAAGAAATTGATGCCCAAGTTGCGCAACCAGCTTTATGCCATGCAAAAAGCTTCTTGGGACGCTCAAATTCCGGTGGTGATCCTTTTTGAAGGTTGGGATGCGGCCGGAAAAGGCACTTCCATCCAAACCCTGACCGGCCGGCTCGACCCGCGCGGTTTTAAACTCTACCCGATCCGGGCCGCCCGCACCTACGAAAAGAAACGACCTTGGCTGTGGCGTTTCTGGCTGAAACTGCCTGGACGAGGCGAGTGGACCATTTTTGACCGCTCATGGTATGGGCGCGTCCTGGTAGAACGTATGGAGAAGCTGATCCCGGAAAGCGAATGGCGCCTGGCTTACCGGGATATCGTTGATTTTGAGCGCACCCTGGCGGATGACGGTTACTTGATCATCAAATTCTTCTTGCATATCAGCCGCCAGGAACAAAGGCGCCGCTTTGAGAAGTTGACCCAGGATCCATTAAACGCTTGGCATGTCGCTCCTGAAGATTGGGAACACCACCGCCAATATGACGAGTGGACCTTAACTTTTGAGGAGATGTTAGAGCGGACCGATACCGAGTGGGGACCGTGGACGATCGTCGAAGCCACCAACCGGCGTTATACTCGCGTAAAGATTTTCCAAAGCATGATAAACGCTCTGGAAGGGCGCCTGGCTGCTATGGATGCCCTGCCTGACCCGGCCTTATGGGAGCATGTTTCAGATGATTCGGAAGATGAGGCCAAGCTGGCCCAAGAGCCTGATCTGGCCGCCCAAGTAGAAGGTGCGCCGGAGCCACCAAGCCTTGAAGTGTTGAGTGTCCCTGATGACCAGAACCCCGCCCAAGGGGCCCCTGACCTGGCGGAAAGCGAGCCGGAAAAGACGCCGGAAAAAGTAAAAATAACCCCCGATGGTAGCGAACAAACCCGCCAATCTCCACGCCAGCTTGCTGAGGCGGATGGCTGATCAAGGCAAGCTTGAAGCGCTGCGCGAGTAGGGTTCGGGCTAGACCGGAAAGGAAGACGCCATGTTAGACACTGTCGATTTGTCTTTGGCACTGGATGAAGGAGAATACAAGACCTCTCTGATTAAATACCAGGTGGCGCTCAACGCGCTTGGCTATCAAGTCTATGTTCAGCAGCGACCGGTTGCTATGGTTTTCGAGGGTTGGGACGCGGGAGGCAAGGGTGGCGCTATCAAAAGGGTCACGGAAAAATTGGACCCACGCGGTTATGTGGTTTATTCAATTGCGGCACCTCAAGGAGAAGATGCCAGCCGTCACTATTTCTATCGCTTCTGGCGGCGCTTACCGGAGGCTGGTCAGATTGCCATCTACGACCGCTCCTGGTACGGCCGGGTCATGGTCGAGCGTGTTGAGGGCTTTTGCAGTGAGGATGCTTGGAAACGGGCTTACCGCGAAATAAACCAGTTCGAACGCCAGCTGGTAGATTTTGGAACGATTCTTTTCAAGTTCTGGATCCATATCAGCAAGGAAGAGCAGGTGAACCGCTTCCAGGCGCGTTCTAAGGATGAGCTGCGCAGCTGGAAGCTGACCGATGAGGATTGGCGCAATCGCGAAAAATGGGATCTTTACGAAGAGGCGGTCAACGAGATGTTGTTGAAAACCAGCACCGTGACCGCTCCCTGGACAGTGGTGGAAGGCAACAGTAAGTGGTATGCGCGCGTAAAAGTGCTCGAAACTTTGGTTGACAAGCTCAGCCAGGAACTGAACTTCGATCCATTCGCAGAAGGGCTCTTCGATCTTCGGAAAAAAGCCAAATTGGACAAGAAGAAGGCCAAGAAAAGTAAGGCCAGCAATTAATTCATCTACAGAAGGTAGAAGTCTGTATGGCGGAATCTTCCAAACTAGTGAAAGAGCAGACCCAGGTTGACCTGAACGACCCCGGCCTCTTTATCAATCGTGAGCTCAGCATGTTGGAGTTTCAACGCCGGGTTTTGGAGGAAGCTCAGGATAACCGCGTTCCGCTGCTGGAAAGGATCAAGTTCCTGGCTATATTGGGGCTCAACCTGGACGAATTCTTCATGGTGCGTGTTGCCGGTCTGAAGAAGCAGGTGGACGCCGGAGTTACCGAAGTGCCTCCCGATGGTATGACCCCCGCTGAACAAATTGCGGAGATTCGCAAAATAGCTCAGGGGTTGATGCGAGTGGCGCGGGAGTGCTTGCGAGACGATTTGCTACCCAGTCTCAACAAGGCTGGTATTCATATCCTGGATTATGATGCGCTTAATAAAAAGCAGGTGGAAAGCGTCAAAACGTATTTCAATGAAGTCATCTTTCCGGTGCTCACGCCCTTGGCTTTTGATCCGGGTCACCCTTTCCCACACATTTCCAACCTCAGCCTGAATCTGGCGGTGCTCATCCGTGATAAACATGACCATTTTGCCCGCGTCAAGGTGCCAGGCACGCTTCCACGGCTGATCCCCATCAAACGCTCGTCTGGGAGCGTGCGCCGGGATGGCACCGTCCCTCACCATCACTACTTTGTCTGGCTTGAACAGGTCATCGCCGCTTATATCGACTCGCTCTTCCCGGGCATGCAAGTGATTGAGGCACACCCCTTCCGCGTTACTCGTGATGCCGACATGGTGATCCAGGAACTGGAAGCTTCGGATTTGCTGGAAACAATCGAAGAAGGCGTCAGGCAACGCCGTTTCGGATCCGTGGTGCGAGTCACGGTAAACGACGAGATGCCTTCTCATGTCCGCGAGATCCTGATTGAAAACCTGGAGGTGGATCGCAACGATATTTATACGCTGGAAAGGCCGCTAGGTCTTAGCAACCTGATGAGCTTGTATAGCATTGACCGCTATGATTTGAAAGACTCCCCGTTTTTACCCAAGGTCCCGGCTTCCCTTAAAGGCGAATCCTATGACGGAAACATTTTTTCTGCTATCCGTAAGGGAGATATCCTTGTACACCACCCGTATGATTCCTTCCTGCCCGTGGTGGAATTCTTAAAACTGGCAGCCCGAGACCCGGATGTACTGGCGATAAAGCAAACCCTTTATCGGGTCGGACGCAACTCTCCGGTGGTTACTGCCTTGCTGGAGGCCCGCGAGAACGGCAAGCAAGTAGCCGTGCTGGTGGAACTAAAAGCTCGATTTGATGAGGAGAGCAACATCGAGTGGGCTAAGGCGCTGGAGCGGGAAGGGGTTCATGTCGTTTACGGGTTACTGGGTTTAAAGACCCATTCCAAGGTCGCCCTGGTGATCCGCAAAGAAGGGGAACACATCCGCCGCTATATCCATCTCGCTACCGGGAATTACAACGCCATCACTGCCCAGGTCTATGAGGACATTGGCCTTTTCACCTGCGATGATGAAATTGGCGCGGATGCCACTGATTTGTTTAATTACCTGACGGGGTATTCAGCGAAAGAAGATTACCGCAAACTTTTGGTGGCACCCATCAACCTGCGAGCTCGCATGGAAGCCTTGATCGAACGGGAAATCGAAGCTCACCGGAAGGATCAGGCTGGTCATCTTATCTTCAAGATGAATTCGCTGGTTGACCAAAGGATGATCCAGAAGCTGTATAGCGCCTCGCAAGCAGGGGTCAAAGTAGACTTGATCGTACGGGGCATGTGCTGCCTGCGACCGGGCATCGAAGGGGTCAGCCAGAACATTCGGGTAATCAGCATCGTCGGTCGCTTTTTAGAGCACAGTCGTATTTATTACTTTCGCAATGGTGGCAATGAAGAGATCTACCTGGGGAGCGCGGACTTGATGCCCCGCAATATCAACCGGCGCGTGGAGGTTTTATTCCCGCTGGAGGATGCCAGTTTGGTACATCATTTGCGTTACGATGTGCTGGCTGAATACCTGCATGATAACGTCAAGGTGCGCTTGATGCTGCCTGACGGCACTTACCGGCGCGTCAAGCGAAATTCTAAGGAACAGCCTGTCAATATCCAATCCCTGCTGCTTGAAAGACCATAGGTTGGTCAGGCGTAAGGGAGATCGGTTTGGTCGAGGTAATTTAACCGGGCAAGCCAACTGGTTGAGAGGCACGCTTTTAGGACTTGCTTCTATATGATCATGGAGAGGTTATTAGGATCTGAGGAACGCCAACAAATCGAAGCGATGGCGATGGACGCTGGCATAGAGAGCGTCCGCCGGCGCGCCCAATTGTTACTGTTCTACGATGATGGCTTGCAAACCAAAGAAGTGGCTCAACGGGTCGGTCTCTCGCGCGGGCGGACGCGTTATTGGCGCAGGCAGTATCAGGCTAAAGGCATGGGGGTTTTTCCCCCTTCCATCCGGCTTGCCCAAGCCTCTTCGGATGGCCAAGCGGTGGGTGGCTCCCAGGTTTCGCCCCCACCCGAAGCCACTTCTGCCCTGGAAACTGGCCAGGATTATGCCGAGGCGCTCAGCGTGTGGGACCTGCACCGGCGTTATCACCCTGAGGCCCGCCGGGCTGAACACATCCATGACCTGGCCCTCTCCCTTTTTGATGAAACTCAATCCATCCATCAGCTGACAAACAACCACCGCCGTTTTTTGGATGCCGCGGCTTTATTGCTTGGTTTGCAGCTGCCCCCCGGGAGTTCCACGGGCGAGATTTTCAGCCGGCCCATTGCGGATTTGAGCCCAGCTGACCAAAATATGGTGGCGGCCATCCTTGATCACCAGCGCGGTAAATCTAGTCGCCGTGCTATGGCCAAATTGAGCCTGCTGCCTGTCCTGGAGCGGGAAGCGCTGGTGTTGGCAGCTTTATTACGCATTGCAGAGGGGTTGGATAGTTCCCACGCTCAGGAGACCACCATCCAGGCAATCGAGAGCGGAGCGGGGCGATTGCAAATTTTGGTAGAGGGAGCCAAAGCCTCCGTGGATGCCAAGGCAGCTCAAAGCCGCGCCAAGATGTGGGAAGATCTTTTTCAACAGCAGGTATCCGTGCGAGTTTCCAGACCTGAAGATCAGTCCTTGAGCGATGAGGATCTGAATGGCCTATATGCCTTCCAGAGACCGGGCGTAGAACCGCGTGACCCTCTTGCTGAAGCCGGGCGTAAGGTGCTCCGCTATCACTTTGCCCAGATGCTGCGCCATGAAGACGGCACCCGCCTTGGTGAGGATATTGAGGAACTGCATGATATGCGGGTTGCCACGCGACGCATGCGCGCAGCTTTTGAAGTCTTTGGGGATGCATTTGAACCCAAGGTCATTAAACGCCATCTCAAGGGTCTCAAAGCTGCCGGCCGGGCGTTGGGACGGGTACGTGACATGGATGTGTTTATGGAGAAAGCCCAGGCATATTTGCAAACGCTCCCTGAAGATCAACGCCCAGGGCTGGATCCCCTTCTACAGGCCTGGACCCAGGAACGCGAAGCGGACCGGATTGAGATGTTAGTGCACCTCGACAGCCCAGAATACCAGACCTTTAAGCGCAGATTTTTCGAGTTTCTCAACACGCCCGGGGCTGGGGCGCGCTCGCTCCCTCAAGATAGCCCGGTACCCTACCTGGTTGAGCAGGTCGCTCCAGGGCTGATCTATACCCGCCTGGCTGCAGTCCGGGCTTATGACCTGGTTCTTAAGACCGCCACCATCGAGCAGCTTCATGGGCTGCGGATTGAATTCAAAAAGCTGCGTTACACCGTTGAATTTTTTCGAGAGGTGTTGGGCGAAGAGGCCAAGGTCGTTATTGACGAAATAAAGGGTCTCCAGGACCATCTGGGAGATCTGAACGATGCTAATGTCGCCTGCCAGATTTTGCGCGATTTTCTGGACAATTGGGAGGAACTTCAGTCAGGCTTGCCGCTGAGTGAACGCCAGAATCCTGAACCGGTGGTGGCTTACCTGGCTGCCAAACACGCTGAACGCTATAATTTGATGGTTACTTTCCAGCAAGCCTGGGATCACTTTAATCGCCCTGAATTCCACCGTAATTTGGCGTTATCCGTTTCGGTGCTTTAGCAAAGCACAGCAGCTCGGCAACCGCTTCGATTTTATGCCGCGCCGGTTGGTGTAGTTTAGAGGCTGGGTTCTGGCGTCAAGGTTTTACTGGTAAGCGCCGGCCGGCTCAAGGGCAGTGGGGCGAGCAGCGCAGGGAAGATCACCGCTAGACCTCTTTGGGATCCATTTGGGCGATTTCAGCCTCGAGCGCCAATTTTCTTCCAAAGGCTTTTTTGAAAGTTTTTTTGTGGTTTTGTACCCCCCAAATCTCCAGCTGGCAGTCTTTAGCGGCCTGGATCTTCAAGAGGATGGATTTTTCGTCTTTTTTGAGAGGTCATTCATTTTCGCTTTTTTCGGATGAGGGTTTGCCCAATACGCTCTCGAGATCGCGCCCCTCAATAAGCATCTGGGCGAAGGCTTCCGGAAGATCGTGCTCGTAGATGGCATCTACGGCTTTTTCGACGTCATAAGTTAACCTAAAATGTTCCACCTGTAGGCCTTGCTGGCTGATCTGCAATATGGCGTAGCAGGCGCGCGGGTCGCCATCGTCGGGCCGGCCGACGCTGCCTGTGTTGATAAACCAAACGCCGTCAACCAGCCGAGCGAATTCCCGGTGGGAGTGACCAAAGATAATAGCATCTAGGCGCTCTCTAGCTTTAGAAGCCATCTGAGCTAGTTCCCGCAGGCGTTCCAGCGGTGTCTCGGGAGTAAGATGCTCTTCATCGGAAGCTGGGCTGGCGTGAGTCAGCAGGATGTGCTTGCCTTCTACCTGCAACCAAATTTCCTGGGGTAATGAGCGTAGATACTTGCGGTTTCCCTTGTTGAGATGCTCATCAGCCCATTTAAAGGCCAGCCACTTCTGGGGCATCTTTGTCTTACGCCACTTTTTCACTTTCTCAGGAAAGCGTAGCACCTTGAGATCGTAATTGCCAATAATGCTGACCGCCTTTTCCTGCCTCAAGCGTTGCACCACTTCGTTTGGGAAAGCGCCGTACCCCAAAAAGTCACCGATATTCCAGATTTGATTAACGCCATGTTGGTGAGCGTGTGCCAACACTATTTCCAAGGCTGGCAAGTTGGCATGTACATCACCCAGTAGGGCAACTTTCATGGATCGAATCCCTCTCCCCCTTCAGGAGGAGGGTCGCGGCCTGTCATTTAGCAATACCCGGTCAATGCCGCGCTTGATTTCCCAGGGATAGACGATGTAGGCATCGGTTATGGCCGCGTAATAAACTGGACGGGCGATGCCAAACAAATTGCGAAACGGGTTGAAATGAAGGACGCAGGTGTAAGGGTAACTGCCGGCTGATTCGATCCGGTTTTTCACCGAGGTGATCGTCCGTCCCGATCCCCAGACGTCATCAACGATCAGGGTGTTACGGTCCCGTAAGAGCTCATCTTCGGGGAACTGCAGAAACCTGGGCCAGGCGAACAGCCCGGATTTTTCACGCTCTAGCTCTGCTGGAAAATCCACTGACGCTGTCAGGATATGTTTGATATCCAAGGCTTCTGCCAGCAGCCCCCCGGGCACGATCCCGCCACGCGTGATCATCACCATCGCCTCAAATTCCACTTCAAATTGGGGTGTTAAGTGATCGATCAATTTGTCGACATCATCCCAGCTAATTATTTCGTGCCGCATCTTGTCCATGATGCCCTCCTGATTTAAGATTAGACAAATCTGTTGGGAGATTCCCTAAGGCCCAAGATTTCTGCTTTTGAGATAGCTTCTTGTAAGATTAAATTCACCTCAGCGAGGCAGCCAGCGGGGCGGGCGCGGAGACAGACCAGGCCTCCTGACCGGATTGCTGAACCCGTTCTACATCTCTTGCCCACAGATATAGGCAAGTGTGGTAAGCCGTAGCAGTATAAGAACTGATTACTACAGCTACAATGATGAAGGAGCCTGCCACCAGAATCCCCAGCGCTACACCGCTGAATACCCCAACCGGTGCGCCTTGAGAAAGGCTCACCAGACCCAGACTAGCACCAAGCCCCAAGGCAATCCCGGTTGCTCCCAGCAAAAAGCCTATTAAACCGGATACTGCTCTCACACCGACTGTGCTTATGCCCACCAGGAGCAAGTTGTCCCGCAGGATCTGGCTGGCGCGCCGTAAGCCATCCTTTAAACTGATATCTTCTATCACCATGGCTGGCAGCACCAGATAAGTCGCCTCGGTCCATATTGTGTTAATTAAGCCAGATAAGAAGTTCCGCCCTGCGCTCCTGCCTTTGCCCCGCACCGCGTTCTTCACCAGGTTGACCAGCGTCGAGGCTACTGCCAGGCTGAGGATATCCAGAAAGTCACGCCGCACAATCTCCCACGCAAGATCCAGGCGACCATCCCCCTCGGCCAGATAGCCATAAATTAAATAGACTGTCATGGCAGAGAAAATATAGCCGACCGAAAATTGCATAAAGACCAGCAATGTGCCTATCACCAATAAGATCGCTTGTCCGAGGCCTGTGTCGCCTAACAAGATGGCGGTTACTCCCATGGGAATGATCCCCACAAGAGTGACGCCAAAACCAGCTACCAATGCATAGATTGAGGGTTTGATGAGATCACGGTCAGCCAATGCCATTTGCCAAGATTGCTTGAGAAAGTTGAAACCACGTCTAAAGCTATCCATAGAATCCTTCCCGGTATCCTGAATACCACTAATGATTATCGTCTTCGGTCACGCCAATGCATGTGGAGTTCGTATTCGCATATTATAGCAAGGAAGGGGGGTTGATTTCCACCTGCCAGTCCCCTGGTAGCCGGTCACGGATTAGCGCAGCCGGGTCATGACCCCGTAAGATGATTTGCCAGCGGTATTGGTTGTTCAGACGGGTGAAGAAACACGGCACCGGACCAGAGATCTGTGTCGTGTGGCTCCCCTCGCTGGACAGCCAGGTGTTAATTTTACCAGCCAGTTCCTTGGCAGCGGATTCGGCCTTGCTGGCCTGGGCATGGCGATACTCCAGACGAACCAGCTGTGTGAAGGGAGGGTAAGCCAGCTGCTTACGGTAATCTAATTCCTGGCGGTAGAAGGCCATGTAATCGTGTTTTGCAGCTGCCTGGATAACATAGTGTTCCGGTTGGAAAGTTTGCAGGATCACCTTGCCGCCGAGAGGGCTGCGCCCGGCACGCCCGGCAACCTGAGTGAGCACCTGAAATGTTCGCTCGGCGGCGCGGTAATCCGGCAGGTTCAAGCCTACATCCGCAAGCACCACGCCTACTAAAGTCACCAGGGGCAGGTCCAGTCCTTTGGCCAGCATCTGAGTGCCTATCAACACATCAGAGCCATGCGCGCTAAATTGCTTTAAGATGACTTCGTGGGCACCTTTACCCCGGGTGGTTTCATAATCCCAACGCAAGGTGCGGGCGTTGGGAAGCAGAGCCTGCACCTCCGTCTCTACCCGCTCTGTACCGGTTCCATATTGGCGGATGCGGCTGCTCTGACACTGCGGGCAGGTCCTTGGCAACCTGCGCTGATAGCCGCAGTGGTGGCAGGTGAGCATGGGTTGTGAATTCCTGGGTGAAGGGCGCCCCGCGCTGTGGTAGGTAAGGGGCAGGTCACAACGCGGGCACTTTAAGCTGTAGCCACAATCGCGGCAGAAGATGTAAGTGGCCGTACCGCGTCGGTTTAGGAACAAAATGGCTTGCAGTCCTCTTTCCAGCACCTCATGGAGAGCGCTTTGCAGGGCACCGCTGAAGATTGAGCGGTTGCCCGCTTTAAGTTCCTGGCGCATATCGATGACCTGGACCGGTGGCAGATCTATCACCTCGGCTTGTTTTTCGAGCGGCCTGAAGTGCGAGACCATCGTTCTACCCGAAGCGCTCGCCTCAGCAGCTCCCCGTTCCTGGGAGAGTCGCTTTAGCTGGGCTTGGACGCTCTGGTGGTGAGCCAGGATGCGCGCCGGTAGCGAGAGGCAACGCCATTCACCCTGGGCAGCGCGGTACCAGCTGACCAGATCGGGGGTGGCTGAGCCCAGCAGGCAAACTGCCCCTGCCAATTGGGCATAAATTACAGCAGCCTGGCGGGCATGATAGTAAGGCAGGCTATCGCTTTGATAATACGAATCATCGTGGCTCTCGTCTACGACGATCAATCCGGGGTTTGGTAACGGTGCAAACAAGGCGCTGCGCGGCCCAACCACCACGCTCAATTCACCCTGGCGAACCCTTCTCCAGGTATCATAGCGTTCTCCGGCAGACAACCTGGAATGCATCAAACCTACCTGGCCGGGGAAACGGGAAAGGAATCGCTGGACCGTTTGAGGGGTTAGGGCGATTTCAGGCACCAGCACAAACGCTTGTTTTCCCAGCTGCAGGGTCTCAGCGACGGCACGCAAGTAGATTTCAGTTTTTCCTGAACCGGTGACACCGTGTAGTAGAAATGGGGGGAGGGGGCTTCCGGCGACCGCCAGGTGGATACCGGCCTGGATTTCATTCCAGACGGTTTCCTGATCTCGCGTCAGGGCGGGCGCTTGTGTGGGTATGGTGCTCACTTCTTCAAGGGGGTCGCGCCAGACTTCGTTCTCACCCAAGTTCACTAAGCCGTTTTGGGCCATCTTTCGTAAATCAGCCAGGTTGCCCCCGCTGCTGGCGTAAATCCAGCTCACATTCACTGGTCCCCGCTCCTGTATCAAGAAGCGCAACATCGCCTGACGTCGCGCCAGGGCTTTGGATCCCGCTCTTCCTAGGTTGGGCATTTCAGCTTCGGCGGCCTGCGGAGAGCAAGCCAGCTGGGCGGTGCGCACGGATTTAGGTCCTACCGAGGGGGGTGGCAGTACTGATTGGCTCAAGACCAGGTCTCGCCTGATAAGGGCGCGCAGCGCCGCTCGCCAGTTTCTGTGTGGCAGGGCTTGATCGATCTGGCGGCCGCGCAAGGGGCCGCGTTGGCGTAATAGCTCCAATAAACGGCTTTGGATGGCGCTCAGGTCTTCTTGTGGATTTAAATTGGCTTCCTTTAATGAATACAGCGTATCTGCCATCCGGCTTAAGCCTGCAGGGACCATCAGGTTGATGCAAGCCGATAGGGGAGCCAAGGTGCTTTCAGCCAGGCGCTCTGCCAGGGATAGCTGCAAAGGTGTGAGCGCCACTTGGGGATCGACTAAATCCAATATCGGACGTGTCTCCGCAACGGCTGGCTCAGATACAGGGCGCAGCACTACCCCTTGAACACGTTGCTTTCCAAAGGGCACTTCCACCAGGTGCCCGCTTGTTACGCGTCCCTGCAACTCAGGCGGTAGATGATAATGAAAGGTGCCTGCTACTCCAGGTACGTTGACGGCAATTTCAAGATAGGTGGTCATGGGATCCGGTGTGCTTTGCAGGGCAGGCGAGGGGTCCTTTTCGATTCATATCTTTGGTGGTGAAATTTTGCGGGTAAGTGAGATCCGCGCAATGCGCATGCCGTCCATGGCATCCACTCGCAGACGGAGGTCATCCCCTTCGACGACATCCTTGACCCTTGGGATGCGTCCCAGTTTACCCAGTAGGTAGCCAGCCATAGTGTCATAGTAGGGATCTCTCAGGTCTAAACCCAATTTTGAGTTAACGTCCTCGATCAAGGTCAATCCATCGATCAAAACAGAACCATCTGGTAAAGGCTGAATTTCAGGGGTGGCTATATCGAAGGGGTCGCTGACCTCACCCACGATTTCCTCAAGCAGATCCTCCAGCGTCACCAGGCCAGCTGTACCACCATATTCATCCATCACGATGGCAATATGCTGGCGGTTGTCCCTGAATTGGCGGAGCAAAATGTTTACCGAACTGGACTCGGGCACAAAGAGTGCCTCGCGAGCCAGGGAACGGGTCGTGCAATTCTCATAATCGGCTGACTGCATGGAGTGCAGCAGGTCTTTCACGTGCACCACACCCAAAATTCTGTCCAGGTTGCCTTCATAAATGGGGAATTTAGTGTAGGTTGATTTTGTCGCCAGGGAGATGATTTCACCCAAGGATGAATCCGCTTCAATAGCCTGGATTTCGGTGCGCGGCACCATCACCTGCCTCACCAGCAGCTCCCCGAAATCGAAGATGGCGTGTAACATTTTCCGTTCAGGAGTTTGGATCAGACCCACTTCCTCTGACTCGGAGACGATTTGCTTGAGCTCCTCGACCGTGTATAAGAGTGAATGTTCTCCTGCCATCTGCAGCCCAAACAATTGCAGGACATGATGGGTTGCCCAGTCCAAAATGCTGATAAACCACCTGAAGATGATGGTAAAGAAGTACATTGGACGCGCCGCGATAAGGGCGACGCGCTCTGGTTGGTGCAAGGTAGCAACCTTTGGCACCTGTTCTCCAAACACTACGTGAAAGCTGGTGACGATCACTAATGAGATGATCAGGGGTAAAACGGATAAAAGAGGCAGGATCGATTGAAGCGAGGGGGGTAAAGCCAGATTCTGGAAATACGGCGATAAGAGCGCTTCGAAGGTATTCTCACCCACCGCGCCCAGCGCCAGACTGACCATCGTGATCCCCAACTGGGCTGCAGCGATCAGGCGGTCGCGCTGTTGTGGATTTTCTAACCAGGTCTTGACGATTTGGGCTGAGCGATTTTCGCTTCCCGCAATGAGATCAACGCGGGTCCGCCGGGCAGATACCGCCGTGAATTCCACGCTTACAAAAAAGCCATTTAATGCCACCAAAACCAAGATAAGGAAGAAATGCCAGAGAAACACAATAGAGAGATTCTTTTGTGAGATAAGTTCGCACGCCAGCAACTCATCAACCGGCTGGTGATGAGCATTATTCTTTGTCGTGGTCCCTTATAGTTTTCCGGGTTACGACTGCGGCCCCATAACCGACCACCCGGTCGTAATCTCCGGTTACATCGCCAGAGGTAGCATAGTGCAATACCTTTACCGAATTAGCTCCCAAATCCTGGGCGGCCCAAAGCACGGCAGCCACGGCAGCTTTGCCGCAAGCGAAACCTTTGCCTTCCTCCTCCGCCTGGAGCACCCCTTGCGGATCGAATGCTTCGATCCGACGCAAGATTTCAGCATCCAGCATTTTGGCAATGGATTGCGTGTAGAAATGGGAGAGGTCAGTACTGGCTACCAGGACAGCCTTGCGCCCTTGCAGCGTTTTTCCCAGTGCATGCCCCAGAGCGCCAGCAACCCGGGCTGTTTGATCGCGCACCATGACGGGTATTAATCGAAAGTCTCCGCTGAGAGCCCGCTGTAAAAAGGGCAATTCGATTTCTAGGGAATGTTCCGGGTCATGCGAGATTGGTGTTATCTCATAGCCCAGTTCGGTTTGGAGTTGCTTGTTTAACGCCTTCATAGCCTCCTGGTCGATCCTGATGGTGCCAAGCGGTGTTTGGTAGGCGTTGTGTGCGCTGGTCAGCAATGGCTGGCTGTAATAATGATGCATGGGAGAGACAACCACGACCAATTCCGGTCCCATACCTCGCAGGGCTGCGAAAGCGTATCCCGCCACCGGACCTGAATAGAGGTGGCCTGCATGCGGGGCGATCACCGCGATGACTTCACCCTCAATTTCAACTGGTAAGGCCGCATTGATGTAGCTATCTACACTGCTCGCCAGCCATTTGGGATCCCCCGGGTACCATTGGCCTACAATAGGTGAGGGGCGTATATCCAGATCGGTGTTCATCAGATACCTCCATAAGGATCAAGAGGCAGTTTCTAGGGTATCCTGTAAGGGTAGGCCGGATAAACTGCAGATAGAAGATGCAATTTGATTTTAGCACAAACTGGTTTGCCTGACATCATGGGGTGGAAAACTGATGGGCGGCTTGGGAGACCTGCAATCCAGGGCGATTAGCAGCCGAAAACTCCATCTCATCGCCCAGACCCCCTGGCAACCTATCCATGATCTACTCGCCCGGCTTTCTTTTCCGTATCCAGACTGGCTTGTAGCCATGGTGGCGGATCATTGCGTTTCTTTCAAGTAACGGTCGAAGAATTCGATGGTTCGGGTCATTGCCAGACCGAAGGAATTCGAAAGGTTGTGATTGTCCCCTTCGTAGGAATAGAACTCGATCGTCTTACCGGTCTGCTGGATCTGTTGGTATAGCGTCTCGGAGAATTCTAATGGCACACTTTCATCTGCGGTACCATGGTGGAGCTGGACAGGCCCGGAAAGCTCCGAGAGGTATGAATTGGCCGAGATGGCATTCCAGAAGTCTGGGTTTTCCTGTGGCGTGCCATATTGGTCAATCCAATCCGATCGCCAGCGACGAACGCCCG
>DAOUET010000088.1:0-1958 GCA_034430155.1 Anaerolineales bacterium
TCTAGAGAGCAGAATATGCGCTGCAGCTGGCGAGGATGAACCGTTTTTTCATCGTCGCCAGGCTCACCCCCATGTGCTCGTTCTCCTGCAGAAAATTGATCAGCCAGGCGAATCAGCCCTTCTCGATGGTTAGTAGGCCGGTGATGGTTGCCAGCCATATTCTTGACCTCTACTCTCCAGGGTTCTGGCACAAATTTATCTACAAAGTCAGCAGTAAGAAGAGCATGTTTATATTTATAGTCACGCTTAGCTTCCTGATCCCAAGTACGGGTGACCCCCACTCCCGCACGCTGAGAGAACTTACCGATATCGTGCAACAAGCCAGCTAAAGCTGCGATCAGAACATTATTCTCCATTCGTCCTCCAAGCAGAAATTTAACTGCTCCGCCATTTGGTCTACCTTCCCGAACCTTTCCCCCTCCAAAGTATCAGTGAAGGTAGACCAATCTAAGTCTATCCTTCCGGCACTAATTTGTCATGCGGGATTTCCCGTAATTTGCATCGCGTAGAATAAATTTAAGAGCGCAATCAAATTAGTGCGATTAACATCCTCAAGGTTCCAATGCGCGGCTGCTTTCATATATACAGACCGCAAATGCTGTTCCACAGTTCTGGGAGAAAGATATAGCCGTTCTGCGATCTCTTGATCCTTTAAACCTTCTTTGACCAGCAATACGACAACACGTTCTTCGGCGGGTGTTAGCGATCCGCGCACAAAGGCGCGCGTGTCTTCTAGGCGCGCATCCAGGTGTAATTGTTCCTGGCGTCTAAGTACTTCTAAGGGGTCTTCGATATCGGCAAAATCGAGCAAGATTGGGGAGACAGTTGACCATTGAACGACAGGAATTTGAATCAAGTGTACTTCATCGCCAGATTCTGGATGAAGCTGCTTTCTTTGAAGGAAATCACCGCTTGAATACAGATGCCACAAGTGATCGCCTTCATCAAATAATAGCTGGGCTGTCACCATTCCAAAGACGGCTAAAGTCTTGCGCCCACCAGCAATCAACAAATGGACTTTGTTCCCCGTTTTTTTAGCCTTCCTGACCTGGTTATACAGAAAACGAAAAGCCACCTGCGTTGCCAGGGGTGTATCTACATCTTGAAGCAGGTGGCCATCCTTATCAGATATTGGTTCCAATAGGAATTGTATTTGCCCTTTATATGGTGGCTCCTCAAAGACATCTTTTAAGCGATCAGTCGCTGCCTCAATAGGTGTTCCAGGGGCAGTAGTATGAACAACTTTAACTTGAGAAATTTGCTGCCTTTGATCGATGAGTAAATCCAAAGCCGCAGTGACCACCTGTGGTTCAGTGCCCAAGGTAGCGATGAGGATTGCCCGCGCCTGTGATCGATTGTCATGCATGGATTGGTGTACGAGAGGTTCCCCCTTTTGGGGTGTTAATTATATTGAAATTACGCTTACGAACTCCTAAACTATAGCATCTTTAAATCGAGAGGTTTGAGGTGGTCTCATTTTTCGTAACGCTTAAATGTTTTCTTGTTACAAGATATTTTATAATTATTTAGATTGGAATGTCGATAGGATGATTGCGCCTTCCTTTGCGTCCATAAATACTATACAGGATTTTTTATTTGATTGCAAGCGCTGAATTTCTTGGGGATTCGTAGCAGGTCGACCTTTCGAAAATAGGTCACATATGGCGTCGACCAAACGGAGGGACTGAATATAGTTGGATGCAGAGATGTTATCACAGGTACGAAAGGCGCTCGAGCGTCCGACTTTCCCTATCTTTTAATCCCTCGAGCGCAGGCACGATTCGGATAGAATCGTGCTATCATGAGCATGGAGGGCAGTTCAGATGTCAAAGGTAAATCTAAACACCGGCGATCTGGTCAAATTTACCGCTGGAGAGTGGGGTGGCCTGGTGGGTATCATCACCCAGCCCATCACAACAGACCGCTCCGGTCATGTGCTGGTTTACAAAGATGGCCAT
>DAOUET010000089.1:0-14035 GCA_034430155.1 Anaerolineales bacterium
GATTCCAACCAGCAACCCACCATCCGAAATTTATAATCCTGAGCGGGCGATGGGATTCGAACCCACGACCTTCTCCTTGGCAAGGAGACGTTCTACCACTGAACTACACCCGCATGACCGGCCCTTCCGTCAGGCCGAGAAGGTGCCGAGAGCCAGAATCGAACTGGCGACACCGTGATTTTCAGTCACGTGCTCTACCAACTGAGCTATCTCGGCCTAAACGATCGGCGTAAATTTGCCAACGCAGATAAATTTTACCCGCGGGGAGGGGGGTTGTCAAGCAAAGCACCTTCACCTGGGCAATTGGGTTCAGGCGATGGCTCCTACCCAACGATGGTAGATACAATTGTCCACCTTGGCAGGTAACGACCATCACTTGATATTCAGGCCAGCGATTTCGATCCAGGCGGGCTGCAGATTAGCCAGGCTGCCAAAAGCCAGGCGACCGTCCGGGGGAAGGGCCGCATACTGGTTATCTACCCAGATAACCAGTCCCAGAGGTGGGCGGGGGACAACCCCGCTCTCCAGGATGATTTTCCCATCGAGGGACAAAGAAACCGTATCGGAGAGCCAATTCAAGGTGTAGGTGTGCCAATCGGTTGGCTGCAGAGTCATAATGGCAGAGTCCTGCTGAATAATTCGCGCTCCCAAACGGCGCATGAGGCGGGCGGCAGCCGGCCAAAAGGTGAAAGGCAAAGCCGGTGCCCCCAAAGCCAGCAAGAAGGCAGGCAGCGCCGGAGAGCGGAAGGTGCTCGCCAGAGCGCCTTGAGCAGGCAAGTCGTCCCGCAATGAAAGGTAGTTAGGAGGGGAGGCAAAGAAGAACCAAGCTGCGTTGGGCAAGGCCGGTAAATGCCGGGAGGCCCCTCCCAAAACCAACGAAAAGCTGAAAGGGTCATTCCACCAGCCAAAACCCCAGGTGCCGGGAATAACTTGATGGGAGGCGCGCGCCCGCAAGCTCAACCTCACAGGGGGTTTCCATGGAAAGCCTTTCCGGCTTAAAGCAGCGTAATCGTCCAGTTGAGCTAACCGGTAGCGCCCTTGGGGCCCAGAGGGGATCTCCAAATGCCAGCCATCTTCTGGCAAGGGTGTGCAACTGGCTTCAGTGCTTAATTTCGGCTGCAGGGGAGCGTAATCTTTTTGAGGGGCCATAATCTTATCTTTTTGACGTTCTGATCTCGGATGAAGTATAATCGTAAGACGCTAAAGAGCTGGAGGTCCTATGGAAATTAATTGGTATGGTCATTCCTGTTTCCGGATAAGCGAGCGGGGTATGGCCACGGTGGTCACCGATCCTTATGACCATAACCTGGTCGGCTACGAGCCACTCAAAATAAAAGCGGACATCGTCTCGATCAGCCACGAGGCCCCCGGACACAATTACATTGCAGCCGTCAAAGGAAGATCATACCTCATCACAGGTCCGGGCGAATATGAAATCGGCGGTGTTTTCATTACAGGCGTGCAAACAAACGGTCACGGCAAGGGTAGCTCATCCAATGAACCTCCAAACACCTTGTACGTTTTTGATTACGACGGTTTGACGGTGGCCCATTTGGGCGATCTGCGCCGGGTACCTAGCCAGACAGAAATCGAAGCCTTAGGTGAAGTTCACATTGCCCTGGTGCCTGTGGGCGGCGGTGGAGGACTGATTGCCGCCAAAGCTGCTGAAATGGTCAGCCTGCTTGAGCCAGGTATTGTGATCCCAATGCACTACAGCACACCGGCTTCTTCCCTAAAGCTGGCTCCTTTGAGCAAGTTCTTAAAAGAGATGGGCGCCGGCGATACCGAGGTTGAACCCTCCTTGAAAGTAAGCCGCACCACCGTTCCCAACGAAACGCGGGTTGTGGTGCTCGATTACAAACACTAGCGGTTCAGGAGCAAAAAAGTGGCTGTTAAATTACTTATGTCATGGGATATTTTACCGGGACGCGAACAAGAATATTTCGAATTTGTGGTGCGAGACTTTATCCCCGGGATGCAACGCCTGGGCCTTGAACCGACGGACGCCTGGTTCACCATGTACGGAGAAAACCAACCTCAAATCATTACCGGCGCACTGATGCCCAATCAGCAGGCCATAAAAAAGGTGCTGGATTCAGAAGACTGGCAAGACCTGACGGAACGATTGTTGAAGTACGTGGAGGGGTTTTCAACAAAGATCGTGCCCGCTCGCAAGGGCTTTCAATTGTAAACTCAAGTATTAATCCAGTGCAGCCTGGAATCTCTTGTCAATATCCATGCCAGGCCTTTTATTGTTCTGGAACCCGCTATCCATTCTCACGAATAATTGATGCCTTCCCCTTTGGCAATTCGGCTACTCGAGTGGTACGCCCAGCATGCTCGCCAGTTACCCTGGCGCAGACAATCCGACCCGTACGCCCTATGGGTCTCTGAAATCATGCTGCAACAAACCCGCGTGGAGACGGTGATCCCCTACTTCCAGCGCTGGATGGCGCGCTTTCCCAATATCGAGACGCTCGCCAGGGCTTCCCAGCAGGAAGTGCTTAGGAATTGGGAAGGATTGGGATATTACAGCCGGGCACGAAATCTGCACCAGGCAGCCCAGATGGTGGTTCGCGAACATGGCGGCGCTTTACCGCGCCAGGTAGAAGTCCTGCGCCGCTTACCTGGCATCGGGCGATATACTTCAGCCGCCCTGGCTTCCATCGCTTTTGGGGCAGACGAAGCTACCCTGGACGGCAATATCCGGCGAGTGCTGGCCCGATTTTTCGACGTAAGTTTGCCAGTGCGCTCAGGTGGTGGCGAAAAAATGCTGTGGGATCTGGCTCGGGCGAACCTGCCTCCCGGAAAAGCCAGCCAGTACAACCAGGCGCTGATGGATCTGGGAGCGACGATCTGCACCCAACACGATCCAGATTGCCTGCATTGCCCATTTGTGGATATCTGCACGGCATATAGGCTGGGCAACCAGGCCGACCGCCCGGTAAAAGGAACCAGGCTGGCGATCCCCCATCATGTTGTCACGGCGGCGGTGATCCAAAAGGATGGGCAAGTTTTGATCGCCCAACGACCACAAAAAGGCTTGTTGGGCGGCTTGTGGGAATTCCCGGGAGGCAAGCTGCGATCTGGTGAAAATTTAACAGGTTGCGTACAGCGCGAAATCCGGGAAGAATTGGGTGTGGAGATCTCTGTGGGAGGCTCATTAGGCACCTACAAGCACGCTTACACCCATTTTCGCATCACCCTACACGCCTTCCGCTGTAGGTTGGCTAGCGGTGAGCCACGCAAGCGGGAGCACCAGGCCATCAATTGGGTAGCTCCGCAAGAACTATCCAACTACCCGATGGGAAAAGTTGACAGGCAAATTGCCAAAGCCCTGGTACACTAGGCTGCACACTTCCCGTAAAGAGATCAGATGGGAGCAAACAGGTAAATGTTACTGGTAGACGCTCATCAAGACTTAGCTTGGAATATGCTGACATTTGGCCGAGATTACACCCTGGCTGCCGAAGAAACCCGCCATCGCGAGCAGGGCAGCGAAACCCCTCAACACAACGGCGACACCTTACTCGGTTATCCGGATTACCAGCGCGGCCAGGTAGCGGTTGTGTTTGCCACCTTGTTCGCAGCCCCCGCCCGACGCAGGTACGGTGATTGGGACCGATTATGCTATACCACCGGCGAACAGGCATACAGCTTGTACAGCGCCCAGTTGGATGCTTATCACCGTCTGACTGACGAACATCCCGAGAAATTTCGTCTGATCTCCTGGTTAGATGACCTGGAAGAGGTGCTCAAGCATTGGGAGAAGCTGGATGAGCAGGAACATCCGGTTGGTCTGGTGATATTAATGGAAGGCGCCGAGGGTGTCCGCCATACCGACGAATTAGAAGAATGGTGGCAGCGAGGTGTGCGTTTAATCGGTCCAGCCTGGGCAAGCACCCGCTTTTGTGGTGGGACGGGCGAGCCAGGCCCGCTGACAAAGGAAGGCTACACCCTGCTGGAAGCCATGTCAGATTATAGTTTCGTCTTAGACCTGAGTCATATGGACGAAAAAGCTGCCCTGCAGGCGCTCGATTTCTACCCCGGGAAAATCGTCGTGACACACGCCAACGCCGTAGCGCTGCTCAAGGGGATCGAAAGCAACCGCTTCCTGAGCGATCGCCTGATACGGGGCTTGATCGAACGTGACGGCATTATCGGTGTGGTGCCTTTTAACCGCTTCTTGGTCTCCGGCTGGACCGCCAACGACGGGCGAGAAGCTGTCAATCTAGACCAGCTGGTCTCCCAAATAGACTATATCTGCCAGATAGCCGGCAACCCTCATCATGTCGGCATTGGCAGCGACTTTGATGGCGGCTTCGGCCTGCAAGGGGTACCCGCTGGAATCGACACGATTGCAGACCTGCAGAAATTAGCGCCCCTCTTAGCCACCAAAAGCTACCATGATGACGATATCGCTGGCATCCTGGGCGGCAACTGGCTGCAGCTGCTGAAGAGATCCCTTCCAGAATAGCCATGAATGAGATACCCACCCGACCAATCAATCGACGTCTGCGCATTCGCTCGGGGCTGGCCTCGACCATCTTTGGCTTTCTGATCTTCTTGTTGGGGGCGGATCCCGGCCTGTTCAATCTGGATCGTAGCCCGGTAACCGGCTTTGTTCAGATCGCCGTATTTCTGGTCGGCCTGGCGATCATCTGCATTGGGGGCTATATCACTCTGAACGGCTTGTGGAACGGTTATCCAAAAACCATTGCAGCTGACTTCGGGCTGCGGCTGGTCAGCACAGGCTATGTCATCGCAGTAATCTCCGGAATGGCCGACGTATTCGGGTTGGGCAGCCAGCCCTGGCCTAAGATCCCTTATTTCGGTCCATGGCAGGTGCGCGGCGTGATGCTGGGGCAGGCGGTGATCGCGCTAGGCTTTTTGTTGCTGATCCCACCGCGCTCGCGCAGAGGCCTATGGGACCACCAACGCCTTGCACCCCCTGACAACCACGCTGAAGAAGACCAAGTCAAACCAGAGATTCTGTTGGAGTGAACCGCTTTTTCCGCGTTAATCAGCGTCCAAATCAAATCCGGGCTGAGCTGTTACCATTAAAGAATGATTTCTTATCCCAAATTTACGTTTTTATTAATCGCGCAGCTCAAACAGGAGGTAAACCATGCGCACAAAAGTTACCTGGCTTGGCCACGCGGCTTTGTTCCTTGAAACCGACGGCTATAAAATCATCGTCGACCCCTATTTGAAAGGCAACCCGGCCGCCACGGTCAAGCCAGAAGAAGTTAACCCGGATTTCATCCTCATCAGCCACGGCCACAACGACCATGTGGGCGACGCGGTCGCCATTGCCAAGCGCAGCGGGGCAAAGGTGATCGCCAACGCCGAGATAAGCGGCTGGCTGGCCAAGCAAGGCTTGACGACCCATGGCCAGCACCTGGGGGGCGGGTATAAGCACCCCTTCGGCTACCTGAAGCTGACCCTGGCGATCCACGGCTCGGGCCTGCCGGATGGCTCCTACGGCGGCAACCCGGCCGGCTTTCTGCTCACCACCAACGACGGAAAGAAGATTTACATGGCCTGCGACACCGGCCTGTTTGGCGACATGCGCCTGATCGGCGAGGAAGGCCTCGACCTGGCCGTGCTGCCCATCGGCGACAACTACACCATGGGCCCCGACGACGCCCTGCGGGCGGTGAAATTGCTCCAGCCCAAGAACGTCATCCCCATCCACTACAACACCTGGGAACTGATCGCCCAGGACCCCAACGAGTGGGCCAGGCGGGTGGAAGCGGAAACCAGCGCCAAAGTACACGTGTTGAAGCCGGGGCAGAGTTTCACCCTATCTTAAGGCAAGCAAAAACAACTCGAGAGTCTGTTTCCTCCTGCAGATCCATCATCAGGATTGATAGCCTGAATCTGTGGGAGGTATTGTACTTTGATATAATTCGCTCTATTGGAGGCGATTATGTTTGAGAGTGTCTCTCGACGCAAGCAAGATGAGGAGCGCCTGAAGCAAGAAGGGCGCCTCCCGCCAGGCCAGTCGCTGACCCAGAAATTCCCCGTGCTGCATTATGGCCCGGTGCCGCGCTTCAACCCGGCTACCTGGGATTTTCGTGTGTGGGGTCAGGTGGAAAACGAGGTGCAATGGACCTGGGAGGAGCTCAACCAGCTCCCGCGCACAAAGGTGAAGATGGACATCCACTGCGTGACGCGCTGGAGCAAGTTTGACACGGTATGGGAAGGTGTATCGGTGCACACGCTGGTTCAGCAGGGTATTATCAAACTGCTACCCAGCGCCAAATTCGTAGTGCAACACGCCGATTACGGCTTCACCGTCAACCTGCCACTGCAGGTGGTTTTGCAGGACAACTTTCTGCTGGCGACCCACTTCAACGGCGAACCGCTCACCCCCGATCACGGTTACCCGCTGCGCGGTGTAATTGGATACCTCCCCGGCCGCGACGATCTGAAAACGCCTTACTTCTGGAAGGGCGCCAAGTGGCTGCGCGGGCTGGAGTTCCTGGCTCAAGACCGCCTGGGCTTCTGGGAGCAGGCTGGCTACCACAACCAGGCCGACGTGTGGAAGGAAGAGCGCTTTAGGTAATCCAGCATGTGGGTGTCTGTTTTACCATTAAGTATTGAGGGTTAACGGATGGCAGGTAGCATTCCTTTGACACCTTTCTACAGAGGATAAGGAAGGATTAAAAAATGGAGGTTAACTCTTGAAAGAATTAATGAGCCATGCACTGGATGTGGCTACCAGCCGCGGGGCGCAATACGCCGATGTGCGCCTGGTGGAAAACCGCACGGAAAACATAGTGGTCAAAGACGGCGTGGCGGAAGCCCTCGACAATTCTGAAACCATCGGTTTTGGGGTTCGCCTGCTGGCGGAAGGAGCTTGGGGGTTCGCCTCCAGCCGGGATCTCAACACCAAGGAGGTCGAGCGGGTCACCGCTCAAGCCCTTGAGCTGGCGCGTGCCTCGGCTCTGGTGCGGGGCGAGAAGGTCGAACTGGGGCCACCGGTGACCAGCCAGGGCAGCTACCAGACACCCATCGAACAAGACGCCTTCACTATATCGCAGGAGCAGAAGCTGGCCGTGTTAATGGCCGCTGACGCTGAGATGGCTAGGGTAAAAGGTGTCCGCGTGCGGCGCGGTAACCTGACCTTTATCCGTGAGATCAAGCGCTTCGCCAATAGCGAAGGTGCCTTCACCGAACAAACCATTTACGAAGCGGGAGGTGGCTTGCAGGCCACTGCGGTTGGCGATGGCGAGGTGCAGGTGCGCTCCTACCCCACCTCCTTTGGCCGCCAGCAGGTAACCGCCGGATGGGAGGCTATCCTGGCCTGGGACCTGCCCGGTAACGCCCAGCGAGTGGCCAGCCAGGCTGTGGCCCTGTTGACTGCAGACCCCTGTCCCCGTGAGATCACAACCTCGCTTATCCTGGGAGGCGACCAGGTGGCCCTGCAGGTCCATGAATCCTGCGGGCACCCCATCGAGCTCGATCGGGTCTTCGGGAGCGAAGCCGCTTATGCGGGTACTTCATTTCTGACAACCGAGAAATTGGGGGTCTTCAAGTACGGTTCGGAGCAGGTCAACATCACGGCGGAAAGCGTACGTCCCTTAGGACTGGGCACCTTTGGCTGGGACGATGAAGGCCTGCCGGCTCAATCAACCCCGATCATCAAGAACGGTCTGTTCGTAGGTTACCTGATGTCGCGCGAGACGGCCTCCCAGCTTGGCAAGGTATCCAACGGCTGCATGCGCGCCACCAGCTGGAATCGCATACCATTGATCCGTATGACCAACATCAGCCTGGAGCCGGGAATCTGGGATCTTGATGATCTGATCGCCGACACAGACCAGGGTATCTACATGGAGACCAACCGGTCGTGGTCGATTGACGATAAGCGCTACAACTTCCAATTTGGCACCGAGATCGGCTACGAGATCAAGGACGGCAAACTGGGGCGAATGCTGCGCAACCCCACCTATACCGGCATCACCCCCGAATTCTGGAACAGCTGCGATGCGGTTTGCAACCATCAGCATTGGGTCATGTACGGCACGCCCAACTGCGGTAAAGGCCAGCCCACTCAGATCGCCCATACCGGTCACGGGGCCGCGCCGGCTCGCTTCCGGAACGTGCGGGTGGGTGTCCTCAAATGAGGTCCATTGGCATCCCTGCCAGTTATCTTAAACCAGAAAAGATCCAACTGATTCTACAAAAACCAACCCGGAGATGATATGCTCGATGAAACCCAAGCCAAGCAATTAAGTCAAGAAGTACTCCGCCGTTGCCAGGGCCAGCCGGTTGAGGTGGTGATTTCAGCCCAAGAAAACGCCCTGACCCGCTTTGCAAACAACGCCATCCACCAGAATGTGGCTGAAAGCGACCTGGTCCTGAGGGTTCGTCGCATTATCGGAAAACGCATCGGCATAGCTAGTACCAACCGCACCGACGGAGGTGCCCTGGATGAGGTGCTGGAGCAAGCTCAGACCAACGCCCAGGCCAGCCTGGAAGATCCCAATTATCCTGGCCTGGCTGGGCCGGCAAATTACCAGGTGG
This sequence comes from Anaerolineales bacterium, assembly GCA_034430155.1. Taxonomy (GTDB): domain Bacteria; phylum Chloroflexota; class Anaerolineae; order Anaerolineales; family UBA4823; genus DAOUET01. The sequence goes on from DAOUET010000089.1 coordinate 8,536, forward strand.
CCAGCGCCTTCGACCAAGCCACGGCAAGCTATCCTGCCGAGCAGCGCGCCCGGCGGGTGGGTGAAGTATGCCGATTGGCTAAGGAAAGGGGGTTGAACGCCTCCGGAGCATTCTCAACCGGATCCGCAACCCTGGCGGTGGCGAACTCCGAGGGCCTATTCGCCTTCCACCCTTACACGAAGGCCGACTTCCAAACGGTGATAATGGGCGAAGACTCATCGGGCCGCGCCCAGTCATCGGGTTGGCAAGTCATAGAGATCCCGGTCGCAGATCTGGGATGGGAAGCCATCCAAAAAGCAGAGCGCGGCAGGCATCCCCAAAAAATCGAACCAAGCCAGTATACAGTGGTATTCGATCCGTATGTAACTGAAGATTTACTCCACATGCTTAACCTTTATGGAATAGGCGCCCAGGCAGTCCTGGAAGGGCGTTCGTGGATGAACGACCGCCAGGGAAAGGCAGCCATGAGTGAGCTGGTGAGTATCTGGGATGATGGGTTGAATCCCCAGGGCTTACCCATGCCTTTTGATTTTGAAGGCGTACCTAAAGTACGGGTCGATATCGTTAAAGAAGGGGTGGTGATGGAGCCAGTTTACGATCGCTACACTGCCAATAAAGCCGGGAAAACCAGCAGTGGGCACGCTATGCCACCTATGATGCTCAACTTAGGACCACTGGCCACTAACTTGTTTATGGCTGCAGGCACTGCCGGATTGGAAGAGATGATCCGCTCGACCGAGCGCGGTCTCTATATCACTCGCTTCTGGTATACGAGACTGGTGCATCCCAGGGATTGCGTGGTCACGGGTATGACCCGCGATGGCGTATTTATGATCGAGAAAGGGCATCTGACCCACCCGGTGAAAAACCTGCGCTTCACCCAATCCTATGTCCAGGCGTTAGCTAAGGTGGAAACCATCAGTAAAGAAACCCGGCTTCTTTTCAGCCAATATGGCAATATGGCCATGCGGGTGCCAGCTTTAAAGATCAGGGATTTTAATTTCACAGGGTCGACCGTTTAAGCGGTGTCAAAACTCTTCGAGAAGGCCTCTCGCGAGTACCTGCAGTGCCATCTTTTAGGCTTCATCCTTGCAGCTCAGGGCAGTAGGAGGCGACTGGATGATTGATTGGGTAAACCTGGGGAGCAACGCCCTGTGGATAGTGGGTCTGTCGATTGCCCTGGCGACGCTCAGCTACGCCAGCTGGGATGCCTCCAATCACCACGAGAAGCTCCGCGCCCGCTTGAAGAGACCAGGGTTGATGATGAGCCTAAATCTAGCAGGCTTAATCTTCTGCCTAGGAATGGCGGCCACCTCCGGCTCCATCCTGGTAGTCATCTTGTGGTTGATCCTGGCGATTACCTTTGCGACTCAAATCTTTGCAGCTGGATTAAATATGTGGAGAAGATAGGATAGACTCGAATTCCGCTTCCACCTTGATGAACTCCCCCCGTTTTATCTGGAAGGTGTCAAAATCCCGGGCAACCACGGTGTTCGGCATGATGGCCCGCGCCTCCGCTAAAACCTCGCGATCGCGGTACCGCCGGGAAATGTGGGTCAGAATCAGGTTTTTGACACCGGCCTGCACAGCCAGCTCGGAAGCCTGACGGGCGGTGAGATGAGAAAATTTTTCTGCCATCTCGGCTTCTTCCTGTAAGTAGGTCGCCTCGATCACCAAGGTATCGACATCCTGGCAAACCTGGACCAGATCATCGGTGCGACCGGTATCGCCAACGTGTACCAGGCGGGTGCCCGGCCTTTCGAGACCAAGCACCTGATCCGGGAAAACCTGGCGACCGTCAGGCAAGGTGACCACCTGGCCGCTCACCAGGTCGCGCCGCCACGGGCCCGGAGGAATGCCCAGGGCCTCCGCCCGCTCGGGCAAGAAAGGCCGGCGGGATTTTTCCTCGAATAGGTAACCATAACAATCCGGCCCACGATGATACACTGGAAAGGCCGAGACCCTGAAACCCCCATCCTCGAAGATTACCCCCGGGTGAATCTCAACTAATCGAATTTCCATGGGAGATTTGGCTCCGCGCAACACGACCCCGAAGAGTAAGTCGCTGATACGCTCCAGTGCCCAACCTCCCCCGAAAATTTCGAGCTGGTCTATCGCCTCCCAACGGGCGAAAGTGGAGAGCAATCCTGCCAAACCCAAGATATGGTCCAAGTGACCGTGAGTTATCAAAATGCGGTTCAGACGCTTGAAGCCAATGCCAGATTGCAAAATTTGCCGTTGAGTGCCCTCCCCGCAGTCGATCAAGAAGCGGTATTCATCGTGTTTGACGACTTGAGCTGAGAGACCCCGCTGGATTGAGGGGGCAGAGGCAGAGGTACCCAGAAATATGATCTCGAACAAAGTCTACCTTTCCGTGGGGCATCAAGCTGCGCGGTACGTAACAGTTACAGCGAACCGCACCACGTAAAATGAATTGTACCTTAACTCACCGAGCGGTGGTCATTCTCGGATTATTGGGAATCCCCGTGGTAAAGGTTAGATGTGGGGGTGTTGGGCGGGTTGCCCCCGCCAAACACCCCCACATATCTACCCCATCACGGAAAATCCCAGAGAGCCTCATTTTCCCACCCGCACGAACCAAGAGGCAGGTAAGGTACGCCCGGAAGATATGACTGCCGGGATCACCAGCCAAATGGGTGTAACCTTTTTAATTTTGGGTGTTTTAACCGCTAGAGATTCGCCCTCATCAATTTACGGGTTTGTTTATCAACTTCGTAAGAATCGTCTCTGGCGGTAGGATCAAAAGAAAGACTTCCAGATGGTAAGAAAGGAAGGTGGTATGTTTTTAGACTGAAGCCGGTTAACCCTTTTTTAACTCACCAAATACAACCTGGAAAGGAGTTGAGAATATGCTTACAAATCGCATCATGGGTGCATTTACCTTCCGGCGTGAGGTATACGCCGATGTTGAGAGAGATACGACCTTCACATCAACAGCCTGGCTTTTGGTTATCGTGGTCAGCTTCCTCAACCAATTGGGAGCCCACTCTTCCCGTAATATCGTCAGTTGGATTGTCGGCGCCGTTGTGGGCACGATCTTTGTAGTGATTGGTTTTGCGCTAGGCGCATTTGTGATCAATTGGGTTGGTCAGACGGTTTTTAAAGCCAAAGTCACTTTCGAAGAGCTGGTGCGCACCCTGGGGCTGGCTTACGTATGGAACGTGGTCGGGTTTGTTGGAATCCTGGCTGGCTTTATCCCGGCTCTTGCCTGCCTCTTAACGCCTGCTCTCTTCATCGCCGGCTTGATGGGGTTGATCGCCTGGTTCGTAGCAGCTAAGGAAGCCCTCGACCTGGAGTGGTTGCAGGTCATCATCACAGTGGTCATTGGTTGGGTCGTTCTGCTGGTCATTAACCTTATCGCTGGGGCTGTGCTGGGCTTGTTGGGTTTGACAGCCGCCGGAGTGGGAGGGCTGTTTGGATAATTATGATTCTTAACCCGGCAATTTTCAATTAAGCTAGAAGTGCACCTCTGAAACAGATCCTTCTTCACCACATTAACATCTTTTCCTGATAAGAGCACAGCCGCAATGGTTGAATAAAGTTTAAGAGACAGCCCGCCGATCGAGCTGTCTCTTTCGGTGTTTCCACCTATTCCCGGGCGTGTTCGACTGGCGATTTGCTGCAAAAAGGGGTCAATATGAGCTTCAGAGTAATTCGCCCAAAAGCCCATACAGACCATTTGTGCTATAATGCCAAAGTGTTGGGATGAAATTATGACCGCCCGTAAATCTTCTAAAGCATCCAAAAAAACCGCCTCAAAATCCAGGAGCAAAGCTACCAAAAACCGCTCTGGCAGTGCCTCAAAGCGCCCGGTACCTAAGCCAGAGCGCTTCTTAAGCAGCCTGACTCTTGATCGCAAATTGGATTTGTTGGGCGTAGGGATGACCCTGGTCGGCTTGCTCACTTTGCTGAGCTTGCTGTCCAGGGCACACGGGAGTATCACCGGGTTGTGGGTGACGACCATCAACCGCGCCTTTGGTTGGGGCATGTACCTGCTGCCCATTGGCCTTATCTTGTTGGGATTGTGGTTGATTCTACGCCATTTCGACCGGCTGCCGCAGCTAGGCTTGGAACGCGCCTTTGGCTTGATTTTGATCTACTTGAACTTACTCACTTGGCTGCATTTCTTCACCTTCCCTCCAGATCGAGCCATAAATTTGGCTTTGGCGTCAAGAGGAGGCGGTGGCGGCTACCTGGGAGGCGGCATCCTGGCGGCATTGCGGGCCGGGTTGGGTTGGGGCGGTACCGCGGTTGCACTGACGGCCTGGCTCTTGATCGCCCTGGCGCTGGCATTGGACCTCAGCGTTTTAGGCCTCTTCGCATGGGCAACCCCACTGTTAGCTCGCTTGAAGGGACTTGGTAAGGCCGGCTGGATGCGGCTGGCAGCCATCCTCCCCCCAACCAAATTAACCACAGCCGGAAACGTGGAGGCTCCCAGCGCCCCAGATGAAGGCAGACTCATTACCGCGCTCCCCCAGGAGGCCCTGGTCGAGGAACGCGAGTGGGTGCTGCCTCAGGTTGACCAGGTCCTGGAAGTGGGAGGCGATGTCGCCTACGATGCGGAGATAGACAAGCGGCGGGGGCAATTAATTGAAGAAACCCTGGCATCCTTCGGCGCTCCCGCCAGGGTGGTGGAGATCAACCGCGGGCCTACCATTACCCAGTTTGGCGTGGAACCGGATTACATCGAGTCGCGCGGCGGGCGTATGCGAGTACGGGTGAGCAAGATCAATGCCCTGGCAGACGACCTGGCCTTAGTCCTTTCTGCACGCCGGATACGCATCGAAGCGCCGGTACCTAGCAAAGGGTACGTGGGCATCGAGGTGCCTAATGACGAGATCTCCCTGGTGACCTTGCGAGACGTGATCGAGCAGGAAGCCTTCCAGCGTCTGAAATCCTCCTTGCGCATCGCCTTAGGTCAGGATGTAGCCGGCAATCCTATCGTGACCAACCTGGCTGCCTTACCCCACCTGCTTATCGCCGGGGCCACCGGCTCGGGTAAATCGGTTTGCGTCAATTCGTTGATCTGCTGCTTGCTGCTGCACAACACCCCCGATGATTTGCGGGTTATCATGGTGGACCCCAAGCGGGTGGAACTGACCGGTTACAACGGGATTCCCCATCTATTGGCGCCGGTGGTGGTGGAGCTGGAAAGGGTGGTAGGGGCTCTTCAATGGGTGGCCCGCGAGATGGACCAGCGCTATCACAAACTGGCCCAGGCTGGGGCTCGCAATATCAACGACTTCAACAACCGCCTGGCTGCCGTTGGTCAGAAGAAATTGGCCCACCTGGTGGTGATCATCGATGAATTAGCCGACCTGATGATGCTGGCGCCCGACGAGACCGAGCGCACCATCACCCGGCTGGCGCAATTGGCGCGCGCCACCGGTATCCACCTGGTGATCGCCACCCAACGCCCTTCGGTGGATGTGGTAACCGGCTTGATCAAGGCTAACTTCCCTGCCAGGATAGCTTTCGC
>DAOUET010000090.1:0-1720 GCA_034430155.1 Anaerolineales bacterium
CCCAAGGTATTCGAGTTGGTTTAGTAAACATACCCATGACATACCCGATCAAACCGATCGATGGATTTATCATATGTGGGTTTGGAGCGCCGCGACCGCCTGCAAATATTACCTATCCACAAAGTCTTTTGAGCGAAATCGAAACGGAATATGGGGCGTATGAACCAATGCTCACTCAAGATGTAATTGATGATCTGGGAATATCCGCATCTGAGAAGGCAGTTTTCGAGACTGAAGCGCTGATCCAAGCCAGGCAGGTTCAAGCGGCGTTATTGGCTGAAAAGAGATACGAAGTTGACCTTCTGGCAATCAATCTCATGCTTTTTGACCATACTAACCATAGCGCCGAGGATTATGCTTTGATCGAGGGATCACTGCGCGAAACCGATCGCCAGCTGGGTTTACTGATCGAGGGCTTTAAACCGGACGACATCTTGTTGATCTCAGATCATGGCGCTAAAAGATATAGAGGGGTCTTTCTCATCGGGGATTGGCTTCGCGATCGTGGATATCTAATCCCCCAGCGCAGGGATTCTCAGGATAAAAATACGCTCAATTGGTTACTATTTAAATATTTACGAGACGGCCATGGGATGAGGGGCGTCTCCGAAAAGGTGTTAAGGAGGTTGCTTCGTAATCTGATTCCCCATCTAAATGGCAAGGTTGCCGGACGATTTTGGCAAAGCGTGCAAGCCCTCACCCCCCGCGGATTTGAATCGTACTGGTTTGAACCAATAGCCACTGAAACCGATAGTAGTCCTATTTCACGTGTATTAAATATTGGTATGCTGTATCTTAACAAAACCAAGGTTAGTCTGGGGAATGATGCTGCTCTCCATCAATTCTCTAGTGAGCTCATTATGGAATTATCCAAGGTTCAACATCCTGAAAAGGACCTACCCTTATTTCAGGGAATTCTATCTAAAGATGACTTATACGGAAAGGGGCCTCTTGGAAACCCACCCGATCTATTCGTTGACTTCCAAGATTCTGAATATGATCTTTTTATAAAACGGGGGGCGGACTTAAATCTGCGCTATCCCTATTTCGCCTATATAAGGGACAATCCCAATTATCGTCATCCGTGGTATGGGGGGCACCATCCCGACGGCATTTACCTATTCAACGGCGCCAGTTTTAATAATGGTTCCTCGATAGATCCCGGACATGTGGTTGATATCCCGGCTAGCTTGCTTTACCTCTATCATGTGCCAATACCGGAAGACTATGATGGCAAGGTGCAAAAAGAAGCCATGGTATTGGATTATCCAATACTATGTCAACCCGGTGATGCTCCTATGGAGGGACAAATAAGACCGAATGAATCTGAGGATGAATTGGAAACTAAAGAAATCCTCTCCAGGTTGAGAGACCTGGGGTACATGGAATAGCCACAGAGCTGGATCACTCAATATATTCGCAAGACGTATGATCCTTCAAAGGTTAAATAAAAAATTGATTTACAAAGGTTTTTCAGAATTTGTCGGTAGGTATCAATAAGAGTTACTAAAATTGTTAATAAAAAGAATGACCATCGAGAGGTTATTGGGTATTGTTTGGGCAAATGACTTCTCAAAGATGACGGGCGGCAGAGAAAGGGGGCAGGAGGATCCCGAAAGCCATTATCGAAAAGGGGTTCCGGGAGATTGGCGGGTTCATTTCACGGCAAAACACATCGATTATTTTAAAGATATGCACAATCCCCTCCTGCTTAAATTAG
>DAOUET010000091.1:0-2274 GCA_034430155.1 Anaerolineales bacterium
ATAACCAGAGGTGGTCTTTACATCTCCTCCCAAGCTGACCTGGTAAATCAGTTCCTTTATTCCTTCTCATTTTGATTAGCTTATCCTGTGGAAACCCGAGAAAATTTATTAGCGATAATCTAGTGGCGCCCTATCAGTCCCCAGGATGAGTCCAATCAGTCCATCCCATGTTCTTACCAGGATTTACTGGGCTGGAAACAGGGAAGGATGTTCCATAGGCACTGTTTATCAACCATAATTGCCAGCGATCATCGGATTCTGGTTCCCAGCCGAGACCATATAAAAACTGGACCGCCCGCAGCAAGGCGTTGTTTTCCCACTGCCAGGTCGGATATCCAGCCCGGTAGAGGATTTCCGCCTGGACGACAGCACCCTGCAACCCCTCCCATGGATAACCGGTCTGTTGGGGTGGCCACTGGAAACTGCCTCCACGACGCATCTCTTCGGGTAAAGCGCCATCTATAGAATGACCACCCTTCATGCACCCCATAGGATTAACACCTGAAGGGTGATTAGGATCACAAGCCCACGACAAATCATCATCAAATTGGAAGCCGTTATAAGCGGAAAGGTCGCCCAGATAGCCATGGAAAACCTTTGCTGTGCGCTCCAGCTCCGCCTTATCGCCTAGATAGACTGCAATTGCTGCCCGAGAAGCACCAGCGTGGGTGCCCCAATTGTTCGGACGCAATTCGTGCGTATCCACCAAAGACCGATTGTCGCTTCCCCAACCTTCGATTTTCTTATTGAGCAACTCCCGTAGCTTCTGACGAAATTGGACATCCAAACTTGGATTATATTCAGCCAGATTGATCAGATCGGCTGCAATCACGTAAGCCCCTAATTCACGTCCGAGCGCCAGAGCCCTACCTCCTGATTCGGTATTCCCATATGTGAGCACCTGCAAGGCTTCCATCACCTGGTCCCGGTATTTTGCCTCACCCGTTCGGGCAAAGACTAATGCCTTTGCTAGGATAAGCACATTTGTCTTGTCATTCTGATTGCTCAAATCCGGTGTCCCAGCATTCTCATCCGCAGCTTCTTTTAGATTTTTCCAAGCAGGACCCGAAGTTGGCAGCTTAGCGAGTTCTTCGCTGGAAATCCAAATTCCAATTTGAGGTTTCGGGGTAATGATTGCCGAAGTGCCCGCGAAAATAATTGGGATAAAAACATAACTGTTCTCTGTATAAATATCGCCTTCTATTACATTGGCAGATGGCGTAGGGGATGCTTCAATAATTTTAGAGAACTGCGTTGATCCTATTGCCATTGTCGGTCGTTCGTAGTAGAAAGACCCTACCAGAACCAAGAACAGTATGATGGTAGCTAACATGGATTTCGTTCGCATTCGAACCTCCTTGCGTCGGTTGCCTATCGGCTATGAACGTATAAAAATGATCGACCGAATGAGAATGGGTGTCTCACCATTGCAAAAGAACAACATCATGTTTCCCTTACCTTGGTGTGTTGATTAATCCTGTTCCATAACGCCACCGCGTCTGACCTTTCAAATAAGAATATATAACAAACGATTGAAGTTATACTTTCCTTACATTATCGATGGTATATGCTGCGAGAATCACCGTCAATGGTGTAAAAGTACCAATGAACCCTTAAGAGCCTTCATATTCTCTTGGTTGTTGATTTTCTGAAATTTTTTAATTGAAACCCTTTTAGAGGTTGAACTTATCTGGAAAATGTCTCGTTAAGTCTTTTTCTCCTAGTCCTCATTGGAATTTAAATGAAATGTGTGCAGAAAAAATCCTGCACACACCCATCAAACTGCCCTTATATTTATTCTTGATACAAGTGTATACGGCGAATAACTTTACAAAGCAGTCAGCAAATTATTATCATTCAATTTAGTCAAGATGCTGGCTTGATTTCCAGCCCGATCACCGCCCAGTCAACGCTGCTGCTGAAAGAGCCATCGACATTAACTATGGATGCGGTTGCTACGGTTTGATCCTCCACAGCGACACCAGCCACATCTCCACCACTGCCTTGGCCAATTTCAACTCGCTCGGTATATCCATCGCCGGGATAGTGAGGTTTATGTCGTTTTGCAATCGCTGCATAAACAACGGCACCATCAACACTAGTTGTCAAGTTGAATGAGTACGCACTGTTGTCACTCCCTCCAGAGCAACCACCCCCAACCCCATTGGTATTCCCAAATACCAGGTTACCGATAGGGTCTACTGGATCGACATTTGAATACCTAGCAACCGAGATGACAGCATTCGAAGGTACATCCCACAAGGTGGCCGTCAC